>JAZQWB010000013.1:0-9390 GCA_045632145.1 Eubacteriales bacterium | reverse complement strand
ACTTCGTGAGTCCTGGTTTATGTTACCTTTGTTCATCGCACAGGCAGTGACAGGTGTTGGCACAGCGATCAGCCTTGTTTTACACCGCTTCAGTGAAAACGCAGAATAATAATTAGGAGAAAAGACACTTATGAAAATGTTCTTGAAGAGATCCTTCTGGGCGATGCTCACTGTATACCTTGCACTCTGGCTTGTGATTGCAATGGTGGCAGGCGTTATCCTCGAGGATTACAAAAATGTTATTAACGGTTCTCTTGGTCTTACCGGTTACCGTACCGAGACCATTGATACCGGTGTAGAAGAGGACCTTGAGTATTTCAAGTCCAAGTACGTTCAGTACGATGCTGACGGCAATATTCTTTACGTTACCGATGAGAACGGTTATACTCATCAGGTATACGACGACGTTGCTCTCCGTCAGGCAGCTATTGAGAAGGCATATCAGGTACAGAGAGAGGGCTCTACCATTCTCTGGAACAATGCTGATAACGGTCTTCCCCTTGCACAGGGCAACAAGGTAAGCTTGTTCAGCCATTCCTCCGTTGCTTGGGTTCACTCCGGCTTCGGCTCCGGTAAGGCGAACACCTCCGGCTCCAACGATATGAAGAAGGCGCTTACCAACGCAGGCCTTTCTGTAAACGACACCCTCTGGAACTTCTATAAGAGCGGTGCAGGTAAGGACTACGTAAGAGACGGTAGATACCTTATTAACGAGGTTCCGTGGAACAAGTACACCGACGCGGTTAAGAATTCCTTTGCCTCCTTCGGTGATGCGGCTATCATCGTTCTCTCCCGTGAGACCGGTGAGAACGGCAGTAGCGGTGACGCGGCTCTTACAGGTGTTGATACACCCAGCGGCTCCTACTACGATCTCAGCAAGGAAGAGCTGGATATGATCAGAAACGTTGTAGAGCTTAAGAAGGCTGGTACCTTCAAGAAGGTTATCGTTCTTCTTAATACCGCTACAGACATCTGGTTCGCTCCTATCTTTGAGTTCAAGGATGATATTGATTGCTGTCTTTGGGTCAGCCAGACCGGTCAGGTTGGTCTTGACGAGGTAGGTAACATTCTTGCAGGCAAGTCTATTCCCTCGGGCCACCTTGCAGATACCTTCCTTATGAACTGTAACTCCAACCCCGTAACAGTAAACTTTACTCCCCTTATTTATACAAATGCAAATACCATCGGTATTGCAAACGCTCAGTGGCAGTCCACCTACACCATATACACTGAGGGTATCTATCTCGGCTACAAGTACTACGAGACCAGATACGAGGACGCAGTTATGGGTCAGGGTAACGCAAGCTCTACCGCAGGTGCGGTTAACTCTGCTGCCGGCTGGAAGTATTCTGAGGAGGTTGCATTCCCCTTCGGTTACGGTGCGGCATACACAGAGTTCCAGTACAGCGGCTTTAAGGTTGAGCTTCAGGAGGACGGCAACTACAACGTTACCGTTACCGTTACCAACATCGGTGATGAAAACGGCCAGGACGCAGTTCAGATCTACGTTCAGAAGCCCTACACCGATTATGACAGACAGCATAAGGTAGAGCAGGCTGCAGTTAACCTTGCAGGCTATGCAAAGACTCCGGAGCTTCAGCCCGGTGAGAGCGTAACCGTTTCTATTATTGTAAGAGACGATGCTCTTAAGACTTATGATGCTAACAACGCAAAGACCTACATCCGTGAGGCAGGCGACTATTACTTCGTAGCAGGTCACGATGCTCACGATGCTATTAACAATATTCTCGCTAAGAAGGGATACACCCCCGACAACACAGGCGGTGTGATGGATGCTGCAGGTAACAGCTCTATGGTAGAGCTTATCAGCTTCAGCGAGGATGACTTCACTACATACAGTGTGTCCGACACAGGTGTAAAGATCACCAACCAGTTTGACGACGTTGATTGGAACAAGTATGTTAATAATACAGGCAACCAGGTGACCTACCTCTCCAGAAGCGACTGGCAGGCAACTTATCCTAAGCAGCTTAACCTTTCTCTTAATGCAGCAATGGTAAAGGACCTTGGCTGGAATAAGGATGTTGCTATTAATCCTAACGATAAGATGCCCCTCTACGGTCAGGACAGAGTATTCAACCTTATCGACCTTAAGGGACTTCCTTACGATCATCCCTCTTGGGACGCACTTCTTAATCAGATGACTCTTGAGGAGCAGGTTAAGCTTCTTGCACACTGCTACCACGGTACCAAGGAGGTTATCAGCGTGGCTAAGCCCGCTGAGATTACCCACGACGGTCCTATGGGTATCAGACAGAAGTACAAGACCAATTCCTCTGCATATACTATGTCTTACCCCAGTACCACTCTTCTTGCAGCAAGCTATAATGATGAGCTTGCATACGAGGTTGGTTACCTTATGGGGGAGGATATGCTCCACGTAGGTGTAACAGGCATCTATGCTCCTGGTGCAAACCTTCACAGATCCACATACTCCGGTAGAAACTACGAGTACTATTCCGAGGATGCCTTCATCAGCGGCATTATGTGTAAGTGGCAGGTTATCGGTATTCAGGAAACAGGTAACTACGTAAACCTTAAGCACTTTGTTCTTAACGATAGCGAGACCAACCGTTTCGGTAGCGCTGTTTGGGCAAATGAGCAGACTATTCGTGAGGTTTACCTTCAGGCATTTGAGTATGCGGTTACCGAGGGTAACTGTACAGGTATGATGAGTGCCTTCACCAGACTTGGTACCTCTTGGAGTGGTGCGCACGTTGGCCTTCTTAAAGAAGTACTCCGTGGTGAGTGGGGCTTTGAGGGCTTTGTAATCAGTGACTGTGCATGGCGTGATTACATGGGCGTTATCGATGGCGTAATGGCAGGTAACGACTGTATTCTTGATGATACCGCAGAGGCGCCTTACTTCCTTGCAGAAAACAATCCTACTATTGCACTCGCAATTCGCGACTCCGTACACAATATTCTTTATGTTGCTGCCAACAGCAACTCTATGAACGGCTTCAGCTCCAACACTAGAATTTATCAGGTTGACGAGTGGTGGCAGGTTCTTGTTAAGGATGTTCAGACAGGTATTGCAATTGCAACCGCAATTTCCTTCGTAATTACACTTCTTGCCTTCATCTTCCTTAGAGATGCGGCATCTAATATTACCGAGCCCGCGGTAATCAAGATTATTTCTACCGTTCTTGCCATCGTTATAGCACTTGCTATCGGTGCAGGCTCGATTTATGTATCCCTGACTCTTCCCGGATTACCGACCGACTTTATGCGTGATATTCTTGGCAGCGACGTTACCGAGGATCCCGATAATGGCGGCACTACCGTAAAGCCCTCCTTGAAGGATGAGCTTGGCGAGGGCTACTCTGCGTTTGTATTCGAGGCAGAGTGTGCTGAGACCACTATTGATTCCAGTATCAACCACGTTGGTAACGAGGGCAAGCATCCCAGCGCAACGAATTATCCCAGTGGCGGTATGTTCGTATTTAAGCTTGAGGAGTCCAAGAGTGCCGTTCTTACATTCAACGTTACATCCAGCGCAGCACAGAAGGCTGTTCTCAGTGTAAATATGGGTTGCAAGGAATACGCACTTGGACTTGGCGAGCTCTTCACCATTAAGGTTAACGGTGTAGAATGTGAGATTGATCCCGAGATTATCTATCCTCTTTATAGCAATGTCAAGTATTACGATTGGCTTGAGCTTGAGGTTGTTATGGTAGATCTCGTTGAGGGTAACAACGTAATCGAGTTTGTTAAGAAGCCTATCGAAAAGAAGTCTCTTAACTTCGACTATATCGCACTCTATGCAACCTCTGACATTAAGTGGACCAGCGAGATTAACGTAGGTCATACCTATGAGGCTTGGACATTGGCTACCGAGCCCACCACTACTCAGAGCGGTACTGTTCAGAAATACTGTAAGACCTGTCGTGATCTTGTGACCGATGAGCTTCCTGCAATCAGCGAGGCCAACGGCTATACCAAGACCGTTACCGATGCAGGTGCTACAAACGGCTTTGGTAAGGCAAAGTGGTCTATTACCAAGGACGGTGTAACCTTCAGCTTTGATGCAGGTACATATCCCGATGGTGCAGAGCGCTATAAGTTTGAGGCCGAGGGCGCAATCTTCAGCGGTGATAAGATCCGCCGTTACGTTGACGTTATCAGCGGTGCTAGCGGTAGCACTTACCTTGGACAGGTTGACGGCACCACATGGACCATTACCCTTGAAATTTACAGTGACAGATCTTGTTATGCTATGTTCGTAGCAGTTATTTCCGAGCATAATAGCAAGACGTTCAAGATCGGTGACGGTAGAACTCTTACCGTTAACGGTAAAAACATTGATATTCCCGGCAATCTTGTTACAGAAGTTGCGGACTCCGGAAACACCTATTACAACTGGGAGGAGTTTGATATTTCTGTTATCGAGCTTAAGAAGGGTAAGAACGTTATTACCTTCGCTAATGCCGGCAAGACCTTTAATAACATCGACTACTTCGAGCTTATCTCTGTTGGTGAGCTTGCATGGTACGAGGTGGATGACAGCCACGTTCATACTCCTGTTGCTAGTGGTGCCGTTGATCCCACATGTATTAAGGATGGTTATACCGCAGGAACTCATTGCTCCGAGTGTGATGAGGACATTGCAGCACCTACTGTTATTCCCGCACTTGGCCATAACTGGAACGGTACTCGTTGCGATAGATGTAACGCAGTTAAGTTCGAGGCAGAGTGCTCCGATATGAATATTGTTTCTAGCATTACTCACGTTGGTAACGAGGGTAAGACCTCCGACAAGACTAACTATCCCAGTGGCGATATGTTCATTTATAAGCTTGAGGAGTCCACTAGCGCGACTCTTACATTCAACATTACCTCCGCTACGGCACAGAAGGCTACATTTACCGTAACAATGGCTTGTAAGGAATACGCACTTGGACTTGGCGAGCTCTTCACCATTAAGGTTAACGGAAAAGCAATTAACGTAGATCCTTCTATTATCTATCCTCTTTGGTGGAACGTTAAGTATTACGACTGGCTTGAGCTTGAAGTTGGTACCATCGATCTTAAGGAGGGCAACAACGTTATCGAGTTCATCAGAAATGATATCGGTAGCAAGTCTCTTAACTTCGACTACATTGCACTTACTGCTGAGGCAGATGTTCAGTGGACATCCGAGGTTAACGTAGGTCACACCTATGATGTGTGGAGTGTTATGACTAATCCCACCTATAGCGCAAGCGGTATCTTGGGTGCATACTGTGAGACCTGTCGTGCTTATACTACAAAGGTTCTTCCCGTTATTTCTGTTGACAACGGTTATACTCTTGTTTCTACAGGTGTAGAATCTGTATGGAATTACAATGTAGACGGTGTCGTTTATCAGATCGTTGTGAAAGAGGCAGATAAATATACCTTTGATGTAACAAAAGATGATGATGTATTCACCAGCTTTGTTGATAACAACGGTCCTAATACCACTCAGACAGGTAATACGACAAACAAGGGAAGTACCACCTACGGTGTTTACTATGAGCTTACTCAGAGTGCAACGTTTACTATTGAAATAAATGCAGAGAGAGCTACAGAGGCAGTATTCGTGCTTAAGCTTTGCTCGGATAAGGCTACCTTGAATTGTAACAAGATTATTAAGAGCATTTCTGTTGCCAATAGTAGCGGTACCACCAACGGATCGATTTACAATAAGGACGTAACTCTTCCTGGAGGATGGAATACCGACACTGCGGTAAGCGTTGAGCTTGCGGCAATCAGTCTTGAGGCAGGCAAGAACGTTATTACCTTCACTATGGGTGATGAGAACCTTAACATCCTTGGTGTTGAGATTATATCCTTCGCAACCATTACTCACGAGCCCACCAAGATTCTTCACGGTGGAAGCATCAGCGACTTTGACCCCTTCCTTAAGGAAAATGGTGGTTCTATCGTTAAGAAGAACGACAATTCTGCTTGGAAGAGAGAGCCCGGTGATTCCAAATACGGTGTATTCTATCAGAACAACCAGGGCACCAGCTATACCGTTACTGTTACCGTTGATAAGACAACCGACGTAACTCTTATTCTCGGCTTTGTATTCCAGAATACTTCTGGTTACAATACAGATAAGATTATTACCTCCATAACCTCGACCAACGCAAACGGTGTTGCCAATACCGTGGTTATGAAGCCGGTGCAGAACATCAACAGCGACAGATGGTATACCGACAAGGCTGTAAGAACAGAACTTGCAACTATCACCTTGACCGAGGGTACTAACACAATTACCTTCACCTTCGGTGAGCTTGATGTTAATATCTCCAGCTTCTATCTTAAGTCTAATGACGAGATTGCCTTTGGTAGCAAGAGCACTCTCGCAGATTAATCTTAACTAAAAAAGAGATTGGAAGGGCCCCGCGCCCTTCCAATTTTATTATATAGTGCTTGACAAATTTGACGGTCTAGGATATAATATAGCCAAAAAGGAAACATTGTAGTATCGCTTCTCAAAGCCGAAAAGGCACTGCACAGCAGTGCCTTTTATAAGATAAAAGGATTTTTTATGAAGCTTAACAGTATAAGATTTCTTAACGGCAATATGCTGAAAATCATTGCCGCCATACTTATGGTTGTGGACCACGTAGGAGTTTTGTTCTTTCCCTATGAGCCCATTTTCCGTATCATAGGACGTCTGTCTTACCCCATCTTCGCCTTTATGATTTCCGAGGGGGCAAAGTACACACGTAACAAGCTTAAGTACCTGCTTACCATTGGTGGAATCGCGCTGGGCTGTCAGCTGGTGTATTTCTTCCTTGCAAGCAGCCTTTATATGTGTATTCTTGTAACCTTTACACTTTCTATTCTCACAATATATGCACTCTGGTACTTTAAGCAGTGTATCTTTTATGACAGTCCCGAGCTTTCAAAATGTCTCCTTTCTGGAGGCCTGCTTGTCTTTTCTGTTTGGGCGGTGTATCACCTTAATCAGCAGCTGACTATCGACTACGGATTTATTGGATGTATGATACCTGTTATCGCATCGATTTTTGACCTGCAGGATACCAAGATAGGAAGAAAATATAAGTGGCTTAATAGCTACTTGCTGAAGGTTGGCGCGCTTGCGGTTGGTTTGCTTTTGCTTGCGATAGACAGCGGTGGAATCCAGTATTATTCCTTGCTTTCCATACCTCTCCTTCTTTGCTATTCGGAGAAGAGGGGAAGTGCCAAGCTTAAATATTTCTTCTACATATTCTATCCTGCACATCTTGTGCTTCTCGAGGCAATTGCGATTGCTATAATGCTAATGAAATAAAAATAGGGTGGCTCGGTAAATCGAGCCACCCTAAAAGTTTTTAGAGAAGATACTTGAAGTTTCTGATTGCGTAAAGCACAAGTGCAAGAATTATCATAGCACTCGCAAGCACAATGCAGATGATAGATGCAACAGGATTAATGTTGTACCAGAAAAGATGCAAAATCATAATTGCAGACAGCACTACAGTAGCAGCCTTGCCATACCACTCCGCACCGAGAACGATGTCGCATTTTTTGATTACCATATAGCCCGTGATGGCCATGAAGATTTCTTTAACAGCCAAGAGAACTACAGGAATAATGATAAGAGGGAACCTTGTAGCAATAAGGATCATTACCACGAAATGTGTAGCCTTGTCTGCAACAGGATCGAGCACCTTTCCCACGTCGCTGATCATATTGAAGGTTCTCGCGATATATCCGTCAACAATGTCGGTAAGTCCCGACACAAGCACAAAAATACCCGCCATAATATAGTCTGCCTTTCCGATATAAAGCCAAACTATCAAGGGAATAAGCAATATTCTAAATAAGGAAAGAATGTTGGGTATTGTAATAATTTTGTCCTTGTATTTGTCATTTGTTGCGTTTTCCACGGATAATTCCTCCAAAACTTACATTTTTTGCATCTCTATCATATATTATAAGCCTTATTTTTCCCATTGTCAATGTCTAATATTAAAAGAAATTATTTATATTTGTTAAAAACTACAATAAGCAAATTAGAAAAAAAGTCAAACCAAACCGCAAGGGTAGAATTGCTTTTTGGTCGAAATGACAGGGTAACTTCGCTGCGCTACGTGATACCTATGGTATGCGAACCTGCATTCTGCTACGCAAAACAGAACCTAATTGACACACCAAGCAAAAAAGCAATCCTACCACAAGGGTAGAATTGCTTTTTTGTGAGTAATCTAAAATTTTGATACCATTTAAAAACGGGTGCAAAATTTAGCATTATGGGTGCATTTTCTTACAATGGTTTGTACTCTATATAGTTCGAAAAATTGGGATTTGATTATTTGCTTTTTGCGAACAAAGTATTTCATTTCCCTGACCATATAATTGTCGCATTACATCCATTGAAAGCATCTTCTCCAAACGGATTTTCAGAATATCTTGTAAACTCAATTACCTGATCTTCCGTCCAACCATAAAATACGTTGTTTCCTAATTCTTCAAGATATGCAGGTATTACCAGCTTTTCGATTGAGGTACACATATAAAAAGCTTCATCACCGATCGTATCAAGATTTGCCGTCAGTTCTACGCCTTGTAAACTTGTGCAATTATAGAAGGTACGGTCGCCAATATCATAAATGACTTTACCATCTCTTATCTCAACAGTCTTAAGTGAAGTGCAACCTTTAAACAAATCGTCGGATAAATAATTAACCGGAATGTTTTTTACAGATTCTATTTCTGTGTGATCCATAAATAATTTGTTTGCAATCGTATTAACGTGACAGCTTCCGTATCCTCCTTGAGCAAAACCTTCATACCAAGCGGGAATTATAATCTGACTTGCGTTTCCATCATAATCGGTTATATCCCAATGTGCAAAATAACCCATTGTACTTATTTCAAAGGCAAACCCCGGGGTTGTCCAAATAGCGTAAAGCTCTACGGTATCGCCGTTTTTCACATTTGAAGGGAGATTAAATGTCAAATTATCTATTTGAGTAGCATATTTCTTTCCTTCGGGGTCAAGTCCCCACGCAACGCACTCATATCCTTCTTTAGTAAAAGTACATTTTGGAAGCCAACCGTCATCACCTGACTCAACGAGGTAATCCTCCATTTCACCCTCGCCACCGTTAGCGTTAAAGTGAATGGTATAGGTTCTATCCGCTTTTAACCCTATCAACCACTCAACTACACCACAGGATGTCAAGGAAAGCATCACTACGATGATAACAGAAAGTGTTAATATTTTCTTCATGCAACCCCTCCTCACAACAAATTCTTATTTTCCTAACTGTTCGACCTATTGGAATTTATCTATCGATTTAATTCACATTTATAACGGAGAACCGTTTCATCACCATAGGTTTCATAGAACTCTGTAACGCTAAAATTATTCTTTAGATAAAAACC
>JAZQWB010000012.1:0-69323 GCA_045632145.1 Eubacteriales bacterium | reverse complement strand
CACGGGACCCATTTATGGGTAGTAAGTAACAATTGCATGGCTGGCAGGCCAATCTAAAACGCACTTGTGCGTCGCCAGTAGCGGTTAGGGCTATGCCCGAAAATGAAATACCCCCCGTTCTACGGGGGGATATTTATTTTTTTATACAATATTTTCGGGGAGCTTCTTACCGCCAAGAATGTGGAAATGAAGATGCTTTACGGTCTGTGCACCGTCCTCACCGATGTTTGTGATAATTCTATATCCGTTTTCAAGGCCGAGAGATGCTGCGATTTTAGGAATAACAGCGAAAATGCCTCCGATAATATGAGCATTCTCCTCGTTAACACAGTCGGCAGACTGAATATGCTCCTTGGGAATCACAAGACAGTGTACGGGAGCCTGGGGTGCGATGTCCAAAAATGCATAGCAATTATCGTCCTCATATACCTTTTTAGAGGGGATATCTCCCTTGATAATAGAACAGAATATGCAATCCATAAACTAACCCTTCCTTCGTTTTTTATTTTATTGTAGCATACATAAATTACTTTTGCAATACTTTTTCATAATTCCTTGACTTTTCGTCTTTTTTGGTATAATATATAATGTATAAATATTTTTGGAGTAAAAATGCCTATTAAGAATTTTCCATTACCGACCTATCCCGCCAAAACGGATATGTGGGATGAACTTAAAAATGAGAGCCGTCCCATCATGGTTTACGGTATGGGAAACGGTGCGGATAAGCTTTTTGAGCGCTTTGCTCAGCTCGGCATAACCGTCAGCGAGGTTTTTGCCTCCGATGGCTTTGTGCGTGGACATTCCTTCCGCGGAAAAAAGGTCAGATCCTTCTCGGAGATTAAAGAGAATTATACCGAGTTTGTAATTGTCCTGTCCTTTGCCTCCAACAGGGAGGACGTGGTTAGTATGCTCTCCGAGATAAACGATGAGTATGATATGTACGTGCCCGATATGCCCATTGCTGACGTGAGTGAGTATTTTGATAAGGCTTTTTACAATACTCATTATAATGAGATAGTAAGAGCATACGAGAGTCTCTTTGACGATGAGTCCAGGGCGATTTTCTCCTCTATTGTGAATTACAGGCTCAGCGGAAGAATGAATTATCTGCTTGAATGCTACATCGACAGGGATGATATGTACTCAGTTCTTCCTTGTGATAAAATCATAAGAGCCGTTGATGCAGGTGCATATAACGGTGACACCGCAAGAGAGATGAAGAGCTATTTTTCAAATCTTGAAAGCATTGTGGCTCTGGAGCCTGACAAAAAGACTTTTAAGAGATTGCTTAAATATTCCGAGGCAGAAAGCAAAATTGCTATCGAAACCGTCAATGCGGCAGCCTGGTGCGAGGACACCGACGGCAGATTCTTCGGAAGCGGCAACCGTAACTCCACCGCAGTTGCGACGGCCTCCTTCGAGCATAGCGAGGACGCGGTTAAGATGGTTAAGATAGACACCGTAGCCCGTGGCAGAATTGATTACATAAAGTATGACGTTGAGGGGGCGGAGCGAGAGGCTATTATGGGCTCTCGCGAGATTATCGACCGGGATGAGCCAAGCCTTTTGGTATCTCTCTATCATCGCAGCCGCGACATTTTTGAGCTTATCAATTATTTTGCTGATACTTATCCCTCGTATGACCTCCATCTGTGCAGGTTGAAATGTCTGCCTGCGTGGGAAATTAATCTTATTGCAGTTAAAAGTCCGAAAGGAATGTAAAATGAAAAGACCCGAAATTCTTTCTCCTGCGGGTAATTTTGAGAAGATGCGTGCCGCCATACTTTACGGTGCTGACGCGGTTTATCTTGCAGGACAAATATTTGGTATGCGTGCGGCCGCAGACAACTTCTCGGTTGAGGAGCTTAACGAGGCCGTTGAATACGCGCACGCAAGAGGTGTTAAGGTGTATCTTACACTTAATACTATGCCCAGAGAATATGAATATCCCTTGCTTCGTAAATATTTAAGCGATCTTTCGCATATAAATATAGATGCAATGATTATCGCTGACGTGGGAGTTATGATGCTTGTTAAGGAAATGCTTCCCGATATGGAGATACACATTTCCACCCAGGCAAATGCCACCAGCGCGGCAGCCTGCAATGCTTGGCACAGCCTCGGCGCAAAGAGAGTTGTGCTTGCCAGAGAGCTTACTCTCGAGGAAATCAAGGCTATACGTGCAGGAATTCCCGATGAGCTGGAGCTTGAGTGCTTTGTGCATGGCTCCATGTGTGTTTCTTATAGCGGCAGATGTCTGCTTTCCAACCATATGGTAGGCCGAGATGCCAACCGCGGAATGTGTGCACAGCCCTGCAGATGGAATTACACCATTAAGCGTTATGAGATAGAAGAGGAGAAGCGACCCGATTGTAAGATGCCCGTCGAGGAGATTAACGGCGAGACCTTTATTATGGCGAGCCGCGATACCTGTACCATCGAGCATATTCCAGAGCTTATCGAGGCTGGTATAAACTCCTTTAAGATAGAGGGAAGAATGAAATCGGCTTACTATACCGCAGTTGTAACAAACGCCTATAAAATGGCCTTTGATGCTTACTTCTCCGGTGAATATAAGTATGATCCTGCCTGGTATCGCGAGCTTGAATCTGTAAGCCACAGAGATTATCATACAGGATACTATTTCACAGACTCTCACGCAGATGCTAATCTTGCACCTAACAACGGTTATATAAAGGATAAGGCATATCTTGCGGTTGCCACCGGATATGATGCGGAAAAGGGAATAGGCGAGTTTACTCAGCGCAATAAAATGTGCTTTGGTGACGCGGCCGAGATTCTCACCCCAGGTAGCATCGGACGAGAGCTTACCGTCGGTGAGCTTTTTGATGAGAATATGAATCCTATTGAAAGCACGCCTCATCCTTATATGAAATTCTATATGAAGGTGCCCTTTGCGGTAAACGAGGGAGATATTCTCCGCGCAAAGTAAGGTTTGGCTTGTGTTTATTGTAGAGATACTTAAGGTTATCGTTATCGGTATTGTGGAGGGAATAACAGAATGGCTGCCTATCAGCTCCACAGGGCATATGATTTTGCTCGACGAGCTTATCAGGCTTGACGTCTCGGCTGATTTTCTTGAGATGTTTCTTGTGGTTATTCAGCTCGGTGCAATTATGGCGGTTCCCGTTCTGTTCTATAAGAGGTTAAATCCCTTTTTAAATGATAGGTCGGAGTGCCTTTTGAGAATGAGTCTTTGGGGTAAGGTTTTGGTTGGATCAATTCCTGCCGCGGTCCTCGGACTCCTGCTTGATGACCTGCTTGATAGGTATCTTTACAGTTACGTTGTGGTTGCTTTTTCTTTGATTATATATGGCATAATATTTATTTTCATAGAAAAAAACAGGGCAGAAAAGAAAAACGGGGTAGAAACAGTTAATGCTATAGGCTATGCCGATGCATTTAAAATCGGTGCTTTTCAGGTGCTGTCATTGATCCCCGGAACATCGCGATCCGGGTCAACAATTCTTGGTGGAATGCTCATCGGAGCCTCAAGAGAGGCAAGCTCGGAGTTCTCATTTTTTATGGCAATTCCCATTATGCTTGGTGCCTCGGGTCTAAAGGTGGTTAAGTATTTTCTGAGAGGATTCAGCCCGAGTAATGCCGAGATTGTATTACTGATGGTAGGCATTCTGGTTTCCTTTCTCGTTTCTTTAGCTATAATTAAATTTTTAATTGACTTTGTTAAGAGCCACGATTTCAAGGCTTTTGGCTATTATCGTATAGTATTAGGCACACTTGTGCTGATCTACTTTTTATTTAAGAGGGTATAAAACAAATGAAGTTTGATATCAAAAAAATAGACTTAAAGTCGGCGCTTATTGATTTTGTTATGATCACCATAGGCGCATTTGTTGCGGCTGCAGCGGTGTTCTTCTTCCTTATTCCCAGCAAAGTTGCTATAGGAAGCGGCTCGGCGCTCGCAATGGTGCTCAGCAATTTCATTGATCTTGAGGTATGGGTGCTTAATCTTTTGATTAACATTATACTTCTCATACTCGGCTTTATCCTTGTAGGCCCCGAGTTTGGCATTAAGACAGTCTATACGGCTATTATGGTTCCTGTGTTTATGGGTGTACTCGGACAGTTCTTTTCTGATAAGTCGCTCACCGACGATCCCTTGCTGGACGTTATCGCCTACATAATGGTGGTTGGTGTGGGAACGGCAATTCTGTTCTCGCGTAATGCCTCCTCAGGCGGTGTTGATATTATTGCCAAGATAATGAACAAGCATCTTAAAATGGATCTCGGAAAGGCGGTTTCCACAGCAGGAATTGCAATTGCCTTGACATCTGCACTTGTTCCCAATACAAGCACTAAGACTGTTGTGCTCAGCGTTATCGGTACTTATTTCTGCGGTATGATGCTGGATTATTTCATGGTCGGCTTTGACCTGAAGAAAAAGGTGTGCATCATCTCGCCTAAGCTTGATCTTTTCATTGATTTTATACTCAACGATCTTCATAGCGGTGCTACGATTTATGAGAATTACGGTGCCTATGACAGAGTTCCTCGCAGAGAGGTTGTAACCATAGTTGACAAGAGCGAATACCGTAAGCTTATGGATTTCATCAAGAAAACCGATCCCAAGGCCTTCGTTACCGTGTACAAGGTTAACTCTATGCAGTATCAGCCAAAAATTAAAAAGTAAAAAGATAACCGAGGCAAAAGAGTGCCTCGGTTTTTTGATTAAAGAGTATTGATTTTATCCCACATAATGGTTTTCTCTCCGCGTGATTCAAGAAAGGCGTTTGCCTTTACAAAATGGCCGCAGCCGAAGAATCCGTTGTATGCAGAAAGGGGACTGGGATGAGCGCATTCCAGCACAAGATGCTTGGGATTGGTAATCAAGGATTTTTTTGCTCTTGCATTGCCACCCCAAAGCATAAATACTACGGGGGTATCCTTCTGATTGATTATTTCGATAATTCTGTCAGTCAGAATTTCCCATCCCTTACCCTTGTGGCTTTGAGGAGATGCCTCACGCACGGTAAGAGTGGTGTTGAGGAGCAATACACCTTGCTTTGCCCAGCCTACAAGCTCTCCCGTGGTCGGCTCGCTTATACCAAGCTCATTGTTTAACTCCTTGAAAATGTTTTTCAGCGAGGGGGGAGGGGGAGTACCCTCCTTAACAGAGAAGCAAAGACCGTGTGCCTGACCAAAGCCGTGGTAGGGGTCCTGTCCCAGAATAACAACTCGGGTATCCTTGTAGGAGGTATATCGAAGTGCATTGTATATATCGTTCATGGGCGGATAAATACGTCTTGAGGAATATTCACTTTTTAAGAATTCTCGAAGGGCGAGATAGTAATCCTTTTTAAATTCATCGGCTAAAAGCTCGTCCCAATCATTTCCAAGATAAACCATAATATTCTCCGATATTTTTTCTTAATTTTACCATATTCGGGGATTTTAGTCAATAGAAAAAGGCTCAAAACTGAGCCTTCTTTTTAAAATACGGTTTCTATGATTTTGCTTGAGCTGCTTGGAGAGTATCTCCAGTAGCTGATGTGTGGGGTCTCCTTGGGGTCTACGAAATAGGAAAGGGGAGTTGGCGGAGAGTAGCAATCCTCCGCGTCGATGATAATAAGCTTGATTTTCATTTTATCCGCGATTATGCTTTTTATGTAAACCGCAGCTGACTGTCCTGGATATACGTTGTCGCGATATTCGGCAAGCCCTGCCAGATTGGGCATCAGCTCCACGAATACACCGTAGCTTTCAACACTCCTGATAATTCCCCTGACCGTCTGCCCCTCGGAGAATAATGACGCGTTTTCCTCCCAAGTGCCGAGCAGCTCCCGTCCTGTTAAGAATATTCGTCCCATCTCGTCGATGCTTCTTACAACGGTGTAAATCATATCTCCGACGGCAAGTCTTGATGAGGGATGCGATATTCTTGAAACCGAAATGGAGTCTATAGATAAGAGCGAGATGCGTCCGCATCCAATATCCACAAAGGCACCGAATCTTTCGAGGTGGGTTACCTTGGCAGGAATAATATCTCCGGGTAAAAGTGCTTTCAGCCAGTTTTCTACACACTCTCTTTGTGCCGCTTTTCTTGATAAAATGGCGGTACATTCTCCGTTTTGAGAGGTCTTGAAGCCGATGACCTTGAAGCATACGGTTTTACCCACGCGTGTGAGAATTGCGATATCCTTGATAGGCTCTCCCGAGGTAGAATACTCCACCTCGTCCCTAGGAATTATTCCTTTTATTCCAGAGTGGAGCTGTACGTGAAGATCAAAATTGTGGTCGCAGAGGACTACGGGGCCCTCCAGTATTATCTGATCCTCAAGTGCTCGTTCAAGCCCTGCCCTTGAAGACAGTAAATGATAATTTTTTTCGGTTTTGATTAATGATCCTTCGGGCTTATATTCGTTCATAGCCGCTACCTTTCTAATTTTCTTTTATAGATTTTCCATAGTAAAATCTATGAAGGTGGTAGCGCAAATATTCCTGTATGAGTCAGCCCTCGTTTGTACCTGCACCCGAGAGACCGAAGCTTACCTCTATTGCATTGTTGACACTGTTCATTGTAGCCTCGTCAAGATGACCCATCTTTTCCTTCAGCCTCTTCTTGTCGATGGTTCTGATCTGCTCAAGCAGGATGATGCTATCCTTCGCAAGACCTGCATCCTCGCCGGGCACGTCAATGTGGGTGGGAAGCTTGGTTTTACTCATTTTTGAGGTTATTGCCGCCGCAATTACTGTAGGACTGTATCTGTTGCCCACGTCGTTTTGTACGATAAGCACAGGTCTGAGGCCGCCTTGCTCGCTGCCGATGACCGGACTCAGATCTGCGTAATATATATCACCGCGTTTTATGTTCATTTTATTTACCTTTTCTTTTTTTCTCTACATAGATTATTCTGTCAGTTTTTTCTTGTTTTAAACAGATTTTTTAAGAAAGTTTCCTACTAGCATTTTATGACAAAAATAGATTTTGTTTCAAAAAAAGAAAAATGTTTTATTAAACAATTGACTTTATTTTTCGGTTGTTGTATAATAAGGGTACAATTTATGAAGGAGGTTTCGTATTATGTCTAACATCTGGCACGATATTTCACCCAAAAGAATAACTCCTGAAGATTTTATTTGCGTTATTGAAATTTCTAAGGGAAGCAAGAAAAAGTACGAGCTTGATAAGGAGACGGGTTATATTATCCTTGACCGTATTCTTTATACATCTACTCACTATCCTGCGAACTACGGCTTTATTCCCAGAACATACGGTGATGACGGTGACCCGCTTGACGTGCTTCTTATCTGTGCGGAAAAGCTTGAGCCCATGTCGCTGGTACGCGCATATCCTATTGGCGTTATAACCATGATTGATAACGGTAGATATGATGAAAAGATCATTGCCATTCCGTTTAATGACCCCAACAATAATCAGTATAAGAGCATCAGCGAGCTTCCTAAGCACGTTTTTGATGAAATGACCCATTTCTTCAGAGTTTATAAGAACCTTGAGAATAAGGATACTGCGGTTGATGAGGTTCAGGACAGAGATGTTGCAATCAAAATCATCTCCCAGGCGATCGATCATTATATTGACAGCTTTTGTAAGTGAAATAGAAACGGAGCGAGTTTTTGACTCGCTCCGCCTTTTTGGTTTTACGCGTGGGTGCTTACGACTTCTTCGTCATCCATAAACAGCATGGAGATGCTCCATATACCCGCAAGAGCTATTACTGTGTAAATAATTCTTGAGAGAATAGCGGTTGCACCGCCAAAGATCCATGCAACAAGGTCGAATGAGAAGAGGCCTACAAGTCCCCAGTTAAGTGCGCCTACAATTATTAAAGCAAGCGCAATCTTGTTTACAATCTTCATTTTTTGACCGTACCTCATTTAGAAATATGGACCGATTCCGTCGGGATACGGTACGGCCCGTTTTTATTTTTCCACAACTTGAGGCTTTTATACAGTAAAATGCTTTTTAATCGTCAAAGGAGGGAATTATATCCCCGAAGGCATCCTTCATCTTTTCAAGTGCCTTTTTTTCAATTCGTGAAACGTATGAACGGGAAATGCCAAGATGTCTTGCAACCTCTCGCTGCGTTCTTGGCTGATAACCCTTAAGCCCGTACCTTAAAACAATTATTTCCTTTTCTCTTGGCAATAATACCGAGTCAACAAGCGACCGTATCCTTTCGATATGTACCTTCATATCTAGATCGCTCTCTATGGTTTCGGGTTGGCTGATAATATCCAGATAGGTCAGGGGATTGCCATCCTTGTCGATATCTATTTGGTCGTTGATAGAAATCTCCATACCCCGTTTTTTGTTTGCGCGGAAGAACATCAGTATCTCGTTCTGTACGCATTTTGCGCCGTAGGTTGCAAACCTTGTGCCAAAGGTGGGCTTAAAGGAATCCACCGCCTTGATAAGCCCCAGGCTACCAACCGACAAAAGCTCGTCAGGGTACTCATAGGATGAATAGTATTTTCTTATAATGTGGGACACGAGCCTCAGGTTGTGCTCGATGATCTTATCCCTCGCCCTCATATCCCCGTCTTGCATCTTGAGGAAAAGGCTTGCTTCCTCATCCTTTGACAATGGAGGCGGAAAGCTCTCGTTACTCTCAATTCCTAAAACTAGGGATATAAAACGAAGCAGAAGTGCTCCAAGCTTAATCAAAATATCACTCTCTTTTCTTTATGGATTTGTAAAGTATATGAGAGTGGGCATGTACGTTTTACATTATGGAAATGATTTTTTCGTATTCGGGTGTAAGGATAAGATATCCTTTGCTTGGTGCGTGAACTATCATTTTCTTTCCAAGAGCCTTTTCCATCTTCTTGTTTATAATAGATATGTGAGTTCTTACACTTGATAGCTCGGGCGTATTAGACGGACGGAAGGCATACTTGATTATTGCATCCTGGCTCATTGGTACAGGATATGCGCGCAGCAATATACGCAGAATCATGGCCTCGGTTTTGGTAAGCGTCAGCTTTCGGTCAAAGTAGCTGACACCCAGAGTGCGACTTGATGCATCGAAGCCTGCAAGTCGGTAGTCACCGATTTTAGCACGATTGCTTTCGTTGGCATAGTCTATAATTTTAGAGGCAAGACTGGGAGTGAGGTGTTGTCTTGTGAAAACACCGTCAAACACGTCAGGGTAAAAGCTCTTTTCTTCATTTTCGGTAAAGGCGAATACGGGAAGGGCGGTATTATATGATTTGAGCCTTGTGACATAATCGTTTATGTCGGGGAATCCCTCGGGGTTTATTATCAATACAGCACGGTATAGACCCGAAACCTCGGATAGTGCCTCGTGGGGAGTTGCACCGTAGGAAAGAAAGCTCATATAGTAAAAGGTTTCCTGCACGCTTTTTGCAATTTTCTTGCTCTGGCTGATGATTAAAAGCATATTATTTCTCCTTTGTGATTTGATTATACAACTAAATAATAAGGCTTGTCAAGTGGAAATGACTTGACATATATGAAAAAAAGTAGTATAATTATGTAAAATAAAATTTTGTGGGTAAAATATGAAAACAGTATTGATTACAGGCGGATCGCGTGGCATTGGACGTGCTATGGTCCAGCTTTTCAGCGAAAAGGGATATTCTGTCGCATTTACTTATAAAAGCTCGGAAACCGAGGCGAAAAGCTTGGCAGAAGCCACAGGTGCTATCTGCATTAAGGCTGATTCTGCTATCGAGAGCGAGGTGCTTTCTGCTGTTAAGCTGGCAGAGGAATCTCTTGGCCATATTGACTGTCTTATTAATAACGCAGGCGTTTCCTCCTTCTCGCTCTTTACCGACCTTACTCTTGAGGACTGGAACAGATGCCTTAGTGTTAACTTGACAGGAGCCTTTCTTTATTCCAAGGCGGTTATCCCTTCTATGGTGTCAAGAAAGCAGGGCAGAATTATTAATATCACCTCTATGTGGGGACTTGTTGGCTCTTCCTGCGAGGTCCATTATTCTACCGCCAAGGCCGGTCTTATCGGTATGACCAAGGCTCTTGCCAAGGAGCTTGGCCCCTCGGGAATTACGGTTAACGCGATTGCCCCCGGTGTTATTGAGACCGAGATGAATAAGTGCTTGTCCGAGGATGACAAGGCCGCTCTTTGCGATGAAACTCCCCTGATGAGAATAGGCAGACCCTGTGAGATTGCCGAGGCAGCATTGTTCCTTGCGAGTGAGGGTGCATCCTTTATTACCGGTGAGGTTATGAACGTCAGCGGTGGATTTATAATGTAAATTATTTTAAAAAATACTTGCATTTTCTATTTTAATATGATATAATTATCAAGTCGTTTAGTAAACGGCATTTTCGGTGTGTCGGATGGAGTCATACCAGTCGGGGCAGTAGCGGCGCCTTGTACCTGAAATCCGCTATAGCAGGGATTCATTCCCCCTCCGAGGGCTATCTTTGTGTAGACTGCACCGTTACTTTCTGTGTTGAAGAATGGGTCTTGCGCAACGTGAGGCTGTGAATCATGTCAGGTGGGGAACCAAGCAGCATTAAGCGGTTTATCACGTGTGCCGCAAGGTTGCCTGTTCGGAGCAGAAATGGCGGTTACCGTATGTAAGGGTATTTTCGAAGAAGGGGTGTATGGCTCTTTCCGACACATCGAGAAGATTTTGATTAAGTAATGCACGTTGGCGGCAGATTGTATGCTGTCGCGTGCTTTTCTTTTATTGTTTTTTGAGGAGGAAGGGTCTTTGTCTGATTACAGAGCGCTTTATAGAAAATGGCGTCCCCGTGACTTTGACGGCGTTTGCGGTCAGGACGGTATAACCGATATTCTCAAATATGAGGTGGCAAACAACAGGCTTTCTCACGCATACCTTTTCTGCGGCTCCCGTGGAACGGGTAAGACCAGCTGTGCCAAGATACTTGCCAAGGCTGTTAACTGTGAGAATCCCATAAACGGTAATCCCTGTAATTGCTGTGAGTCCTGCCGTAGCATTGATGCAGGAATTGCGACCGACGTAATTGAGATGGACGCAGCCAGCAACAACGGTATCAATGACGTACGCGATATGCAGGATGAGATTGCCTTCACTCCCGCACTTCTTAAGTACAGAGTGTATATTATCGACGAGGTTCATATGATGTCGGGTCAGGCCTTTAACGCCCTGCTTAAGACTCTGGAGGAGCCTCCCACATACGTTATATTTATCCTTGCGACCACCGAGTATCATAAGCTTCCCACAACTATAGTTTCAAGATGCCAGCGTTTTGATTTTAAGCGCATTTCTACCGACGTTATTATGTCAAGACTTCTTGAGATTTCTAAAAACGAGGGTATTGAGATTACCGAGGATGCTGCCAGAGTAATAGCACGTGTTTCCAGAGGCGGTATGCGTGATGCAATCAGTCTGCTTGAGCTTTGTGCAGGTGCGAATACAAGAATTGACGATGCTCTTGTTTTTGCGACCGTAGGCAGCGGCAACCGCGAGAGTGCCTTTAAGATTATTGAGGCGGTTGGCAAGTCGGATTACGAGACGGTATATTCGGTTATCAATGATATCGTAATGAAGAGCGGTGATCTCTCTGTATTCTGGCAGGAAATTATTGATGCCTACAGAGATATTATGATCGTTAAGAATAGCGAGAGAGCAAAGATTTATCTTGATCTTACCGACGCGGAGTATTCCGCCCTTACCGCTATTGCATCCGCATATACAATGGCGCGTCTCTCTTATCACACATCTATGATGGAGGCGGCTATGGCAGATATGCAGCGTGCACTTAATTCTAAGCGTGCGATTGCAGAGATTACCCTGACAAGAATGTGCGATGCCAGACTTTCTCTTGACAACGAGGCTCTGCTTTTAAGAGTAGAGGAGCTTGAGAAGGCTGTTAAGATGCTTCAGCTTGGCGTTCCTATGCCGGCCGCTACTACAGTTAAAGAGGAGATAAAACCTCAAAAGCCTGTAGTTAAAGTAGAGCAGAATGTGGAAAAGCCTGCCGAGACCAAAAAGACAGAGAAAAAGGATCTTGCCATTTACGGAAATTGGGGTACGGTTCTTAAAAAGATCGCAGAGCTTAAGAAATCACTTTCTGTGGGCTTTGCAGGTGCCTCTGTTTATACGGACGGCAGCGATACCTACGTAATCAGAATGAGCGGATTTTTCCTTAACAAGCTTAAGGGTAGCGAGACCGATATGGCTATTGTTCGCGGTGTTATTGCCGAGCAGGAGGGAAAGACTCCTCAGCAGATTTCGCTTGTGCTTGAGGATAAGGATGCGAAGGGCTCTGCTCCCGATTCTGATTTTGAAAGTTTTTTTAGATAATTAATTTTTGGAGGAAATAAATATGAAGGTTAGAATGCCCCAGGGAATGGGTGGAGGCCCTTCCAATATGCAGTCCATGCTTAAGCAGGCGCAGAAAATGCAGGAGGACATGGCGGCTCTTCAGGCCGAGCTTGAGGAACGCGAGTACGACGTTTCTGCAGGTGGCGGAGTTGTAAACGTTAAGATCAACGGCAAGAAGGAGATTCTCTCCATTAAGATTGATCCCGAGGTTATTGATCCCGATGATGCAGAGACCCTCGAGGACCTTATCGTTGCTGCTGTAAACGAGGCAATCAAGAAGGTTGAGGCTGTTTCTCAGCAGGAGATGTCCAAGATTACAGGTAATATGAATCTTCCCGCAGGAATGTTTTGATATGGCTGAGTATATTGCACCTATCCAAAGACTTATCGAGGAGTTCAGACGACTTCCCGGAGTAGGCAGCAAGACTGCTGCCCGTTATGCCTTTGCCACTCTTAATCTTACAGAGGCGGAGGCTGCCAGCTTTGCTGATGCAATCAACGGTGTAAAGCGCGACGTTCACAGATGTCCTATCTGCTTTGGCCTTTCTCCCTCGCCCGAGGCTTGTGATATTTGCAGCAGTGACACAAGAGACCAGTCTGTTATCTGCGTGGTTGAACAGCCTAAGGACGTTATGGTTATGGAAAAGGTCAGGGGATACCGCGGCGCATATCACGTGCTTGGCGGAGTTCTTTCTCCCATTGACAACGTAACTCCCGACGATCTTACTATTGCCGAGCTGATTTCCCGAGTGGAGTCGGGCGAGGTGCAGGAGATCATCATTGCGACCAACCCCACACCCCACGGTGATACTACCGCGGCATATCTTGCAAGAGTGCTTGAGCCTTATGGAATAAGCGTCTCCAGACTTGCGTACGGTATTCCTGTCGGCGGTGATATTGAGTATGCCGACGAGGTTACTCTTTATCGTGCTATGGAGGGTAGACGTTATTTTAATAACTGATATTTGAAAAAGACGGACCGAAAGTCCGCCTTTTTCTTTTTATAGCACCGCGCATCTGTATTTCAGGCGGAGATTGTCTGCTATCATAGCAATAAACTCGGAGTTTGTGGGCTTGCCTCTGCTGTTTTGAATTGTGTATCCAAAGTAGGAGTTGAGGGTATCGATATCACCTCTGTCCCAGGCAACCTCAATTGCGTGTCTGATGGCTCTCTCAACTCGTGAGGTGGTGGTCTGATATTTCTTTGCTACGGTGGGGTAAAGCACCTTTGTCACCGAGTTAATAATATCGTTGTCCTCGATGGTCATAAGTATTGCCGTTCTAAGATACTGATATCCCTTAATGTGAGCAGGAACACCAATCTGGTGAATTATCTTCGTAACCTGTGCCTCCATATCGTTGTAGCTTGAGAGCGAAAGGTTATCACCTCTCTTTGAGCGCATACGGAGAAGGGAATCGATATGGGCAACGAGAGATGCGTTGTCAAAGGGCTTTAGCATACAGATATCTGCACCTGCCTCAGAGGCCTCGATGAGAATGCTTTGCTTGTTGATAGGGGACATAAGTATAAATGATGGCTTGCTTTTAAGCTGTGAGGAAAGGGTGGCTCTTATAATGCCTATGCCGTCAATTCCGGACATCCAAAGGTCAAGCATACAGACGTCATAGCCTCCGTTCATAAGCTTCTCTATAGCAATCTCTCCGCCGCTGACCTCGTCGATATGGCGGAAGCCGGATTTTGTAAGAAAGTCAACTATTCGCTTTCTTTCATCAATGTTTTCGTCGCAGATTAGGATTTTTGCGTTGGTATCCATGTTGGTTTCTCCTTTAATGGTGATAAAATGGTAAAAAATGGTAATTTCCTCGAACAACATCATTTTAACACAAGATAGAGAGAAAATCAAGGTGTAAAAATGCTTAAAAAATCGACCGCTCCTGATATATAAAAATGGTAAAATTTACCAATTTAGTTTGTCGAAATGACATTTTTCGACAGTTTGGCTAAAAAAGGAACAAAAAAATATTACCGAAAAACTTGGAAAATTTGCATTTGCTCAAATTGCGCTGAACTTCACCCATTAAACCTTTATTTTTTAAATTTCAATTGACATAATTTATTATATATGTTATACTAATAAGGTATTTTTATTTTAGGAGATGTAATATGAAAAAGATTTTAGCATTGATCCTTGCTATTTCTGTTATTTGTGGTACGTTATTCTCGTTCACCTCCTGCTCCATGTCGGAGATCCTCGGCTTCATCGAGAATGGCGGATTTGGTGATAATATTCCCGATGACGACGATCCTGTCAAGGACGAGTCCGGTGAGGACAAGCCCGGTAACGATAACCCTGGTAACGATGACTCGGGTAACGGTGATTCGGGTAATGACAACACAGGTAATACCACTCCTCCTGCAAACAATATTCACGTTGATGCAAATAACGACGATTATTGCGACGACTGTAACGAGTATCTTATCGTTGTTCTTGATTTCTACGTATTCAATGACCTTCACGGTAATTTCTGTGACAGTGACAGCCAGCCCGGCGTTGATGAGATCGGTACGTATTTTGAGAATATGTCTGCTTACGATGACCATATGATCCTGCTTTCCTCGGGTGATATGTGGCAGGGCTCTGCAGAGTCCTCTATGACCAAGGGTGTTATTCTTACAGAATGGATGAATCTGCTTGGCTTCACCGCTATGACCCTCGGTAACCACGAGTTTGACTGGGGTGAGGATGCTATCAGAGATAACCTTGCGGTTGCAGAATTTCCTTTCCTTGCTATAAACATTTACAACAACTCCACAGGCAAGCTTGCTGATTACTGTACTCCCTCTATTATGATAGAGAAGGACGGACTCCAGATAGGTATTATCGGTGCTATCGGTGATTGCTATTCTTCTATTTCCTCCGACAAGGTTGAGGACGTTTACTTTAAGACAGGTAGTGCGCTCACTTCTCTTGTGCAGGCAGAATCCAACAGACTTCGTGAGGCAGGCGCTGACCTTATCGTTTATTCGCTCCATGACGGTACGTCCGGATATAGCTCGGCTCTTGCAGGCTACGTTGATATAGTATTCGAGGGACATACCCATTCTGAATATATTACTGTTGATGGCAACGGTATTTATCATATCCAGACAGGCGGTGAGAACCAGGGTATTGCTCACGCGGAGATCGCGGTTAACAAGGCTAACGGTAACAAGAAGATAAACCAGACCAATATTATTTCCAGCAACGATTACAAGGATCTTGCAGACCACCAGCCCACAGAGGACCTTGAGGCAAAGTACGGAGATCTTATCGAGCTTGCATATACCGACCTCGGTGTTGTATCAAGAAATTACAGCGATTCCGAGATTGAGGCATTTATGGCACAGCTTTATCTTGAGGCGGGTCTTGAGAAGTGGGGAAGCAAGTACAACATCGTTCTTGGCGGTGGCTTTATCCGTACAAGAGAGCCCTACAACCTTACCGCCGGTGTAAAGAGATATGCAGACCTTGCATCCCTGTTCCCATTTGATAACGAAATCGTGCTTTGTACCATTTCGGGTAGCAATCTTAAGAGTCAGTTTATCAATTCTACAAGCTCGGATTATTATATTGCATACAGCTCCTATGGCTCGGGTCTTAGCATCTCCAACAATGCTACCTATTACGTTGTTGTAGATATGTATACCGCGGCATATTCCCGTAACGGTCTTACCGTTGTAGATTACTATGATTATGAGACCTTTGCACGAGATCTTCTTAAAGATGCGATTAGCGAGGGCAGACTTGAGATTAAACATGATGATTACACGCTCACCTCTATTCCCGATGCGCTTGCAATAGGCAACAAGCTGAGCGTCGGTGCATCTACAAGCGAGACTTACTACATCAAGGGTAAGATAGTATCTATCTCTAGTACTACATACGGAAATCTTTATATCGAGGATGAAAAGGGTAACCGTATGCAGATTTACGGTCTGTATGACCAGAGCGGTAAACGTTACGATGCAATGACAAGCAAACCCAAGGTGGGTGACACGATTATTGTATATTCTACCATTTACCGATATAACTCCTCGACGGTTGAGCTTAAAAGCGCGACTGTAATCGAAATAAATCCTTAAAACAGACAGGACGCTCCTTACGGGGCGTCCTTTTTAAATTTGTAATATAAGGAAGGTTATTCCTGCGGAGAGTATGCCTTGCAGAAGCTTTCTTGAAAGGTACCTCCATTTTGATAAGTCGGATGGGGCAACCGAGAGGACCTGGAGGAATACCGATATGCCCGAGAAGGAAAGGGAAAATGCAATCAGGGGCAGATAAAATATGTCTAAGAGACTACTATATTCGGATATAATGCTGCAAGCCGAGCCCACCTCTAAAAAGGCGGATACGATGGAGAGAATTATCTCATTTTTGATTAAGAATTTTGCAAGTCCGATAATCGCAGAAAAGAAAATGATAAAGGAAGAAATGGTTATGCAGGATATGCCCGCGCTTTTAATAGAATCAACGAGAGAGAAGCTCTGCTTGGATTTAAATGCCGACTTTTCTGCATTTTCTGACTTGTGGGGAAATGCAAGGTATATCAGTACGGATGAGATTATGGTGGAAAAATAAAGTACAAAGCCCATCTTTATGCTACCTAGTAGTCCTGCTCCTATGCCCGATACAACGAAGGCGAGCGAGGGGTTGGTGCAGAGGGGAATCAGCGATGTCAGCTCCTCTTTTCCTATAATTCCACTATTGTATTTTGTAGTTACCATTTTAGCTCCCAGGGGAAATCCGCAAACGTTGCCGATTAAAAATGCATCAAGAGAGTTATGGTTAATACCCAAAGGCTTAAGTAGTCCAAAAAGCCTTGAGTCGGGTGGAAAGGAAATATAAGCACTCCACAGGTCGGAAAGAATAAAAAATGGAAATAGGGTAGGAATAATATTCATAAAGCAGATTTTAAAGCCGTATATCACTCCCTCCTTTAAGGCACTACCAAAGCAAATAGAGGCAATAAAGAGGATGATGCAGATTAACGCTTTTATGGGGGCGGCAAAGCTTTTCTTTTTGCTTTCTATACATTTAGCCGTCATTTTTATTCCTCCAAGGCATACATTTTACTGATGAATGTTATGTATAAGGGAGAAGGTAAATGACCAAGGATAGCAAGAATAAAGAGAAAATAACGAAGGGTCTTTCCTCCTTTCATATGGAGGCAAACAGATGCCGCAGCGGACTGTCACTCATACTTTCGGGGATAATCGGAATCAGCGATTTTTCGGATGAATTCATTTATCTCAAGGGCCATGGCGGACGGATAACGGTTCGTGGAAAGAGGCTTTTTATTAACGTGTACGAGAATGAAAGCGTCGAGATAGTTGGCAGAGTGGAGGGAATTGACTTTAAGTATGGTAGGAATTGATTGCCTGATTTTCGGTTATAGAAGGATAAGTGTTTCACCCGATGATTTAAGCCTTGCATCCTCAATTTTGATAAGAGCATCGGTTCCTTCGCGTATAGGATACGAAGGGGACTTAATTGTCAGAGAAAGAGATTTTGCTAAAATACAAGCTTTATTTAAGGGCAGAATAGATTATACCTATTCCGAGACCTTGGGACTGTACGGTAGATACAAGCGGCTGAATCACAAGATTGCATACGGCATAGCGCTGGTGCTTTCCTTGGTTATTATGGTGGCCTCATCCTCTCTTGTGTGGGACGTGAGAATAGAGGGTAACCTTAATATTCCCGACAGCGACATTGCTTTACGCCTTGAAGAATGCGGTATGGGAATTGGAGATTTTTGGCCTACTATTGACAGAAGTGAGGTGGAGCTTAAATACCTTGACAGTGATGAAAGAATATCCTGGATAAACGTTAACAGACGAGGCTGCGTGGCCTATGTGACCGTGCTGGAAAAGGAGTCGGTCGATGAGGCAAAGCCCCAGTTATATGAATATGCTAATATCGTTGCCTCTGAGGACTGTGTAATTGAGGAGATAACAGTTAATTCGGGTGTAGCTCTCGTAAAGCCTGGAGACGTGGTGAAAAAGGGTGATATACTTATTGTAGGTGCTATGCCCGAGGGAGCAGGGGGCGGATTTTGTGCGGCAGAGGGCAGAGTCCTCGGGCGTGTCAGCGAGAGAATTTTGGTCTCGGTGGACAGAAAATACGACAAAACTGTGAGAAAAGATAACAGAATATACTCGATTAGCCTAAATTTCTTCAAAAAATCTTTAAATATTTTCAAATTATATAGAAATTTGACAAACAAGTGTGATATAATAGATACTGAGAAAACATATTTGCTTTTCGGTAGGTGCAGATTACCTTTTTCTGTAAGCATCAGCTATCTGCCCGAGTATAGCAGCCTTGAGGCAGAATATACCGATGAGGAGCTTCTGAGTGTAGCAGCCTCCAGACTTGATATGCTGACTGCTGCAAGACTGTCTTTGTCGGACCTTTTAAGGCTTCGCACCTACGGTGAGTTTACCGAAAGCGGTTATACAATGTGGTCGGACATCGTTTATCTGTCCGACGTATCAGAGCAAGTAGAATTTAAGGTTGAGTAGAAAGGAAAATGCCTGTGACCGAGAAAATAGTAATGACCAATTCAAGTGAGGCAACCGCGGCCATATTCGGCTCCTTTGACGTTAACGTGCGTAAGATTGAGAGAGCCTTTGACGTGCGAATTTCAAATAGAAATACCAAGACCGATGACGGTGATGCTATCGTTGTCAGCGGTGAGGCCGAAAATGCCGACAAGGCTGCCAGAACTCTTGAATATCTGAAGCACATGAGCGGTGCAGGTGAGACCGTCAGTGAGCAGAGCGTGGAGTACGTTATCTCGCTTGTAAATGACAACTGTGACGAAAGCCCTGCGAGTCTTGGTAAGGACGTTATCTGCGTTACCAACCGCGGTAAAACCATCAAGGCAAAGACCTTAGGTCAAAAGAAATACGTTGAAACTATAAAGAACAATACCATTGTTCTCGGCCTTGGCCCTGCAGGTACGGGTAAAACCTTCCTTGCTGTAGCAATGGCTGTTGAGGCTCTGCGTAACAAGAGCGTTACCCGAATTATTCTTACCAGACCTGCGGTTGAAGCAGGCGAGCATCTTGGCTTTTTGCCCGGTGACCTGCAGAGCAAGATAGACCCTTATCTTAGACCTCTCTACGATGCGCTCTTTGAGATGCTTGGAGCAGAGAATTACCAGAGACATATGGAGCGCGGAACTATAGAGATTGCTCCTCTCGCATATATGCGAGGCAGAACTCTTGACGACTCGTTTATCATTCTCGACGAGGCACAGAATACCACACCCGAGCAGATGAAGATGTTCTTAACTCGTATCGGATATAATACCAAGGCGGTTGTAACTGGTGACCTTTCCCAGACCGACCTTCCTCTCGGCAAGAAGAGTGGCTTGGCAATTGCCTCGAAAATACTCGGTAACATCGAGGGCATCGGTATATTCGAATTTTCCGAGAGAGACGTTGTAAGACATCATCTTGTTAAGAAGATTATCAGCGCATACGAAAATTACGAAAAAAATCAAAATAAACATAAAGACGACAAAAAGAAATAAGGAGAAAACAAATGCTTGGTACTAATCTTTTCATTTCATTTTCCGCAACGGGCAATTTCCCCGAGTGCGATTACAGCCTTAAGTACGCGGTAAGACGAGCTATTGAGGCTACTCTTGATTATGAGGAATTCCCCTACGGTGCAGAGCTTTCCGTCACCTTCTGTGACAATGAATATATAAAGAAGCTTAACAATGAGTTCAGAGATAAGGACAGTGCAACAGACGTTTTGTCCTTCCCGATGTACGATTTTGAGAACGAGGATGAGCCTCCGCTCAATCCCGACGGCAGCCTTACTCTCGGTGATATTGTTATTTCTGTGGAGAGAGCGGCAGAGCAGGCAAGAGAAATCGGCAACTCCACCACACGTGAGATAGCCTTCCTTGCAATTCATTCCACCCTTCATCTTCTTGGCTATGACCACGAGAGAAGCGAGGATGACGAAGAAGCACAGTGCCTTGCACAGAGAGAGATTATTGAAACACTTAAATTTTAAGAACAGGATATAGAAAATGAAAAAAACGGCTTTTATTGCAATAGTAGGTAGACCCAACGTAGGAAAATCCACCCTTCTTAACGCGATTCTTGGTGAGAAGGTTGCTATCGTTTCCAAGAAACCCCAGACTACCAGAAACAGAATTACCGGCATACATACAGTAGGAGATAACCAGTACGTTTTCTTTGATACCCCCGGTATGCACAAGGCGAGAACAAAGCTTGGTGATTATATGGTAAAGACCACGTCCCAGACTATCGCTGGTGTTGACAGTGCCATTCTCGTGGTTGAGGCCAGAGAGAGCGTTGGTGACATCGAGGCTAATATGATTCAGCGCTTTAAGTCTGAGGGACTCAGCGCGATTCTTGTAATCAACAAGACCGATACAGTGCGTCCCGAGAATATCGCAAAGACTATTGCCGCATATGCTGAGGCATTCGACTTTGAGGCTGTAATTCCTATGGTTGCAAAGAACGGCAAGGGTGTTGATATTCTCCTCTCCGAGTGCGAGAAATTTCTCCACGAGAGCGAGTGGTTCTTCCCGGACGATATCGTTACCGACCAGCCCGAGAGACAGATTGTTGCCGAGATCATCCGTGAGAAGCTTCTCCGTATGCTTGAGGAGGAGATTCCCCACGGTACAGCGGTTACTATCGAGGAGTGGAAGGAAGAGGGCAAGCTTGTTTCTATCCGTGCAGAGATATACTGTGAGAAGGCGTCTCATAAGGGCATCATTATCGGTAAGGGGGGCTCTCTTATCAAGAAGATCGGCTCCTACGCACGTCAGGATATCGAGCAGATGCTTGACTCCAAGGTATACCTTGACCTTTACGTAAGAGTAAAGGAAAACTGGCGTGACTCCGGCTTTAACATCTCCGACTTCGGATTTAAGGAAGAGGAATAATGACCACCGAGGTTAAGGGGCTTATCATTCGTACGGTTGACATCAAGGAGACCGACAGACTGGTTACCATATTTACCGAGGAAAACGGCACTATGACCGCACTTGCGAGAGGTGCCAGATCGTTGAAGAGCAGAAAGATGGCTGCTACAATGCAGTTCTGCTACGGAAGATATATTCTTTATAAGCATGGGGACAAGTACCAGATTAAGGAAGCCGAGCTTATCGAGAACTTCTTTGATATAAGACAGAGCATTGAGGGGCTTGCGCTTGCCAACTATATTTGCGAGGTGCTTTCCGACGTTACCGTCGCAGAGGCAGAGCGCGACCTGTTGAGGCTCTCACTTAACTCGCTTTATGCTATATCGAAAAATATGTATTCCGTAGCAAAAATTAAGGCAGTTTTTGAAATCAGGGCGGTTTCCATTCTCGGATTTATGCCCGACGTTCTTTCCTGCAACAGCTGCGACGAGAAGCTTGGCGACTTTTTCTTCGATATTATGGGCGGTGTAATTGAGTGCCGTTCCTGTCACGAAAAGCGCGAGAAAATGCATATAGAGCATGCCGACCCCCACGAGACCCACATACTGTGCATACTTTCGGAGGGAGCAAAGACGGCGCTCGGTTATTCCATATATTCTCCTATTGAAAGGGTCTTTTCTTTTAATATTTCCGACGAGGATATGCGACTCTTTTCAAGAGCCACCGAGGAATATATTTTAAACCAATTAGGACATTCATTTAAATCACTTGAATTTTATAAAAGCGTTATGCGCTAAAACGGAGCTTTAAATGTTATTTACAGCAAAAACACTTTCCACTCTGGAATATGACAAAATAATAAAGATGCTCATTTCCTGTGCCTCTACAGATGGCGCAAAGGCAAGGGCGGCTTCGCTTTCTCCCACCGACGATTTTGAGCTCGTTTGCTCAAGGCAGAAGAAAACCGATGATGCAAAGAGGCTGATTAACACCAAGGGTTATCCCTCCTTTTCTGCACAGGAGAGAGTGGTATCTGCGGCCGAGAGAGCATACAAGGGTGCTATCCTTTCACCCATGGAGCTTCTTGAAATAGCATCTCTTTACCATTCTGCAAGATCGGTTTCCGATTACGGCAGCGCGGACAGGACCTTTGAGACATCTCTAGACGAGCTGTTCTCCCGACTTATGCCTAACCGCGATCTTGAAAACAGGATTACCAGGTCTATCCTCTCCGAGGATATGATTGCCGACGAGGCCAGTCCTGCGCTTGCCGACATCAGACGTAAGATCCGTCTTGCAAACAATAAAATCAAGGACACCCTGCAGAGCTACGTTGGTGGTGTAAGGCTGAAGTATCTTCAGGAGAACCTTGTTACCATGCGTAACGGCAGATACGTTGTACCTGTAAAGGCGGAGTACAGAAACGAGATCAAGGGTCTTGTACACGATACCTCTGCGTCGGGCGCGACCCTCTTCGTCGAGCCTATCAGCGTTGTCGAGGCCAATAACGAGCTTAAGACTCTGGCGGCAGAGGAGGAAAGGGAAATAGAGCGAATTCTAGCATCTCTTTCGGCAGAATGCGGTGATGCCTGTGCGGTTATTTCTCTTAACTATCATAACATAACCGAGCTTGCATTCTATTATGCCTGTGCAACTCTTGCTATACAGATGAAGGCTGAGATGCCTAATATTGTAGATGAAAGGGTTATCAGGCTCAGAAGGGCAAGACACCCCCTTATTGATAGAAGCAAGGTCGTTCCCATTGACGTTGCTATCGGTGACGGATATAATACCCTCATTATCACAGGTCCCAATACGGGCGGTAAGACGGTTACGCTTAAGACCCTGGGTCTTTTTGCACTTATGACACAGTCGGGTCTGCAGATACCCGCGCTTGAAAACTCTACTATGGGTATTTTCAGCGAGGTGCTTGTGGATATCGGTGACGAGCAGAGCATTGAGGCATCGCTCTCCACCTTCTCGTCCCATATGGTAAACGTGGCAGGAATGATCGACAGTGTAAGCGATAAATCACTTGTGCTCTTTGATGAGCTTGGCTCGGGTACTGACCCTATCGAGGGTGCGGCTCTTGCTATTTCTATTCTTGAATATACGGGTGCAAAGGGAGCTATTACGGCGGCCACCACCCACTATGCAGAGCTTAAGGTTTATGCTCTCGAAACCCCCGGTGTGCAGAATGCATCCTGCGAGTTTGACGTTGAGACTCTGAGACCCACGTACAAGCTTGTGGTGGGTACTCCCGGTAAGTCAAATGCCTTTGCAATATCCGAAAAGCTTGGTGTTCCCGAGAGGATAATCAGCCGTGCAGGTCAGCTTATCAAACGTGAAAACAAGAGATTTGAGGACGTAATCGAGCGTCTTGATACCAACCGCATTGAGATGGAAAAGGCACGTGAAGAGGCCGAGAAAATGCGCAGAGAGTACGAGGAATTCAAGAGAAATGCCGAGGAAGAGATAAAGCGTAAGATTGCTCGCGGCGAGGAAGAAATACAGAAAAACACACTTAAAGCAAGGCAGATTCTTGAAAGTGCACGTGCGTCCAGCGAATTTATCTTCCGTCAGCTTGAGGATCTCCGCAAGCAGGAGGATAAGGACAAGCGCAATGAAATGATGCTCTCCGCGCGTGAAGAAATGCGTAAGCGAATGCGTGAGAGCGAGGCTCTTATGCAGGGCATCGACATTCGCGAGATTGCTGCCGATGAAAATTATAAGCTGCCAAGACCCCTCAAGGTTGGAGATAAGGTATTCCTTACCACAATAAACAAGGAGGGTACAGTCACCGCCCTTGCAGACAAGAAGGGACAGATTTCCGTAACCTCGGGCGTTCTTAAAACCAAGGTCACCGAGGATAAGCTGAGGCTTCTTGACGGTAGTGTTAAGTATATTTCCGACAATACTCCCAAGGTGAATGAGGGTAAGGTTAAAAAGACAATAGTTTCCACCTTCAAGCCCGAGATTGACGTAAGAGGTATGATAGGTGACGATGCCTGGTTCGTTGTTGATAAGTATATCGACGATGCAGTGCTTGCAGGAATGCCTACCGTTCGCATTATTCACGGAAAGGGTACAGGTGCTCTAAGAGCTGCACTCTGGAAGTATTTTAAGTCTGACAGAAGAATCAAATCCTACCGTCACGGTGAATACGGTGAGGGTGATGCAGGTGTTACCGTCATTACTCTTGGCAAGTAATTGCATTTAATCTTTCGTTGCAAAAAACTTTCCAAAAGGTATTGATTTTTCAGAAATTCTATGATATAATACTACCTGCGACTGAAAGGTTGCACCATGCCGGTATGGTGGAATTGGCAGACGCGTCGGACTCAAAATCCGAAGGTAGCAATACCGTGTCGGTTCGACCCCGACTACCGGCACCATGAGGAACCAGCTTTTTGCTGGTTCTTCTTTTTTTATTTGTGTTAAAATATTTGAAAATATATTGCATTTTTTATAACTTTATTGTATAATTACTATGTATCACTATGAAAAAAGAGGATTTATACTATTATGACAAAGCATATTGAATTTACAACCAAGGGCGTTTGTGCCAGATCTATTATCGTTGATACCGAGGACGGCGTTATCACCAGCTGCAAGTTTGTTGGTGGCTGCGCAGGTAACACTCAGGGTGTTGCAGCTCTCGTTGTTGGTATGAAGGTAGAGGATGCTATCGCTAAGATTAAGGGTATTAAGTGTGGCTTCAAGCCCACCTCCTGTCCCGATCAGCTCGCAACCGCACTTGAAGAGGCTTGTAATCAGTAATTAAAAAAATAAAAATTATAAACGCGAAAGGAATTTTCTATATGTTCAACATCGAATATCAGAGATGGCTTAATTCTTCGGTTCTTACCGATGAAGAACGCGCAGAGCTCCTGTCTATCGCAAATAACGAGGAGGCAAAGGCACTTAGATTTACCGCTCCTATGGACTTCGGTACAGCAGGTCTCCGTTCCACAATGTATATGGGTATCGGTTCTATGAACCGCTTTACCGTAGCACAGACCACTCGCGGTATTGCTGCACTTATCAAGCTCGCAGGTGGTGAGGAGAGAGGCGTTGCTATCGCCTTTGACTCCAGAAATAACTCGGATATGTTTGCTCGCGTAAGCGCGTGTGTGCTTGCAGGCGCGGGCATTAAGTCCTACATATTTGACAGTATTCGTCCCACTCCCGAGCTTTCCTTTGCTCTCCGCGAGCTTGGCTGTATTGCAGGTATCAACATTACCGCATCTCACAACCCTAAGGAGTACAATGGCTACAAGGCATACTGGGAGGACGGTGCACAGATCGCTCCCGAGCAGGCTAACGTTGTTTCTGCCGAGAGAGCAAAGTTTGACGTTCTCGATATGTCTGGTATTATGGACTTTGAGGAGGGCGTTAAGTCCGGTCTTATCACTATTCTTGACGAGAAGTTTGATGAGAAGTATCTTGATGCTGTTATGGCTACCGCTGTAAATGCTAATGCGGTTAAGGAGGTAGCAGACGAGCTTAAGGTAGTTTATACTCCTATTCACGGTGCAGGCTACAGACTTGTTCCCGAGGTATTCAAGAGAATTGGTCTTAAGCACCTTTACACCGTTGATGAGCAGATGATTCCCAACGGAGATTTCCCCACAGTTGAAAAGCCCAACCCCGAGTATCCTGCCGTATTCAAGCTTGGTATCGACATTGCTAACCTCGTTGGCTCCGACCTTGTAATTGCTACCGACCCCGACTCCGACAGAGTTGGTGTTATGACCAGAACAGAGAAGGGTGATTTCGCGACTATTTCGGGTAACCAGATGGGCGCTCTCCTTCTTGACTACGTTATCAAGGCGCGTCGTGATCTCGGTATTCTTCCCGAGGGTGCATACTGTGTAAAGAGCCTTGTTTCTACCGATATGGCTTATAAGATTGCAAAGGACAACGGCGTAAAGCTTCATGACGTTCTTACCGGCTTCAAGTTTATCGGTGAGGTTATCAAGAACTACGAGGCAGAGGGCAAGTTTGGCGGCTTCCTTCTCGGCTTTGAGGAGAGCTACGGCTATCTTCTCGGCTCTTATGCAAGAGATAAGGATGCGGTCGAGGGCTCTATGATGATCCTCGAGATGACCGCTTACTATAAGAAGAAGGGTATGACCCTTTCCGACGCACTTACCGAGCTTTACAAGACCTATGGTCTTTATGCTGAAAAGACTATCGACATTTATATGGAGGGTCTTGACGGTATTGCTAACAGAAAGAAGGTTATGCAGAATCTTCGTGAGTGTCCTCCCAAGACTCTTGGCGGTGTAGCTGTTAAGAGTGCAGGCGACTACAAGAGCGGTGAGGTTCGCGACCTTGAGAGCGGTGAGATTTCTACCACAGGTCAGCCCTCCTCCGACGTTCTTTACTACACTCTTAAGAACGAGGATAAGATCATTGTTCGTCCCTCCGGTACCGAGCCTAAGATCAAGATTTATCTCCTTGCGCACGGCGATGATCAGGCAGCCCTTGATGCAAAGCTCCTCGCATACGAAAAAGATTCAAGAAAGATGACAGAGGTTTAATCCTCAGGACACAAAAGTGACAGAAAAACAACAGCATATCAGAAATTTCTCTATAATTGCTCATATTGACCACGGTAAATCCACTCTGGCCGACAGAATTCTTGAAAAGACCAGAACGGTTGAGACCCGTGATATGGAGGAGCAGCTGCTTGATAATATGGAGCTGGAGCGCGAGCGCGGTATTACCATTAAGGCAAGAGCTGTCAGACTTTCTTACAAGGCGAAAAATGGAGAAAATTACATCTATAACTTAATTGATACCCCCGGTCACGTTGACTTTGGTTATGAGGTTTCTCGCTCGCTTAAGGCTTGCGAGGGTGCTCTGCTTGTAGTCGACGCGACTCAGGGAGTAGAGGCACAGACTCTCGCCAACGCATATCTTGCGATCGACAATGACCTTGAGATTCTGCCCGTTATAAACAAAATTGACCTTGCATCTGCAGATATTGAGGGTGCAAGACGTGAGATCGAGGATATTATCGGTATTCCTGCCGAGGACTGTCCTGCCGTTTCTGCAAAGAACGGTCTTAATATCGAGGACGTGCTTGAGAAGATCGTTACCGATATTCCTGCCCCCTCGGGTGACAAGGATAAGCCTCTTAAGGCTCTTATCTTTGACTCTCACTATGACCCCTATCTTGGCGTTGTGGTTTATATCCGTATTTTTGACGGTGAGATCAAGGCTGGTGACAGAATCAGACTTATGGCACAGGGCAGTGAGTTTGACGTTGTTGAGGTAGGTACAATGGAGCCCTTCGGTCTTAAGAAGGCAGACGTGCTTTCTGCAGGTGAGGTAGGCTATATTACCGCGTCTATCAAGACTGTAGGTGATACCAGAGTGGGTGATACCGTTACTCTTGCGGATAATCCTGCCGCAGAGCCTCTTGACGGCTTCCGCGAGGTGCACCCCATGGTTTACTCGGGTATTTATCCTGCCGACGGTGCAAGATACGGTGATCTTCGCGATGCACTCGAGAAGCTGCAGCTTAACGATGCCTCTCTTGTATTCGAGCCTGAGACCTCGGTAGCCCTTGGCTTCGGCTTCAGATGTGGATTCCTCGGCCTTCTCCATATGGAGATTATTGAGGAGCGACTTGAGAGAGAGTTTAATCTTGATCTTATCACAACTGCCCCCTCGGTTATCTATAAGGTAGATATTCGTGGAGGTGAGACCATTATGATCGACAACCCCTCCAAGTTCCCCACAGCAGACGAGATTCAGACGGCATACGAGCCTATTATGAAATCTACTATTATTACCCCCACCGATTACGTTGGCGGTATTATGGATCTCTGCCAGGAGAGACGCGGTGTGTTCATCGATATGAAGTATCTGGACACCGAGCGCGTGGAGCTTCACTACGAGCTTCCTCTTAACGAGATTATTTACGACTTCTTTGATGCACTTAAGAGCCGTACCAAGGGATATGCATCTCTCGACTACGAGCTTAAGGGATATAAGCAGTCTAAACTTGTTAAGCTTGATTTTATGCTTAACGGTGAGGTGGTTGACGCACTCTCCTTCATCGTGTTTGAGGACAGAGCATATACCAGAGCAAGAAAGATTGCAGAGAAGCTTAAGGAAAATATTCCGCGTCAGCTTTTTGAGATTCCCATTCAGGCCTGCATCGGCTCTAAGATTATCGCGCGTGAGACTGTAAAGGCAATGCGCAAGGACGTTCTTGCCAAGTGCTACGGCGGTGATATCACACGTAAGAAGAAGCTGCTTGAAAAGCAGAAGGAAGGTAAGAAGAAGATGCGTAAGCTGGGTAGCGTTGAGGTTACCCCCGAGGCCTTTATGGCGGTTCTGCGACTTGACGATGACAACTAAGCCTATCGGTCTTTACGTTCACATACCTTTTTGTGTAAGAAAATGTAATTATTGTGATTTTTGCTCCTTTTCCGGCAAGGAACGTGATTTCAAGGATGAGTACGTGAGTGCACTTTGTCGCGAGATTGAAGGGTATCAGGGCAGGGGAATTGTTCTTGACAGCATATTCTTCGGTGGAGGAACACCCACCACTCTCGACGAGGGGCAGCTCGGTAAAATCATTGCTGCAATCAAGGACACCTTCTCCGTCACAGAGGACGTAGAGTTCTCTATGGAGGCAAATCCCGGGACTGTGGATGAGCAAAAGCTTAAGGCTCTTACAAGTATGGGAGTTAACCGCCTCAGCTTTGGACTTCAGTCAATTCACGATAATGAGCTGAAAATACTGGGCAGAATTCATAATTACGATGATTTTGCCGAGGCCTTTGCTATGGCGCGTCGATGCGGCATCAGTAACATCAACGTGGATCTGATGTATGGTATTCCCGAGCAGACCTTGGACAGCTTTGCCTTGACACTTAAGAAAATCAAGGCTCTATCCCCCGAGCACATCTCTCTTTACGGTCTTATTTTAGAGGAGGGCACTCCGCTATATAGGATGCAGGATAGCCTTCCGCTTCCCAGTGAGGATGAGGAGTGCGATATGTATTACTTTGCTGCAGATGCCCTTGGTTTGGCAGGATATAATCACTACGAGATTTCCAATTACGCAAGGGATGGCAAGGAGTGCCATCACAATCTTAAGTACTGGAGATGCGAGGAGTATATCGGCGTAGGTCTTTCCGCCTACTCTTACTATGAGGGCGTTCGCTTTGGTAATACAGATGACGTTGCCGTATATTTGAGCGGAAATTATACAGAATATTCTAATAGAGAGACTATTGACGATGACAGTGCGGCATACGAAAGAGTTATGCTTGGACTTCGTACGGCAGAGGGAATCTCTCTTTCGGAATACGAGACTAGGTTTTTGCATAGCTTTATTTCAGGCCGAGAGGAAAAAATTGACTCTCTTATAAATGAAGGATATGCGAGGATATCGGGTGACAGATTTTCTCTTACCGAAAAGGGCTTTTACGTAAGTAACAGTATTCTTACAGAATTAATTTAACAAAAAAATACTTGACAATATAATTAAATTATTATAAAATATAATCAGTACAAAAGATTGGAGATTTTTATCATGGCAGATATGGAAAAGAACATTCACGAGGAAGAAATCGACGAGCTTGGTGACATCGTTTACACTCTTACTGACGAGGACACCGGTGAGGAGCTTGACTTCCAGCTTATCGCAAGAGCAACCATCGACGAGGTGCTTTACTTCGCTCTTATTCCTGCAAACGAGGAGGAGTGCGACGAGTACGTTATCCTCAGAGTCAGCGAGGACGGCGAGGACATCATTCTTGAGTCTATCGACGATGACGACGAGTTTGAGAAGGTAGAGGAATACTTCAACGATCTTCTCTTCGGTGAAGCAGACTACGACGAGGACTAATTATTAGCATTTTTCATCCTGCGTGGTGCGTGATAATAGTATATTTGAACCTACACACATTGCAAGGGAGTCCGGATAAACTTCTGTCTACGGGATGCAGGCCTCCCGCCGAGAGCGATTGTCTTAAATGATGACCCTTTCCAAGCGGACGTTGGAAGCGCAAAGAGATAGAGAGGACACCCACCTGGTTAGACCGGGTTAAAACTTTACTTTACACGGCCATGCGGGTCAAAAAAGAGCCATCATTGATGGCTCTTTTTTCATTTTTATAAAAAACGCTTCATATAGTTTAATATTACTAATGAGGCGGAGATAAGAATGACAAGCAGAATAAAGGGACTAACGGCCAAAGAGGTTGAGCAATCAAAGAGAATGCACGGTGACAACTCGCTGAAAAAGGAAAAGGGAAAGAGCTTCTTTAAGAGATTTCTTGAAAACCTGTCCGACCCGATTATCAGAATACTAATAATTGCATTGATAATACAGGTGATTTTCACCTTTAAGAGCGTGGATTATCTTGAGACGGGCGGAATTGTGATTGCCATATTTCTTTCCACCTTCGTTTCCACGCTTTCGGAATACAGGAGTGAGAAGGCCTTTGAGAAGCTTTGCGACGAAGGGCTTGACGGCCCCGTAAACGTACTTCGTAACGGTGAAATTATAAAGCTACCACCTTCGGAGCTTGTGGTGGGAGACGTGGTTTATCTTTCTAATGGAGAGAAAATTCAGGCCGACGGTGAGATACTAGGCGGCAGGATTATGGTGGACCAGTCGGCTCTTAACGGAGAGAGCGCCGAGTGCTTAAAGACTTTATCACCTTCGGATGAATGGGATCTTACCTCTGTTGGCAGAGTCTTTCGCGGCACCGTTATTACCGACGGAAATGCAATTATGCGTGTGCTTCGCGTAGGTGGTGAAACCTACTACGGTATGATAGCAAAGGACGTGCAGACCGAGACGCGAGAAAGCCCTCTGAAGCTTCGACTTGGCAGACTTGCAGAGCAGATAAGCAGGATAGGCTATATTGTTGCCGCTGTTGTGGGATTAACCTATCTATTTAATGCAATCGTAATTGATAACGGCTTTGATGCGGATAAAATAATAGGCTTTTTGACCGATTATCAAGGCTTGATCAGCTGTCTTGTAAACGCCTTGACGCTTATGATAACCATGATTGTAGTTGCTGCCCCTGAAGGACTACCAATGATGATTACGGTGGTGCTGTCAGCCAATATGAAGAAGATGCTTCGCGACAATATCCTGGTGAAAAAGCTTGTTGGAATCGAAACGGCAGGCTCGATGAATATACTCTTTACCGACAAGACGGGAACAATTACCTCGGGAAGACCCGAGTGCGAGAAAATCGTAACCGTATCGGGTAGCTGCAAGGGGCTTGCGGCTCTTAAAAAAATGCCTAGAATATACGAAATTCTCTCAATTTCAGCAAGGTATAATACTGACGTTGTTGCAGCCGCAAGCACCGTCACAGGAGGCAACGCTACCGATAAAGCAATATATGACTTTTTTCTTTCTGCAGAGGTTCCCGAGTGCCAGGTAATAAGAAAAGAGGCCTTTTCCAGCGAGAAGAAATATTCCTCTGTAACCTTGAAAAATGGAAAAACCCTGATAAAAGGTGCGGCAGAAATGATTTTGTCCTCCTGCAAGACTGCACTTAACGCGGACGGTGACATAATAAGGCTCAATGCTCCTGCGGTATATAATGAGTATCTGGAGGCGGCAAGGAGCGGTCAGCGAGTCATAGGTGTTGCTATGGCTGATGAGGAAAATTGCGGTGGTTTAACCTTCGTGGCTCTCATCGTGATGAAGGATAAAATAAGAGCTGACGTATATAAATCGGTAAGAGCGGTTATATCTGCAGGAATACAGGTGGTGATGGTTACAGGTGATGGCAAGGAGACCGCATCTGCCATAGCCGAGGAGTGTGGCATACTTAATCCAAGGGCAGGACATCTTGTTATTTCGGCAGAGGAGCTGAAGGGAATGACGGATGATGAAATCAAGAGTATACTCCCAAAAATCCGCGTGATTTCCCGTGCACTCCCACAGGATAAAACAAGGCTTGTACGTCTGTCCCAAGAGCTTGACCTTGTGGTTGGTATGACGGGAGACGGAATAAATGACGCTCCCTCCTTAAAGCTTGCCGACGTTGGATTTGCCATGGGTAGTGGCACCGATATTGCGAAAAGTGCCTCGGATATTGTTATTCTTGATAACAGCTTTTCTGCCATTTCAAAGACCGTTCTTTACGGCAGAACGATTTTCAAGTCTATACGCAAGTTTATTACCTTCCAGCTGACGATGAATCTGGCGGCCTGCGGTGTTTCTCTTATCGGTCAGTTTATAGGGGTGGATACCCCCATCACCATTATACAGATGCTTTGGGTAAACATAATTATGGACACCCTTGGAGGTCTTGCCTTTGCAGGTGAGCCACCCCTTGATTACTATATGCGCGAGAAGCCCAAGAGCCGAGATGAGCAGATACTGTCGGGCGAGATGCTGCACCAGATATGTATGACGGGTGCTTATACGCTTCTTTTATCTGTGGTTTTTCTATCCTCACCGATTATACGGCAGATGTACGGCGACGGTCTGCCAACAGATAGATTTTACACCGCCTTCTACGTCCTGTTTATCTTTATGGGGATAGTAAATTGCTTCTTAGCCAGGTGCTCAAGGCTTTGGCTGATGTCGAATATAGGGAAGAATAAGCCCTTTATTTTCATTATGCTTTTGATTTCAGCAATTCAGATGCTGATGGTTTATTTCGGTGGCGAGGTGTTTCGGTGCGTGCCCCTTAAGGCACACGAGGTGAGCTTTGTAATTCTCCTCGCCCTAACCCTGATTCCCTTTGAAATGACAAGAAGGCTTATTTATAAGCTCAAATAAACAATGCTCGGCAGAAAAACTCTGCCGAGCTTAAAAATTCGCTTTTACTATTGACAAAGGCCATCATAAGTGCTAAAATATATAGGCGATTGTTTGCTGGTATGGCTCAGTTGGTAGAGCAGCGCATTCGTAATGCGCAGGCCGTGGGTTCAAGTCCCACTACCAGCTCCAGATCGATTGGAGAGGCTAATCGCCTCTCCGTTTTTATTAATAAGGAGTAGATATGGATCTTTGTAATATTAACGTCATCAAGTCTGTTATGGCGGATGCAGGAATTACATTCCACAAGGAATTCGGACAGAATTTCCTTACCAACAGAATAATTCCCGAGGACATTGCCGACAACTGTGCGGACACCTCTGAGCGTATGATTCTTGAGATCGGTCCCGGTATCGGCTGTCTTACTCAAGAGCTGGCTATGCGCTATAAGAAGGTGGTTGCGGTTGAGATCGACCGCGGACTTATCCCCGTGCTTAATAAGACACTTGCTGATTATGACAACATAACCGTTATTAATCAGGATATTATGAAGGTTGATCTTGCTAAGCTTGTGGAGGAGTATTCTGAGGGAATGCCCGTATCCGTATGTGCAAATCTGCCTTACTATATCACCACTCCTATTCTTATGTACCTTCTTGAGTCGGGGGTTAAATTCTCTACTATTACCGTAATGGTGCAGAACGAGGTGGCTGCAAGACTTTCTGCCAAGGCAGTAAGCTCGGATTACGGTGCAATTACCGCGATTTTGGGTTATTACGGCAACGTTCGTAAGCTCTTTAAGGTTTCGGCAGGCTGCTTTATCCCTGCACCCAAGGTCGATAGCGCGGTGGTTCGAATTGATCTTTACGATAAGTGCCCCTTTGACATCAAGGACGAAAAGCTTTTCCGCAACTGTATCAAGGCGGCCTTTGAGATGCGCCGTAAGACCCTTGAAAATGCGCTTACCGCAAAGCTTGGCGGCTTCACAAAGGAGCAGGTTGCCGATGCTATCGCAAGGTGTGGCTTTGATCCCAAGATCCGTGGCGAGCGTCTTTCTACCGAGGATTTTGTAAGGCTTTCAAATGAGCTTTATGCCATTAAATGATAAATATACGACCTTTAAGTATGCCGAGGCGCTTCGCGAAAACCTCTGTTTTGTGATGTCAATGGCTCCTTTGATACAAGGAATATACCTAAAAGTTTAAAATTCAGGATTGCTCTTTTTGTCAGGAAAGCCGTTTGAACCGAAAAATATACCGAAAATACAAAAATCAACAAATTCTCCTTTCCTTGTGCTATACTGTTTTTAGCAGGGGAAAGGAGATTTTTATGAAGAGAAAATTTTATCTTGACAACATTCGCTCGTTTACCATTATTTTGGTAATTATTTATCACGCGTTTTATCTTTTTAACGGTGTTGGTATACCAACGGGATTTGCAAATGGCGATGGATTTTGGCTTTACGATGCTATATGTACATTTGTTTATCCGTGGTTTATGGTTTTGCTGTTCTTGGTGTCTGGAATAGCCGCGAGGCATTCGATAGAAAAACGCGGAAAACAAGATTTTTTGAGAGAAAGAGTAAGAAAGCTTATAATTCCGTCAACGCTGGGGCTTTTTGCATTACAATGGATAGGCGGATATATAAATATTAAGGTTGGCGGCGGACTTGAATATATGCCTCCCGCTTTGGTGTATCCGATTGCTGCAATAAGCGGAACGGGACCTTTGTGGTTTTCACAAACGGTTTTTATATTTTCGCTTTTGATTGTTATTTTTTATAAGCGTTTTACTACCGAAAAGCTTGATAATCTTTGCGAGAAATCTAACGAAATCATATTGATTGGTTTTGGTGCTTTGACGTTCTTTGGTGCGCAGATTTTGAATGTTCCGGTTATAAGTGTGTATCGTTTCGGAATTTATGGCGTAGCCTTCTTCCTTGGTTATTTATTCTTCTATTTTGATAAAGTAATCGAAAAATGCGTAAAAATGCTTCCTATAACGAGCATCTGCGCGTTAATACTTGGAATAATCTATATGTTACTGCATTTTGGGAAAAATTACGCCTCGGACGAGGTTCTTAAAAGCTTTGTCACTAATCTTTATGCTTGGTTTACCGTTCTGGCAATTATAGGCGGGGCAAAAAAATGGCTGGATAAAACCAATAAGGTTTTAAGTTATCTTAATAAAATATCATTTGGACTTTATGTTTTACATTACCTTGTGCTGACGGTTGTCGGATATCTTTTACTCGAATATTTTGTAGATATTTCGGCATTGGCAAAGGGAATAATTCTTTTAATTGCAATGGTAGTACTTACTCCAATTTTAAATTGGTTGATTGAAAGAACACCGTTTTTAAGATATTGTGTTCTTGGCAAAAAAAGGAGAAAAAATGAAATTCAAACTTATAATTGATGAAAGATGCGAGGAAGAGATTGTTGCTAAGGTGCATTCTGCCAATGATTTAACTAGGAAAATTGAAGATCTTGTCCTTTCATACGTAGGAAACGATGAGATAACCGTACACGGCGATTATGAACTGTTGACGCTAAAATTCGCCGAGATAGAGTGTATAACGGTGATCGATCGAAGGGTGTACGTGATTGATAAACACGCAAATAAATACCGTACTTCAGGTAGCCTTTCGGATATAGAGAAGGCACTGCCAAGCTATTTTATCCGCATAAATAAATCCAGCATTGCTAATGGAAGAACAATCTCCTGTTTTAAAACGACCTTTAGTGGCGGAGTTGATGCAATATTTAAATGCGGATACAAGGATTACGTATCAAGAAGATGCTTCTCAGAAATTAAAAGGAGATTTAAGGTATGAAAATAATAGGAAAATACTATAAGGATTTTATAAAGAGAGGACTTTTTGCTATGGGATTTGGCCCCATCGTCCTTGCAATAGTTTACGGCTTCCTCAACCTTTTCGGTGTTGTTGCATCAGTTTCGGTGGTAGATATGGTGCTTGGCATATTTACGATAAGTTGCCTTGCTTTCCTGGCAGGTGGAATAACCGTTGTATTTCAGATTGAGGAGATAGGACTTTCAACGGCAATAACCGCCCACGGTATAATTTTGTACTTTGGATATGCGGTGGTTTATATAACTAATAAGTGGCTTGCCGATGGAATAATTCCGTTCGTTGTCTTTACCGTGATTTTTGCGGTGGGGTATGCTCTTGTATGGCTCGTCATTTATTTAATTACCAAAAGTGGTACGGATAAACTTAACAAAGTAATAAAAGGGTAAAGAAAAAACACGGCAGAAAATTATCTGCCGTGTTTTTGTATGTATTATCTCCAATCGAGACAGCGGCTGACAGCCTTTTTCCAGATGGCAATCTTTTCGCGTCTCCAATCAGCACCGCGCTCGGGAGTGAACACCTTTGCGATGCGTCTGTTGCCCTTGATCTCATCGGTGGAGGAGTAAAGTCCTGTGGCAAGACCGCAGAGATATGCCGCACCGAGGGCTGTGGTCTCGATACACTCGGGACGCATAACGGGAGCACCGAGAATATCCGACTGGAAGTAGAGGAGAAGATCGTTAGCAGATGCACCGCCGTCAACCGCAAGTGCGTCAACTCGGATTCCTGTGGATCTCTCCATAAGGTCGATAACGTCTGCGGTCTGGTAAGCCATAGACTCAACGGTAGCTCTGATGATGTGATACTTGTTTGTGGCTCTGGTGATGCCGATAATCATTCCGCGAGCATAGGGGTCCCAGTAGGGAGCACCAAGGCCCTGGAAGGCGGGCACAACCAAAACTCCGCCCGAGTCGGGCACCTTCTTGGAATAATATTCGGAGTCGGCAGCCGATTCGATAATACGCATACCGTCGCGAAGCCACTGAATTGCCGCACCGCATACGAATACCGAGCCCTCAAGTGCGTAATGCACCTTGCCGTCAAGACCCCAGGCAATTGTGGTGATAAGACCTGTGTCGGTGATCTTAGGCTCCTCACCGATATTCATAAGCAGGAAACCGCCTGTGCCGTATGTATTCTTAAGCTCACCTGCGTCAAAGCAGCACTGACCGAACAAGGCTGCCTGCTGGTCACCTGCAACACCGCCGATAGGAATCTTTCCGCCAAGAATGTGCTTCTCGGTATAGCCGAAAATGTGTGAGGAGGGATGTACGGAGGGAAGCATAGAGCTAGGGATATTGAAGATGTCAAGCAGCTCCTGATCCCACTCGAGAGTGTTAATATTAAAGAGCATTGTTCTGGATGCGTTGGAGTAGTCGGTGGCATGCACCTTTCCGCCTGTCAAATTCCAGATAAGCCAGCTGTCGATAGTACCGAAGCAAAGCTCGCCTCTCTCGGCCTTCTTTCTCGCACCCTTAACGTTGTCGAGAATCCAAGCAATCTTGGAGGCAGAGAAGTAGGGGTCAAGAAGCAGACCTGTCTTGGAGCGGATAAGGTCGGTAAGTCCCTTTGCCTTAAGCTCCTCGCAGTAATCTGCAGTACGGCGGCACTGCCATACGATGGCATTGTAGATAGGCGCGCCTGTTCTTCTGTCCCAAACAACAACGGTCTCGCGCTGGTTGGTAATACCGATACCGCTGATCTCGTCCCAGTTACTACCGATCTGCATAAGCGCCTCGGTGCAGGCTGCTATCTGTGTGGACCAGATGGCCATGGGATTGTGCTCAACCCAGCCTTCCTTGGGGAAGATCTGAGGGAACTCACGCTGAACAAGGCTGACGATACCGCCATCCTTGTCGAAAATGATACAGCGGGAGCTTGTGGTTCCTTGGTCTAATGCTATAATGTATTTTTTCATAGTAGCAATCTCCGATTAGTGTTATTTACTATAATTATACAATATATTGCAACGCTTTTCAAGAGGGAAATGAAAAAGAAAAAGAAGGCTTAAAAAAGCCTTCTTTTTTGAGATTACTTAATTTCAACGGTAACACGCTTACCGCAGGTGTTAGCCGCCGCCTTCATAATCTGACGGATTGCCTTTGCAATTCTGCCGTGACGTCCGATTACCATACCGGTGTCGTCCTCCGCAACGGTAAGAACGAGCTCAATGTCGTCACCGTTTACGGTTTCCTCAACTACTACAGCATCGGGGGTGTCAACGATCGCGCGGGCTATGTCGGTAAGTATTTTCTTGAAATCCATTTGCCTTACCTATGTCCGAAATTACTTAATGATCTCGGCCTTCTTAAGAAGAGATCTAACGGTGTCGGTGGGCTGAGCGCCGTTACCAAGCCACTTGTTAGCCTTATCTGCATCGATCTTAACGGTTGCAGGGTTGGTCATGGGATCATAGTAACCGATCTCCTCGATGGGAGCACCGTCACGACGGGATCTCTGATCTGCAACTACGATTCTGTAGAAGGGGTTCTTCTTCTTACCCATTCTTGTAAGTCTGATTTTAACTGCCATTGTTTTTTCCTCCAAAAATTGAAAAATATATTTTTTGTTTTATAAAAACCTAATTTAATCAGAAGCCCATACGTCTGCCAAGCATCTTCTTCATATTCTTGCCTGTCAGCTGCTTCATCATTTTCTTCATCTGCTCAAACTGCTTGAGCAATCTGTTTACGTCCTCAACCTGAAGACCGCAGCCCTTTGCAATTCTCTTGCGTCGGGAGCCGTTGATAATATCGGGCTTTAATCTTTCCTCGGGGGTCATAGAGAGGATGATAGCCTCGATTCTATCCATCTGCTTTTCGTCAACCTGGGCATTCTTAAGTGCACCTGCATTGACCCCGGGCATCATACCGAGAATCTGGTCAAGGTTGCCCATTTTCTTAAGCTGACGCATCTGCTCAAGGAAGTCCTCGAGAGAGAAGGTCTGCTCACGCATCTTCTTTTCAAGCTCCTTGGCATTCTTCTCATCGTAAGCGGCCTCAGCCTTTTCAATAAGAGAGAGAATATCACCCATACCGAGAATTCTCGATGCCATTCTGTCGGGGTGGAAGAGCTCGATCGCATCCATCTTTTCGCCCATACCGATAAACTTAATGGGCTTGCCGGTGATGTACTTAACAGAGAGAGCAGCACCGCCTCGGGTGTCACCGTCCATCTTGGTAAGCACAACGCCTGTGATGTCAAGAAGATCGTTAAATGTTTTTGCCACGTTGACCGCATCCTGACCGAGCATTGCATCAACGGTAAGAAGGATCTCCGTAGGATTTACTGTAGCTTTAATCTTAACGAGCTCCTCCATGAGAGCCTCGTCAATATGAAGACGGCCTGCGGTATCGATGATAACCATATCGTGACCGTTCTTTTTAGCGTGTTCAACGCCTGCCTTTGCGATTTCGACAGGGGAGATCTTGGTGCCCATAGAGAATACGGGTACCTTAACCGATTCACCGACAACCTTAAGCTGATCTATAGCGGCAGGTCTGTAAACGTCACAGGCAACGAGCAGGGGATTCTTGCTCTTCTGCTTGTACATATTGGCGATCTTTGCTGCGTGGGTGGTTTTACCCGCACCCTGAAGACCAACCATCATTACTACTGTGGGGGGCTTGGGGCTGATGTTGATCTTGGGGGTCTCACCACCCATAAGCTTGATCAGCTCCTCGTTTACTATCTTAACGATCTGCTGTGCGGGGAGCAGGCTCTCTAAAACCTCGCTACCAACTGCACGCTCGGTAACCGACTGTGTAAAGCTCTTTACAACCTTAAAGTTAACGTCCGCCTCGAGAAGCGCAAGCTTGACCTCGCGCATACCCTCCTTGACGTCCGCCTCGGTGAGCTTTCCCTTGTTTCTGAATTTTTTAAAAGCATTGGCAAGCTTATCAGTTAAGCTTTGGAACATCTTGATTTCCTTTCGTGATTACTTCGATAATGCGGGATAACTCCTCTGCATCACCGACGAAGGCATCTTCCTTAATCAGTCTTTCCTTAATATCGGATAGGGAAGCACAGACCGAAAGAAGCTCCTCGTGCCTTTTTGCTAAAGCGAGCTTGCTCTCGAGGAAAAGAATCTCCTCCTCGCCCTTTTTGATGATGTGACGTACACCCTGTCTTGAAATACCCTCACCCTCGGCAATCTCTGCCAGGGAAAGATCGTCGTCGTAGTAGGCTCTCATAACAGAGCTTACGTGCTCGTCAAGCAGGTCCTCGTAAAAGTCGATAAGATATGCAATTTTCATATTCTTTTCAAACATATCTCTACCTCAAAAAGTGCTGTAAAGCAAATCGCTTTACAAGTATAACATAAGAGGCTCTGTTTGTCAATAGTTTTTTTGAAAAAAGTTTAAATAAAAAATGCCCACAGAGAAGTGAGCATTTAGACGCGTTTATTACGCTAGGAAAAACGGGGGAGTGTACTGTGAGGCTTAAGCAAATTTCGGTTTTCTTCATCATTAATATATAAAGGCGCGAGAAGCGGGGAAATAAAAAGAACCGACGCGCCCCCACGCATCGGCTCAAGTAAACTGCAATATGTACCAATAACCTAAAACTCACCTTCGCAACATCATCATAAGCTTGATGACTCTTCAGCAAGTTCCTTGCAGCTATATCATTATACATCATTTTTCCTAGTTTGTAAAGACGCAAAAGTGTACAATTTTTTGATGAAAAGTTTGTTGAAAAAGTGGAAAATGAAAAAATCAAAAAAAGTTCAAAAAAACTCTTGACAAATAGAAAGAAGGGTGGTATAATACTACAGAAGTCAAAAGGGCTTTAAAACAAAGTAGAATTTCCGTTCTCACCATTCCACACGAGTGCGTCTGGTTAATACATTTCCTTTTTAGGACAGTTGTATGCGTACGGAGATTCTCTGTATGCATTTTTTTGTTACCGGAGGTACAGAACTATTAAACCCAACAATTCTAAGGATTTGCCTATCAACGAGGAAATTAACGCTCCCGAGGTAAGAGTTATCGGACCTGACAACGAGCAGGTTGGTGTTATGAAGATTGACGACGCACGTAACTTTGCGTACAACAACGGCGTTGATCTCGTGCTTATCGTTCCTAATGCTACGCCCCCCGTTTGCCGTGCTATCGACTACGGTAAATTCTGTTTCGAGCGTGACAAGAGAGAGAAGGAAGCTAAGAAAAAGCAGGTAATAGTTAAGGTTAAGGAAATTCAGCTTTCCTGCCGTATTGAGCAGCATGACTTTGATACCAGAGTTAACCATGCAAAGAAGTTTCTTGCAGAGGGCAACAAGGTAAAGGCTGTTGTTCGCTTCAAGGGTAGAGAAATGTCTCACACCGAGCTCGGTCGTGACGTAATTCTTAAGTTCGAGGAGGCGTGCAGTGAGTACGGCGCCGCTGAGAAGAAGCCTGTTCTGGACGGAAGATATATGTCTATCATTCTTAGTCCGGTTAAGCAGGACAAAAAATAAGTTTTTTAAAAATTTTGGGTAAACCCCAAGACAGAAAAGGAGAAATAAAATGGGCAAGATCAAGACACACAAGGCTTCTGCCAAGAGATTCTCTCTCACCGGAAGCGGCAAGGTAAAAATGTCCCACAACAACCATCGTCATAAGCTCGGTCTCAAGACCGCAAAGCGTAAGAGAGGTCTCCGTAAGGGCGCTATTCTTAGCGAGTCCTTCGCACCTACTTACAGAAGCCTTATCAACAAGTAATAAGGCAACGAGAGAAAATCAGGAGGATAAAGTAAAATGGCAAGAGTTAAGGGCGCTATGATGACGCGCAAGAGAAGAAACAATATACTCAAGGCTGCTAAGGGTTACTGGGGTGCAAAGTCTAAGCACTTCAAGATGGCTAAGCAGGCTGTAATGAAGAGCGGTAACAAGGCATTTGCAGGCCGTAAGCAGAAGAAGAGAAACTTCCGTGCTCTTTGGATCGCAAGAATTTCCGCACAGGCTAAGGTTTGTGGTATGAACTACTCCACCCTTATGCACGGTCTTAAGGTTGCTGGTATCGACCTCAACAGAAAGATGCTTGCAGAGATCGCAGTTGCTGATAAGGACGCTTTCGCTGCTATTTGCGAGAAGGCTAAGGCTGCTCTCTAATATAGATTACCCGGTTTTCCGTTTTCTAATGGCAAACCGGGGTCTTTTTTTAATTCATAGAGGAATGTGAAAATGAAGATTTTTAGGGATATAATTTCAAGCAGAAGCAATCCTACAGTAAAATGGGCGGCCTCTCTTGCTGATAAAAAAGGCAGAGCGGAGGCAGGTGCATTTATGGTCGAGGGAGAGAAGCTTTCCTTCGAGGCTCTGCGTCGCGGACTCCCTGTGACACACGTTTTTGTTCGTGAGGACAGATGTGAGGCACTTTTGCCTTTGATTAAGGCATACGAGGACTCGGATATTTACGCAGAATGTCAGGTAATTTTGCTTTCTGACACCGCTTTTTCAAAAATTTCTACCGAAAAAGCGCCTCAAGGAATAATTAGCGTAATAAAATATCTTGACTTTTTCCGCAAATTGGATATAATATATAAGGAAGACTTTTTCATTCCGAGGGGTGAAAGAGCCCTTTCGCTATATTCTTTGCGCGATCCGGGCAACCTTGGTGCTGTTATCAGGAGTGCTGCGGCCTTTGGTGTACAGCATATAGTTTTGTCGGCCGATTCGGCTGATATTTACAATCCCAAGACCGTCAGGGCGGCTATGGGCACTATGTTTGGCATTAAGATAACTATAGTGTCGGATTTTGCCTCCTTTGTCAATGCGGCTAAGGAAAACGGTAGAAGAGTTTTCACCGCAGAGCTTCGAGACGGTGCAAGGAGTGTTAGGGAAATTGGCCTCTCCTGTGATGACATTTTCATTATCGGCAACGAGGGGCACGGTATTGATACCGAGATTTCCTCCATATGCACAGGCAGTGTTTATATTCCGATAGCAGAGGGTGTAGAGTCGCTTAATGCTTCTGTGGCTGCCGCTGTGTTTATGTGGGAGCAGAATAATATATAATTTAACAGGGGGGGAGAATAGTATGGATAATATGATTTACTGGATATGGTTATCATTATGCTGTTCTCCCTCAGGCTCTACCTTCGCCAAGCTTATTAAGGAGTTTGACGGGGCAAGGGCTGTTTTTGAGGCCACTGACAAGCGTGTTGCCTCTGTTATTGGATTCAGAAACTCGGATAGAAAAGCGCTTGAAAACAAGGATCTTGCAAGGGCAGAGGAAATCTATGCCTTTTGCAAAAAGCATAACGTAGGCCTTCTTACCTACGAGGATGAGAGATATCCTAAGTCGCTTCGCGAAATAGATTCTCCTCCTGTACTTCTTTACTATCGCGGTGTTCTTCCTAACTTTGATAACCTATTTGCCGTTAGCGTGGTGGGAACAAGACACCTTTCGGACTACGGCAGGAAAAACGCCTTTAATATCAGCTATGACCTGGCTACCGCGGGTGCTACTGTGGTATCGGGTATGGCTATGGGAATTGACGGTGTTGCGATGGCAGGTGCTATTGCGGCAGGCGGTAGGACGATTGCGGTTATCGGTAGCGGCATCGACGTCTGCTATCCTCCCCAGCATCTGAGACTTGCCAGAGAGATTGTTAAGTCGGGATGCGTAATCACCGAGTTTGCTCCAGGCACACCGCCAAGCAGGTATAATTTCCCGAAGAGAAACAGAATTATAAGCGGTCTGTCGGCCGCGACTCTTGTGGTTGAGGGACCTGAGAAATCGGGTGCGCTCATTACCGCAAGATATGCCAGCGAGCAGGGAAAGGCTGTGTTTGCTATTCCCGGTAGCGTTGGCTCAACCAACAGTCAGCTGACTAATCTTCTCCTTAAAAACGGAGCAAGGATATGCACCTCGGCTGAGGATATACTTAACGGCTTTGTCGATAAGTACGGTAAGATTATCAATCCTTTTCTTCTTAAGGAAAGGGTGGGTGCTGATATGATGTCAGCACTTAGAGAATACGGAGTTTGTGCCGTATGTCCAAATGACGATATTTTTGAGATACCGCGTAAGAGACGGAGCAGAGGTGAGGGGGCTATCCCTTCCGCATCTGTGGACGTGGTGAGCGAGCCTGTAGAGGTGAAGACGCCTCCCGTAGATTTTGACGCGCGTGCACTTAAAATATATAAAAAGATACCGTTGAATGATAGCTGCAGTATTGAATCGCTTGTTGATGGCGACAGCAATCTGAGAGATGTTATGAAATCTCTTTTAAAGCTCGAGATGGGTGGCTTTGTAAAGCTGCTGCCCGGAGAAATGGTATCCCGTAAAACTAATTAAGAAAGGTTGCAGTTTAACTGCCTTAAGATAAATGGCTAATTTAGTAATTGTTGAGTCGCCTGCAAAGGCTAATACTATAAAAAGCTACCTTGGATCAGGATACAAGGTAATCGCATCCAAGGGTCACATCAGAGACCTTCCCAAGAGTACACTTGGTATTGACGTTGATAACAACTTCGAGCCTCACTACATCAACATCAGAGGCAAGGGTGATATTATCAAGGAGCTTAAGAAGGAAGCGAAGAATGCAAACAAGATATTTCTCGCAACCGACCCTGACCGCGAAGGAGAGGCTATTTCCTGGCATATTGCCAGCCAGCTTGGTATTCCTGCCGACAAGGCCTGCAGAGTTACCTTTAACGAGATAACCCAGACCGCGGTTAAGGAGGCTATCAAGAATCCCAGAAAGATCAACGAGGATCTTGTAAACTCCCAGCAGGCGAGAAGAATTCTTGACCGTCTCGTTGGCTTTAAGCTTTCCGAGGTGCTTTGGAAGAATCTTAAGAGCGGCCTTTCCGGTGGACGCGTACAGTCTGTTGCGGCAAGAATTGTAACAGAGCGCGAGGAGGAGATTCGTGCCTTCGTTCCTCAGGAGTACTGGACCATCGAGGCATCTCTTAACACCGTTGAAGGTGAGAACGTAAACGTTAAGTTCTACGGTGACAAGAAGAGCAAGATCAAGCTTCTTTGCGAGGCAGATGCTCTCGATGTGGAAAACAAGATTAATCAGGGCGACTTTAAGGTTAAGGACGTAAAGCATGCTGTAAAGTATAAGCAGCCCGCGCCTCCCTTTACCACCTCCACACTTCAGCAGGAGGCATCCAAGCAGCTCGGTTATCAGTCCCAGAGAATTATGAAGGTTGCACAGGAGCTTTACGACGGTCTTAATCTCGGTGCGGCTCTCGGCGGCGTACAGGGTCTTATCACCTATATGCGTACCGACTCTATTCGTGTAAGCACGGTTGCTCAGCAGACCTGCGCGGCATTTATCAAGGAAAAGTACGGTGATGAATTCCTTCCCAAGTCCCAGAGAAGCTACAGAAGTAATGCTTCTGCACAGGACGCACACGAGGCAATTCGTCCCTCTAACGTATACATCACACCCAAGTCTATCAGAAAGATGCTCACAACAGAGCAGTACAGACTTTATAAGCTTATTTGGGAGCGCTTTATTGCCAGCCAGATGGAGTCTGCGGTGCTTGACACCGTATCTGTTGAGATAGAGAACTCGGGTTACCTCTTTAAGACAGGCGGCTACGTTATTAAGTCCAAAGGCTATCTTACCATTTACGATTACGTAAGCGATGATAACACCGATTCCGAGACCGAGGAGCTTAATCTCGCAAGCCTTCCCAACATCAAGAAAAACGAGATACTTACCGCTACTTCAGTAAAGAAGCAGCAGCACTATACAGAGGCACCTGCAAGATACACCGAGGCCTCGCTTATCAAGTTCCTTGAGGAAAACGGAATTGGACGCCCTTCTACCTATGCGCCCATTATTTCCATCATCATTTCCCGTGAGTACGTTAAGCGCGACGGCAAGTCTCTTGTGGCAACTCCTCTTGGTGAGATTACCACCAACTTTATGAGAAAGCATTTCCCCGAGATCATTGACTATGAGTTCACCGCATCTATGGAGGATAAGCTTGACTCTATTGAAAATAAAGAAAATACCATAAACGGCGTTCTCTCCGAGTTCTATAAGGGCTTTGTTGAGGATCTTGAGGCTGTGTCCAAGACAGAGAGCAAGGTTGAAATCAACATTCCTGCAGAGGAGAGCGACGTTATCTGTGACAAGTGCGGCTCCAAGATGATCTACAAGAACGGTAGATTCGGTAAGTTCCTTGCTTGTCCCAATTACCCCGAGTGCAAGTGCACCAAGGCTATCGACAAGAACGGCAACGTTCAGGAGGCCGATGTGGCAGCTCCCACTCTTGCGGGCTTTAAGTGTGAGGCTTGTGGCGGTGAGATGGTTGTGAGAAGCGGTAGATACGGCAGCTTCTATGCCTGCCAGAACTATCCTACCTGTACCTTTACAAAGCAGAAGGTTGCTGACACAGGCGTAAGCTGTCCCAAGTGCAGCTCCCGCGTTCTTGCAAGACACGGTAAGGGCAAGATGCTGTTCTACAGCTGTGAGAAGTATCCCGAGTGTGATTTCTCTACCTGGGATATGCCTCTTGTAGAGAAGTGCCCTGATTGCGGAGGTATGCTTTACTACCGCAAGAGCCGCAAGAGCGTTATCTGCAAGGAAAAGAACTGCGGATACAAGCGCGACGAGGAAATGACGGTAATTGAATAATGTGTAACGAGGCAAAGATTAAGGTTATAGGCGCAGGCCTTGCAGGATGTGAGGCAGCTTATGCTGCCGCCCGTCTTGGCGTAAAGGTTGAGCTTTATGAGATGAAGCCTCACAAGCATTCTCCTGCACACCATTCTGACGGCTTTGCAGAGCTTGTGTGCTCCAACTCTCTGCGTTCCAACGATACCTCCAACGCGGTAGGACTTCTTAAGGCCGAGCTTTCGGCTCTCGGGTCTCTCGTTATGGAGGCGGCTTATGCCAACGAGGTTCCTGCAGGATCTGCTCTTGCAGTTAACAGAGAGCTCTTCAGCGACTATATTACCGACAAAATAAAGAATCACCCTAATATTACGGTTATAGAGGGCGAGGTTACCGAGATTCCCGAGGGGATTACGGTTATTGCCAGCGGTCCTCTTACATCCGAGGCTCTTGCCGATTCTATTGCGGCATATACGGGTGGCGGTGAGCTCCATTTCTTTGATGCGGCAGCTCCCATTGTTGATTTTTCAAGCATAAATACCGACGTTGCCTTCTTTGCATCCAGATGGGGCAAGGGTAATCCCGAGGATTATCTCAACTGTCCGATGACAAAGGAGCAGTACGATCTGTTTTATAACGAGCTTATCGGTGCAAAGGCCGCACCTCTTAAGGCCTTTGACAAGGAGCTTCAGGAGGATCTTACGGTGTTCGAGGGCTGTATGCCTGTAGAGGTTATGGCCTCTCGCGGATACGATACACTTCGCTTCGGCCCTATGAAGCCTGTAGGTCTGCCTGACCCCAGGACTGGTGAGGATGCATTTGCCACCGTTCAGCTCAGACGTGAGAACAAGGAGGGCACGATGTACAACATCGTTGGCTTCCAGACACATCTCACCTTCGGTGAGCAGAAGCGTGTATTCGGTCTTATCCCCGGACTTGAAAACGCAGAGTTCTTCAGATACGGTGTGATGCACAGAAACACCTATCTTAATTCTCCCGGCTTCTTAACTCCCACCTATGCGGTTGGCAGAGAGGACAGACTCTTCTTCGCAGGTCAGATGACGGGTGTTGAGGGTTACGTTGAATCTGCCTCCTCCGGCTTTGTTGCAGGTGTAAACGCGGCAATGAAGGCTCTTGGCAGAGAAGCGGTGGTATTCCCGAAGGAGACCGAGATCGGTGCATTGGCTCATTACGTAAGCGAGGGCGGAATTTCCTCCTCCTTCCAGCCGATGAATGCGAACTTTGGAATAATTGCCCCCTTCGAGAAGAAGATTAAGGGCGGCAAAAAGGCGAGAAACGAGGCGTATGCTGTCCGCTCGCTTGAGTTAATTAAGGATTTTGATATTTTTTAAGACGGTAGAAAGGAGAATGTAAAATGGCACTTGGCAAGGACGTTATTGATTTGCAGAAAAAGATTTCATATCATTTTTCGGACCTGTCCTATCTTGATGCGGCATTGACACACTCCTCCTATACCAACGAAATGCGTACCAAGGGTATGAAGGCGGAGTCTAACGAGCGTCTGGAATTCCTTGGAGACGCGGTGCTTCAGCTGGTTATCAGCGAGTATTTGTTTAAGAATAATGCAAAGCATCGCGAGGGCGCGCTTACAAAAATGCGTCAGCAGCTTGTCTGCGAGAAAACACTTGCCAAGATAGCAAGGAAGCTTCAGCTTGGTGAGTACATTAACCTTGGTAACGGCGAGGAGATGGGTGATTGCAGAAGCAGACCCAAGATTCTTGCAGATGCCATGGAGGCGCTTATTGCGGCCGTGTATCTTGACTCTATTTCCGTAGGAAACGAGGAGTACAAGAGAGTGGTGCTCGATTTGTTTGCCGATGAGATCAACTGTCCCTGCGTGCAGAGGACCGACTTTAAGACCAAGCTTCAGCAGCTGGCAGAGCAGGACGGTGCGTCTATACTTGAGTATCGCATCATCAGCGAGGAAGGCCCTGAGCATAATAAGAGGTTTACCGTTGCTGCCTACATCAACAATAACGAGGTAGGTATCGGCAGCGGCAGGACCAAGAAGCTGGCAGAGATGCAGGCGGCTAAGATGGCCCTGAGGCTCTTTGGCGTTGTTCTATGAGACACGTAAATATACCCATATTTATTCCTCATCTCGGATGTCCAAATCAATGTGTATTTTGTAATCAGCGCAGGATATCGGGTGTGAGCGAGTTTTCACTTGATGCGGTCAAAAATCTTATCGATACAGGCCTTTCAACCTGTTGTCCTGACGATGAGGTAGAGATAGCCTTCTTTGGCGGATCATTTACCGGCATTGACCGCGAGCTTATGATAAGCCTGCTCGAGATAGCACACTCCTACGTAGAGAGCGGTGCGGTCAAATCGGTAAGATGCTCCACAAGACCCGACTATATAAATGGCGAAATTCTTGCCTTGCTTAAGAGATACGGTGTGAAAACCGTTGAGCTCGGGCTTCAGAGCTCCTCGGATAAGGTGCTCGAAATTACAAAAAGAGGACATTATTTTGAGGCAGAGCAGAGTGCTTGCCGTTTGATAGTAGAAAACGGCTTTGATCTTGTGGGTCAGATGATGATCGGACTTCCCGGAGCTGATATTGACAGCGAGATTCGTACGGCAGAGTTTATTGCATCGGTCGGTGCTAAGGGTGCCAGGATATATCCTACCGTAGTGTTCCGTGACACAGAGCTTTGCGATATGACGCTTAACGGCTGCTATGAGCCTCTCACGGTCGACGAGGCTGTGACAAGGTCTGCGGGGGTGCTTGAGGTGTTTATCTCCTCGGGGATCGAGGTTATCAGAATCGGTCTGCAGGCCAGTGAGGGACTTTCCAGTGCCGAAAGCTACGTTGCAGGACCTAATCACGCGGCTCTCGGTGAGATGGTAATAGGCCAGGTCTATTACAACAGAATTCTGAAAAAGCTGTCGGAAATTAATCCTTCCGATGAAGAAAATATAACAGTTCTTGTTTCTGTCGGTGCACTTTCAAAGGCTATCGGACAGAAAAAGAGAAATAAATTAAGGCTTTTGGAGAGATACAAGAATCTATCCTTTGCCGAAAGTGCTGAAATTCCCGAATACGAGGTTTCAGTTAACATAACAGGAGAAATGATATGTACTTAAAATCATTAGAGCTTCACGGCTTTAAATCCTTCCCCAACAGAACTGTGCTCTCCTTTGAGAGAGGCGCGACGGTTATCGTTGGACCTAACGGAAGCGGAAAATCGAATATTTCGGATGCTATGCGTTGGGTTCTCGGTGAGCTGTCCAGCCGTAATATCCGTGGTACCAAGATGGAGGACGTTATCTTCGGCGGTACTGATGACCGTCGTCCCATGGGCTTTGCCGAGGTTTCGGTAACCTTCGATAACTCCGACCTAGAGCACCGTCTGGATTCCGAGTTTGACGAGGTAGTAGTTACAAGACGTTATTACCGTACGGGTGAGAGTGAGTATCTCATCAACCGTCAGCCCAGACGTCTCAGAGATATTTACGAGCTGTTTATGAATACCGGTGTTGGCCGTGAGGGTTATTCCATTATCGGTCAGGGTAAGATAGCCGAGATTATTTCCAAGAAGAGTGACGAGAGACGTAACATCTTTGAGGAGGCGGCAGGTATTTCCAAGTACCGCCACAGAAAAGAGGAGTCCGAGAGAAAGCTTAAGCAGACTCAGGACAACCTTGATAGAGTAAAGGATATTCTCCTTGAGCTTGAGGGACGTGTTGGCCCTCTTGAGAAGGAGGCGGAGAAGGCCAGAAAGGGTCTTGCACTCTATGAGGAAAAGAAGAGAGCAGACGTATCTCTTTGGCTCTTTGATACCAAGAAAATTCGTGAGGATATAACCGAGGCGGAAAAGGATTTCAGACTTTCCAAGAGAGACCTTGAGATTATCGACCAGGTTATAGCCGACCTTGAAATACAGAACGAAAACCTTTATGAGAAGGCTCAGCAGAGCAAGGCTGTGTCCGAGCAGCTGCTTGAGAATATTCGTTTGACTACCGAAAAGCTCCACGAGCTTGACAACGCGCTTCGTGTTGCGGAATCCGACTTTACCCACTCGGCAGAGCTTATTGCCAACTGCCGTATCCGTATCACCGAGATTGAGTCCTCAGCAAAGGCTCTTGAAAGCAACAGAAGCGAGTACCTTGAGAAGAAGGCGAATATCGAGGCTGATCATAAGGCTATTATGGATTCCCGCCTTGAGCTTCTTGCAGAGGAGCAGGGACTTCTCTCTGAGATCGGTAAGGCAAAGCGTCAGCTTGAGGAGGCTCTTGACGAGCTTTCTGTTGAGGAGGGCAACGCCAACGGACTTAACGTCAGAATCAACGTGCTTAAGAGCTCCTGCCAGAGCGGAGGAGATAAGTCCCAGGGGCTTCTTGAGGAGATTAAGAAGTATGAGAGTGAGGGCGTAGGACTTAAGGCAGAGGCTGATCGCTGTGAAAAGGCGGCTGCAGGCTTTAAGACCAGAATTGCCGAGAAGGATGCTACCATTGCTGATGCAGGCAGCCTTGTTGAGGAGCTTACAGAGCAGAAGGAAAAGGCACTCTCCTTGCTTAACGATTACAGACTCCGTCGTGATACCGCTACACAGAGAGCGGATATGCTCCAGCGTATGAACGATCACTTCGAGGGATATGCAGACAGCGTTAAGTTTGTTATGAAGGAATATCTTGGCGGCCGTATTCACGGTGCAGGCAAGATTCACGGCCCTCTTTCCTCACTTATCAGCATTGATAAAAAGTATATTACCGCTATCGAGACTGCTCTTGGTGCAAGCCTGCAGAACATTGTTGTTGATAGCGAGGATACCGCCAAGGCGGCTATCGGTGCGCTTAAATCTGCAAGTGCAGGTAGAGCCACATTCTATCCCATTACCGCTATTAAGTCTGCTAGTGAGACCGATGAGATTCGCGCATCTGCAAAGATGAGCGGCTACGTTGGCAGAGCAGACAAGCTTATTGAGTCTAAGTCGGAGTACAGAGCCGTAATCGAGTGGCTTCTTCTCCGTACGGTTGTATTTGATAATATTGACAACGCGGCAAAGGCTGCAAGAGAGCTTCGCTACAAGGTTAAGATCGTTACCCTTGACGGCCAGGTTATCAACGCAGGCGGTGCGTTTACCGGTGGTAGTGCAAAACGCGACAGCGGTATTCTTTCAAGACTTAACACAATTTCCGAGCTTAAATCCGAGGCAGAAAGACTTTCTGCTAATATCAAGGATTCCGAGGCGGAGCTTCTTGAGATTGAAAACAGGATAGCATCTGCTCGCGATACACTTAAGGATGCGGAGCAGGAGAAGGACCTTCTTCTCACACTTTCCCGTTCACAGTTTGCGGCTCTTGATAACGCAAATGCGAAGTTTAACGCAAATAATGAGATTATAGAAAAGCTTAAGTCCGACTACGAGGGCATTATCAGCCTTCAGTCTAAGGAGGGCGAGGAGCTTGTAGGCCTCGAGGCAGAATATAAGGCAAATCTTGAGAGAATTGCAGCCCTTAAGGACTACAGAGCCAAGAGAAGTGCCGAGATGGGCGTTCTTGATGAAAAGAGAGACGAGTGCAACCAGAAGGCCACCGAGCTCAGCATCAAGGCGGCCGAGATTATGGGTGCGGTGCGTAATGCCGAGGAGATGATCATCTCGCTTGACACACGTATTGCCGAGCTTCGTGCTGACCGCGAGGCACAGCTTGACCGTATTGCCGAGCTTACCGCAAAGCGCGAGGGCATCGGCTCGCTTCGTAGCGAGCACGCGGTTGAGTGCGATAAGCTTGAAAAAGAGCTTATTAATTTGAGGCAGAAGCGTATTGAGGTTGAGAGCGGCAACGACGAGTTTGAACGCGAGATCAACAACATAAGACTTCGCCTTAAGGAAAAGAACTCCAGCCGTCAGGTTACCTACGAGGCACATCTCAGAAGTGAAAACAAGCTTAACGGCCTTATCGAAAAGCAGGACAAGCTTGGCTCTCAGCTTTGGGATGACTATGAGATTACCTACGAGGAGGCTGTTGGCTTCGGTTATCCCGCGGTTACCGCAGAAAATCGCGAGGAGGTTGCTGCCGTTCAGGTTTCCTGCCGTAACAAGCTTCGTGCTCTCGGTGGATACAACCCCGGTGCTATCGAGGAGTTTGCAGAGGTTAAGGCGAGATACGATTCGCTTAACACCCAGTACACCGACCTTACAGGCTCTGCAACCGAGCTTCTCGACATTATTGCAAGACTTGAGGTTGAGATGCGTCAGAGCTTCGTAACAGCCTTTGAGTCTATTAACAAAAACTTCGGTATTACCTTTAAGGAGCTGTTCGGTGGCGGTAGCGCAGAGCTTACCCTTACCGATCCTGAGGACGTTCTTACCTCGGGCATTGAGATCAAGGCGGCTCCTCCCGGTAAGATCATTAAAAATCTCTCTCTCCTTTCGGGCGGAGAGCAGTCCTTCGTTGCTATCGCGCTTCTCTTTGCGATATTGAAGGTAAATCCCACACCTTTCTGTATTCTCGACGAGATCGAGGCGGCGCTTGACGAGGTCAACGTATTCAGATTTGGTGAGTATATTAAGAAATTCAACGACGGTACACAGTTCATTCTTATCACCCACCGTCGTGGTACAATGGAAATCGGCGACAGACTCTACGGTATTACCATGCCCCAGAGAGGTATTTCTCAGGCAATAGAGCTTAATGTTGGCGAAATTGAAGGAAAACAGAAGGAGCTTTTAGATGGGGTTCTTTGACAAATTAAAGCAGGGTCTTATGAAGACCAAGAATGCTATAACCGAGAAGGTTGACGCATTGTTTAAATCTTTTGTAAAGGTGGACGAGGACCTCTTCGACGAGCTCGAGGAGCTTCTCATCTCCGCAGATATTGGTGTTAACACCACAGAGGAAATTCTCGACGAGCTTCGCGACACCGTAAAGGAAAAGCGTATTAAGGAGCCCGAGCTCGTTAAGACCGAGCTCTTTGATATTCTCCGTAGAATGATCGGCGAGCACGAGCCTCTTAACCTTTCCACCAAGCCCTCGGTAATTCTCGTTATCGGTGTAAACGGTGTAGGAAAGACAACTTCCATAGGAAAAATCTCGGCAGAATTAAAAAGACAGGGTAAAAAGGTTGTAGTTGCTGCAGCCGATACCTTCAGAGCTGCGGCAGCCGAGCAACTTAACGTATGGACCGATCGCGCAGGAGTTGACATCATTAAGCAGGCACAGGGTGCAGACCCTGCATCGGTAGTTTTTGATGCTATCAGCGCTGTAAAGAGCCGCGGTGCAGACGTGCTTATCATTGATACCGCAGGCCGACTTCATAATAAGAAGAATCTTATGGACGAGCTTGCAAAGATTGATAGAGTTATAGGCCGCGAGCTTCCCGATGCGGCAAAAGAGACTCTCCTTGTGCTCGACGCAACCACAGGACAGAATGCCGTACATCAGGCAAAGGAGTTCAAGGAGGCATCTAAAATCACCGGCCTCGTTCTCACCAAGCTTGACGGTACTGCAAAGGGCGGTATTATCATCTCCATTAAGAAGGAGCTTGGCATTCCCGTTAAGTTCATCGGTGTTGGCGAGCAGATTGACGATATGAAGCCCTTTGATTCCAAGGAATTTGCAGGCGCACTTTTTGAAGAAAAATAATTTAAGGAAAATAATATGATTACAAGTAAGCAAAGAGCGTATCTTCGCTCTCTTTCGCAGAGCCTCGACACCATTTTTCAGATAGGAAAGGGTGGTATCACCGAGGAGATCTGCAACCAGATTTACAACGCACTTGAGGCCAGAGAGCTTATTAAGGCAAGAGTGCTTGAGAACAGCGGCTACACCGCAAAGGAGGCCGCAAGCATCATCGCAGAGGTTATTGAGTGCGAGGTTGTTTCCTGCGTTGGCTCAAGATTCGTGCTCTATAAGGAGTCCGAAAAGAAAAAACGCATCGAGCTTCCCAAGTGATGAAATACACAGATTTACAGATTGAAATGCTACGCAGGTCGGTGGGGGACAGGCTGTCGGAAAAACGCTTTGTCCACACCCTTGGCGTAGAGAAAATGGCCGCTTATATTGGACAGAGGGTGATGCCCGAGTCGGTAAGCGAGCTGCGTGCGGCGGCACTGTTACACGACATTTCCAAGGAATATTCCGAGGCAGAATACCTTGAGCTTATGAAAAGGCATAATATCGCCCTTACAGAATGGGAGATAAACGAGCCTGCACTCTGGCATTCCATGACGGCGGGCGGAGTGATTAAGGAGGAGTTCCCCGAGTATGCCACGGCGGACGTTCTGTCGGCGGCATACAACCATACGGTTGGCTCGGAGGATATGTCGGTATTTGATGAGATTATTCTTCTCTCCGACTACATTGAGGAGGGCAGAAGATATCCCACCTGCGTGGGTCTTCGTGAGGAATTTCTCGCGGAGCTTAACTCGGCGGAGACTGTAAGTGAGGCAATTTTTGCCTTGCACCGTGCCGTAGCAAAATCTCTTGACAATAACATAAAGGAATTCGTTTCCCGCGGTAAGAGGTATCACTACAGAACCGAGCTTACCCGTGATGCAATTCTTAAGAAAATTGGAAGGTAACAAAATGGAAATTATAAAGGACCTTGTTGGCTGTGATGCGGGCACTCTTGCTCGCGAGGCAGTTAAAATACTCCTTGAGAGAAAGGGTATTGACGTAAAGCTCTTTGACGTAAGAGAAAAGAGCGGTATTACCGATTATTATATTAACGTTACGGGACGTTCTTCCACAAACGTGGCAGCCCTTGCAGACGACGTTGACGGCAAGCTCTCCGAGAGAGGCAGAGCGGCTCTTCGCACCGAGGGTAAGCGCGGTAACGGTTGGATTCTCGTTGACTTTGGTGACGTTATTGTCAACGTGTTTGACAGAGCATCACGTGAATTTTACAACCTCGACAGACATTTCCCCGAGGAAAGTCTTATGGATATCACCGACCTTGTTGCAGAGGTTGATGCTAAGTTTGATATTAACAAGAATTGAGGATATACAAAGATGAATTACGAACACTCTAATATTGAAGCCAAGTGGCAAAAATATTGGGAAGAGAAGGGCACCTTCAAGACCGACGTCTGGGATTTCTCTAAGCCCAAGTACTATGTACTTGATATGTTCCCTTATCCTTCCGGTGTAGGTCTTCACGCAGGTCACCCTGAGGGATATACCGCTACCGATATTATGTCACGTATGAAGCGTATGCAGGGCTACAATGTTCTTCATCCCATGGGCTACGATTCCTTCGGTCTCCCTGCAGAGCAGTATGCCGTTAGCACAGGAAATCACCCCAACGGCTTTACTCAGGAGAACATCAAGACCTTCTCGGGTCAGCTCAGAGAGCTTGGCTTCGACTATGACTGGTCTAAGGTTATTGCTACCTCCGACCCCTCCTTTTACAAGTGGACACAGTGGATTTTCAAAAAGCTTTATGAGGCAGGCTATGCAAAGCGCGTTGAGATGCCTGTAAACTGGTGCGAGGCACTCGGTACCGTTCTTTCCAACGACGAGGTTATCGACGGCAAGTCCGAGCGCGGTGGCTATCCTGTAGAGAAGAGAATGATGATGCAGTGGGTTATCGATCAGCCTGCGTTTGCAGAGCAGCTTCTCGAGGGCCTTAACGAGATCAACTGGCCCGAGTCCACCAAGGAAATTCAGCGCAACTGGATCGGTAAGTCCACAGGTGTTGAGGTTGACTTCAAGATCGTTGGCGGCGGTGATTTCTCTATTTACACTACCTGTATTGAAACCATCTACGGCATTACCTTTATGGTGCTTGCTCCCGACGGCAAGATTACCGAGGCTCTTATGGACCGCGTGGAAAATAAGGACGAGGTTAAGGCTTATATTGCAGAAACTCTTAAGAAGAGTGATATGGACAGAGCCGAGCTTAACAAGACCAAGACCGGTTGTCCTCTTAAGGGCGTTTATGCTATCAACCCTGTAAACGGCAAGGAGGTTCCCGTATTCATCGGTGACTTCGTGCTTGCAAACTACGGTACAGGTGCGGTTATGGCTGTTCCCAGCCATGATCAGCGTGACTTTGAGTATGCCGTTGCCCACGGTATTCCTATGATTCAGGTTATCGACGGCGGCGACGTTTCCGAGCACGCATTTGAAAAGCAGGATTATCTCGGCAAGGGATGTAAGCTTCTTAACTCCGAGGAGTTCACCGGCCTTACCGTTGAGGAGGCTAAGGAGGCTATTACCTCCAAGCTTGAGGCTGAGGGAGTTGCAAGAAGAAAGGTTAACTATCACTTCCGCGAGTGGATCTTTGCACGTCAGAGATACTGGGGCGAGCCCGTTCCTTGCGTTTATACCGAGGACGGTCAGACCGTATTCCTTCCCGATGAGGAGCTTCCTCTCGTTCTCCCCGAGCTTGAGGACTACAAGGGCAAGAACGGCAAGGCACCTCTTGAAAATGCTACCGAGTGGAAGCAGTATGACAATAATGGCATAAAGGGTATTCGTGAGACCTCTACCATGCCCGGCTCTGCAGGCTCCTCCTGGTACTATATGCGATATATTGACCCCAATAACGATAAGGCACTCTGCGATCCCGAGCTTCTTAAGCATTGGCTTCCCGTTGACCTTTACGTTGGCGGTCCTGAGCATGCAGTAGGTCACCTTATGTATGCGAGAATCTGGAACAGATTCCTTTATGACGAGGGCATTTCTCCCGTTAAGGAGCCCTTCAAGAAGCTTGTGCATCAGGGCATGATCCTTGGTGAAAACGGCATCAAGATGGGTAAGAGATTCCCCGAGTTCGTTGTTAACCCCAGCGACATCGTTCGTGAGTACGGTGCAGATACTCTCCGTCTTTACGAGATGTTTATGGGGCCCCTTGAGGTTTCCAAGCCCTGGAGCTCCACCGCTGTTGCAGGTGCGAGAAAGTTCATCAACCGTGTATGGAACTTCTTCACCGAGCCTGCTAACATCACCGAGACCGATGACGGCAAGCTTACCAAGCTTTATCACCAGACCGTAAAGAAGGTTACGTCCGACTTTGAGACTCTCGGCTTCAATACCGCTATCGCACAGATGATGGTATTTGTAAACGAGGTTTATAAGAATGGCACTTGTCCTAAAGAGTTTGCAGAGGGCTTCATTAAGATGCTTTCTTGCATCACTCCCCACGTTGGTGAGGAGATCTGGCAGCTTCTCGGTCACGACAACACCATCGCTTACGAGCCTTGGCCTGTATACGACGAGAGCAAGTGTGTTGACGACGTTATCGAAATGCCCATTCAGGTTAACGGTAAGGTACGTAACGTTATTGCTATCGCAAAGGATGCAACCAAGGACGAGATCCTTGCTATCGTAAAGGCTGACGAGAAGATCGCGGCTGCTATCGAGGGCAAGACCATCGTTAAGGAAATCGTTGTTCCCGGTAAGATTATCAATATCGTAGTTAAGTAAAAAACTACTTATGGAGAGAATTTGTCACTTGCTGATGGATTCTCTCCTTTTAATAAAAAAATACGAAAAACTTTACCAAAAGGTATTGACAAATCAAAAATAATGTGGTAATATATAAAGGCTGAAAACAATGCGAGTGTAGTTCAATGGTAGAATTCCAGCCTTCCAAGCTGGTCGCGTGGGTTCGATTCCCATCACTCGCTCCATATGATACGCGCCCTTAGCTCAGTGGATAGAGTGCCCGGCTACGAACCGGTAGGTCGAAGGTTCGAATCCTCCAGGGCGCGCCATAAAAGAGAATGACATCCCTTGTGGATGTCATTCTTTTTTCTTTTATGTCGTGCCTTGATCGGATTCAAACATTGCACTTGCAGAGCAAGTGCGAAGGTTCGCATACCCCACGAAGCCGTGAGGAGCTTGCTCATCTAAGGCAAGTGCGGGTATCTTCGCGTAGCGAATACCCTCCAGGGCGCCATCCCTTGCGGATGTCATTCTTTTTTCTTTTATGTCGTGCCTTGATCGGATCCGAACGTTGCGTGTGAAACACGAGAAGGTTCGCATACCCCACGAAGCCGTGAGGAGCTTGCTCATCTAAGGCAAGTGCGGGTATCTTCGCGTAGCGAATACCCTCCAGGGCGCCATCCCCTGCGGGTGTTTTTCTTTATGCCACGCTCTGTTCGGCTTCGAACATTGCGTGTGAAACACGCGAAGGTTCGCATACCCAACGAAGCCGTGAGGAGCTTGCTCATCTAAGGCAAGTATGGGTATCTTCGCGTAGCGAATACCCCCCAGGGCAAAACATCCCTTGTGGGTGTTTTTCTTTTTTTTTATGTCATGTCCTCTTCGGCTTCGAACTACAGTACCCAAACAAAGTATGGGGCTTTTCTTTTTGTTTTTATTGACTTATATTTAAATTTATGATATAATTATTTTATTAAACGTTTTAGGAGACCAAGGTGAAATTTACTTTAGTACCCGAATACAGATACGACACCTTCGATCAGGTGACGGCAGAGTTCCTCGTTTCTATCGGTGTAAAGGGTGTGCTTCTTGACATTGACAACACTCTTGAGCCTTACGAGCACGATCTGCCCGGTGATCACGTTATGCGCTGGCTTGCCTCTCTTAACGAGGCTGGCATCAGGACTGCTATCGTGTCGAATAATAACAAAGAAAGAGTAGAGCTTTTCAACAAATCCATCGGTATGCCTGCGTATGCAAAGGCAGGGAAGCCCTTTAAGAAAAATCTTCTAAAGGCTTTGTCCGACATCGGATGTGAGAAAAGCCAGGCTATATTTATAGGTGATCAGATACTGACTGACGTCTGGGCGGCTCATAATGCAGGGATACGTGCTATCCTTGTGCCCCCAATCAATGACAGACGTGATCTTTTGACAAAATTCAAGCGTCTGCTTGAAAAGCCTATATTAAAAAAGTATGAGAAAGGAAAGAATAAATAATGGCAGCATTTTTTGGCCCCGGTGGCAACAGCGACGCCTTCAGACTTGCAGGCTTAAAATCGACCCTCGATGCACCCGCTTGGGTTAAGTCCATTGGACTTGATGCATACGAGTATGAGGCAGGCAACGGCCTTTCTGCTTCACCCAAGATGCTTGAGGCGATAGGCATTGAGGCGGCAAAGCATAACGTAAAAATGTCCTTCCACACACCCTATTTTATTTCTCTCTCGGGTGTTGTTGAGGAGAAGAGACTTAACAGTATAAACTACATCAGACAGAGCCTTGATGCAGCCCATTTGCTCGGTGCAGACACCATTGTAGTGCACTCGGGCTCGGCGGCAAAGATCAGTCGCGATGAGGCTATGCGTCTTGCGGGAGATACCCTCGTAAAGACACTATCCCAGGTTGATACCTACGGTATAAAGATCGGTCTTGAGACCATGGGAAAGATCAATCAGCTTGGCACTCTCGACGAGGTGCTTGAGCTTTGCAGAATTGACTCTGCCTTTGTTCCTGTAGTTGATTTTGGACACCTTAATGCAAGAGATCTTGGCGGCGTATTCGTTTCTGCCGATGATTATCTTCGTGTTTTTGACAAAATTGACCGCGCGCTCGGTGCTCGCGTGGCAGAGAATCTTCACTGCCATTTCTCCAAAATCGAGTGGACAGGCAGCGGAGAGAAGCGACACCTCACCTTTGAGGACCAGCTTTACGGCCCTAATTTCGAGCCTCTTGTGGAGACTATTTACAAGCATAATCTTTCGCCCACCATTATCTGTGAATCTGCAGGCACGCAGTCGGATGATGCTCTGGCAATGAAAAAATATTACGAGGAGTTAAGAAAATGAGATTAACCAAGCTTAGAAATAAAATGGCAGAGCTTTCGGTTGATGCGGTGCTTGTCCTTGACGAGCTTAATCAGCATTATCTTTCGGAGTTTGCCTTTACCGACGGTCTTCTTTTCATTACAAAGACCAAGGCTTACCTCATCACCGACTTCAGATATTACGAGATGGCGCTTAACAAGGCTAACAAGTCCTTTGAGGTGCTTACCCCCGATAACCGTAAGGAGTTTCTTAACAAGGTTATCGCAGAGGAGGGCATTAAGACCATCGGCTTTGAGGGTGGCACAGTATCCTACGATACATACCGTGCGTACTCCGATGCCTACCCCTGTGAGTTTGTAAACATCGGTGATGCTATCGAGGTCATCAGACAGATCAAGTCCCAGGACGAGATTGAGAAGATGCAGAAGGCACAGGATATTACCGACGCGGCTCTTGCAGGTCTTCTTAAGATTATTACCCCCAATATGACCGAGCTTGACGTAGCCGTAGAGCTTGAGTATGCTATGAGAAAGGGCGGTGCAGACTCCTTTGCCTTCGAGACTATCGCGGTTTCGGGCGATGCTTCTGCGCTTCCTCACGGTACTCCCAGAAACGTTAAGCTTAAGAAGGGCTTCCTCACTATGGACTTCGGTGCAAAGTACGAGGGCTACTGTGCTGATATGACACGTACTATCGTTATTGGCAAGGCTGACGAGGATATCAAGAAGCTCTATAACACCGTTCTCCGCGCACAGACCGAGGCGCTTAATTATCTTCGCGAGGGTGCTGACTGCGGTGAGGCTGACAAGATTGCCAGAGATATCATTGACGCTATCCCCGAGTACAAGGGTGCGTTTGGTCACTCTCTCGGCCACTCGGTAGGTCTCTTTATTCACGAGAGTCCCAGACTTTACTCCCGCGGATTTGGCAGAAAGCTTAACGTTGGTGAGATTCTTACCGTTGAGCCCGGCATCTATCTCTTTGGCAAATATGGCTGCAGAATCGAGGATATGGTGGCTATAACCAAGGACGGAATCCATAATTTTGCTCATTCTCCCAAGGAATTGATAGAAATTTTGTAAAAAATTGAAAAATTTTTAAAATAACTATTGCAAAATAGATAATTATAGTGTAAAATAATTCTGTTAAGTGTGGGTATTTGTGCCTTTGTTGCATCTTTTGGTTGTGGCGGACCTTAAATACCCCTAGTAAAAAATCTAAAAATTCGCCAAGAAAAGGAAAACATAGTTATGTTAACAGCAGGTGATTTTAAGAATGGTGTTACCTTCGAGATGGAAGGTAAGGTTTATCAGGTAATTGAGTTCCAGCACGTTAAGCCCGGTAAGGGTGCTGCTTTCGTTAGAACTAAGTACCGTGACGTTATGACCGGTGCTATTCGTGAGCAGTCCTTCAACCCCACTGCAAAGTTCGAGAACGCAGTAATTGAGAGAAGAGATCTTCAGTACTCCTACGATGACGGTGATCTTTATCACTTCCTCGATACCGAGAGCTGGGAGGAGACTCTTATTTCTCGTGATATGGTTGGTGACAACTTCAAGTTCGTTAAGGAAGAGATGATGTGTAAGATTTCCTCCTTCAAGGGTAAGGTATTCTCTGTAGAGCCTCCTACATTCGTAGAGCTTGCAGTAGTTGCTACTGAGCCCGGCGTTCGTGGCGATACAGCTACCAACGTTACTAAGCCCGCAACCCTCGAGACCGGTGCAGTTGTTAAGGTTCCGATCTTCATCAACGAGGGCGAGGTTCTCAAGATCGATACCAGAACCGGCGACTACGTAGAAAGAGTTTAATTAACTAATTTTAATGCTCCTCGCCTAGCTTCGGGGAGCATTTTAACTAAGAAAAGGAGAATTATTATGGGTATCAGCGAAAACGCAGCATACATCAAGGGCCTCTTTGAGGGCTATGAGATTGACAAGAACACCAAAGAGGGCAAGATCATTTCTGAGATGCTTAATCTTCTTGCAGATATGGCAGACAAGATCAATGCTCTTGAGGCAGATAACAGAGACCTCCACGAGTACGTTGAGGAGCTTGACCACGATCTCGGTGAGGTTGAGGAAGAGGTTTACTTCAGCGACGACGAGTACGATGACGAGTACGACGATTACGATGACCTCAATGATGACGAGGACTACGAGGGAGAGGACGAGGAGTTCTACGAGATCGAGTGTCCCTCTTGCGGTGATACCGTGTACTTCGATGACTCTCTTGAGGTAGATGAGCTTGTATGTCCCGCATGTGGCGAGAAGATCGGTGATTTTGAGATCTGCGACGGCAACTGCGAGGAGTGCGACGAGGTTTGCGACTAATTATAAATAATTAGTAAGAATTTTTTGAAAAACTATTGACAAACCACACTGGTGGTGGTATAATAATACGACGCTTATTGATAGGCTGAGAAGTTTGGCTTTTTGCCAGCGCCTATGATAGCGATTTTACACGAAAGTGAGGTGCTTTTTCATGTTCGCTATTTTCGTAACAGGTGGAAAGCAGTACAAGGTTGCTGAGGGTGACGTTATCTTCGTAGAGAAGCTTGGTCTTGCTGAAGGCGAGAAGGTTACTTTTGATAAGGTTCTCTGTGTTAACGGTGAAACTCTTTCTGTTGGTACTCCTTATGTAGAGGGTGCTACCGTTGTTGCTAGCGTGCTTAAGAACGGCAAGTCTAAGAAGATCGACGTTATCAAGTACAAGGCTAAGAAGAACGAAAAGAAGAAGATCGGTCATCGTCAGGATTACACTAAGATCCAGATTCAGAAGATCGAGGCTTAATCAAAATGACAACTATCACATTTTATAAGGCCGACGGAGTTTACTACGGCTTTGAGGAGCAGGGACATACCGGTTACGGTGAGTCGGGTGAGGACATTCTTTGTTCTGCACTTTCTGCTATGACAATGCTTATTATCAATGCGATCGAGGTTACCTACGGTTCAAGCGTTGATTACAGTATTGACGAGAAGACCACTGACATCCGTCTGATTGCAAAATCCGCCCTTCCCAAGTATGAGAAGGATGAAAAGAAGCAGTATGCTGTTTCAGGTCTTATACAGGCTTATTTCTATCAGCTCATGGATCTTACCGAGGAGTATTATGACTACCTCGACGTTAAAGAGATCGAGCGCCAGATTTAAGCAACTTGTACGGCTTATATGAGCCATAAATAATTATGGAGGAATACGAAATGTTAAAGCTTAGTTTACAGTTCTTCGCCCACAAGAAAGGCGTAGGTTCTACCAAGAACGGTCGTGATTCTGAGTCCAAGCGTCTTGGTGTTAAGAAGGCTGACGGTCAGTCCGTTATCGCCGGTAACATCATCGTTAGACAGCGCGGCACTAAGATTCATCCCGGTACTAACGTAGGTATCGGATCTGACGACACTCTCTTCGCACTCGTTGACGGTGTTGTTAAGTTCGAGCACATCACTGGTGGTAGAAAGCAGGTTAGCGTTTACGCTGACTAATATACGTTATGGGCGATCTTTTTAGGTCGCCCATTGCTATAAATATAGAAAGGTAGAAAAGAAATGGCTATTCTTGTTACAGGTGGTACGGGCTACATCGGCTCCCACACAGTAGTAGAGCTTCTTTCTGTTGGTGAGGAGGTTATTATCGTTGATAATCTCTCGAACAGCAAGGCTCTTGTAGTAGATAGAATTGAAAGGATAACAGGCAAGCGCCCTCAGTTCATTAAGTGCGACCTGCTTGATAAGGAGGCCCTTGACCGAGTGTTTGAGAGCCATCCGGAGATTGACTCGGTTATTCACTTTGCAGGCCTTAAGGCAGTTGGTGAATCGGTAAGTCTGCCCATTCTTTATTACCATAATAATATAACAGGAACTCTTAGTCTTCTTGAGAGTATGATTTCTCACGGGGTAAAGCGAATTGTTTTCAGCTCCTCGGCTACAGTTTACGGCAATCCCAGGTCTGTGCCGATCAGCGAGGATTTTCCCACCTCTACGACCAACCCCTACGGTGAGACAAAGCTTATGATCGAGCGCATCCTTAAGGACGTGTGCGTTGCCAATCCCGATTTTTCCGCCTGCGTGCTCAGATACTTTAATCCTATCGGTGCGCATGAGTCCGGCCTTATCGGTGAGGACCCCAAGGGCATTCCCAACAACCTGCTTCCTTACATTATGAGGGTTGCGGTTGGTAAGCTTCCGATGCTCAGCGTTTTCGGTGACGATTATCCCACTCCCGACGGCACAGGTGTGCGTGATTACATTCACGTTGTTGACCTGGCTCTTGCACACATTAAGGCGGTAAAATATACCGAGGACCTTTGTGGCATTGATTACATTAACGTTGGTACAGGAAACGGCTACTCGGTGCTTGATATTGTAAATGCATTTTCTCTAGCATGGGGTGAGCCCATTCCTTATAAGATCGTAGAGCGCCGTCCGGGTGATATTGCAGAGTGCTACGCCTCTACCGAGAAGGCGGAAAGGGTGCTTGGCTGGAAGGCTGTACGCGATCTTAAGAGGATGTGCGAGGACAGTGCCAGATGGCAGAGAAGCAATCCTGACGGATATCCTGAGAATTAAAATTGATAATACCAAAAAGGCCGACTGAGGTTGGTCTTTTTGCTTGATTTGGAGTTAAAAATGAAGCTTTCGGAAAAGAAATTCTTCTTGCTTGATATGGACGGAACAATCTATCTTGACAACGATTTGTTTGACGGTACCATAGATTTTTTGAATAGAGTTAAGGAAAAGGGTGGCAGATATTTGTTTGTTACAAACAACTCCTCAAAGTCCACCGATGCCTACGTAAAGAAGCTTGAGAGCATTGGCATCCCTGCCTGTGAGGAGGATTTTCTTACGTCTACAGATGCTACAATTCTTTATATTCAGCAGAAATATCAGGGCAGAAAGTTCTATTCCTTTGGAACAGCCTCTTTTACCGAGCAGCTGCGTAATGCCGGCATTGACGTGGTGACCGACCTCTGTGACGGTATCGACGGCATCGTTATGGGCAACGACAACGAGCTTAATTTTAAAAAGCTTGAGGACGCCTGTAAGCTTCTTCTTAACGACATAATATACATTGCGACCAATCCCGACTGGGTATGTCCCACCGCCTTTGGCTACGTGCCCGACTGTGGCTCGGTTGCCGAGATGCTCTGGCGCGCGACGGGCAAGAGACCCCACTTTATCGGCAAGCCCCGTCCCGAGATGCTTACTCTTGCTATGGCTAAATTCGGCTTCAGTAAGGAGGAGAGCGTTATGATCGGCGACCGTGTTTACACAGATATTGCGTCAGGCTATAACGCAGGCATCGACACCATATTCGTTCTCTCGGGCGAGGGTACAATGGCCGATGCAGAGAGCAGCGACACACCTCCCACCTATATTTTTGGGGGAATCAGGGAAGTATTTAACGAGATAAAATAAAAGGAATATATAATGATTACAGTAAACAATTTGTCATTTCAGTTTGGCGGTCAGCTTCTTTTCAAGGACGTTGACTTAAAGTTCACCCCCGGTAACTGCTACGGTATCATCGGTGCCAACGGTGCGGGTAAATCCACGTTTTTAAGAATTCTCTGCGGTGAGCTTGAGCCTACTCGCGGTGAGGTATCTATCCCCTCTACAGTAAGAATGTCTGTGCTTAAGCAGGACCACTTCGCTTTTGAGGAATACAGCGTGCTTGATACCGTTATTATGGGTAATAAGCACCTTTATGATATTATGAAGGAAAAGGATGCTCTTTATCTCAAGGAGGACTTTACCGACGAGGACGGCCTTCGTGCATCCGAGCTTGAGGGTGAGTTTGCCGAGCTTAACGGCTGGGAGGCAGAATCCGACGCATCCAGACTTATTCAGGGTCTCGGTCTTACCGATGACTATCTCTATATGCAGATGTCCTCTCTTAAGGAGAGTGAGAAGGTTAAGGTGCTGCTCGCCCAGGCGCTCTTTGGCAACCCCGACATCATTCTTCTCGACGAGCCTACCAACGGTCTTGACATCGATGCGGTTATGTGGCTTGAGGACTTCCTCTCCGAGTATTTTGGTACTGTGCTCGTTGTATCTCACGACCGTCACTTCCTTAATGACGTGTGTACAAACATCGTTGATATCGACTATTCGGGCATCAAAATGTACGTTGGTAACTACGAGTTCTGGTATGAGTCCAGCCAGCTTATTCAGCGTATGATTAAGATGCAGAACAAGCGTAATGAGGAGAAAATTGCAGAACTGCAAAGCTTTATCTCCCGTTTTTCTGCAAATAAGTCAAAATCAAGACAGGCTACCTCCAGAAGAAAGCTGCTTGATAAGCTGACCGTAGAGGAGCTTCCTGCATCCTCCAGACGTTATCCCTTCATCGGATTTGATATGGACAGAGAGGCAGGCAAGGAGATTCTTCACGTTGAGGGACTTACCAAGAGCCTTGACGGAAAGCTTCTCTTCAAGGATCTCTCCTTCCATGTATATAAGGGCGATAAGATTGCCTTTATCGGCAACGAGCTTGCTACCACCACTCTCTATAGAATCTTAAATGAGGAGATTCCTGCAGACAAGGGTGAGTTCAAGTTTGGCGTTTCTATCACCACATCCTATTTCCCCCACGATAACACCGCCTTCTTTGAGGGACACAACGAGTCTATTCTCGACTGGATGCGTCAGTACTCCAAGGATCAGACCGAAACCTATCTTCGCGGCTTCCTCGGTAAGATGCTGTTCTCCAACGAGGCCGTGTTCAAGCCTGTAAACGTGCTCTCGGGTGGTGAGAAGGTGAGATGTATGTTCTCCAGAATGATGATGTTTGGCTCTAATATGCTTATCATCGATCAGCCCACCGACCACCTTGACCTTGAGTCCATTACCGCAGTAAACCAGGGTATGTCAAGCTTCAAGGGCAACATTCTGTTCTCCTCCCACGACTACGAGATACTTAACACCGTAGCCAACAGAATTATCGAGATTCTGCCCGACGGAAGCTTTATTGACCGTCAGGGAAGCTATGAGGATTATCTTGACTACAAAAAGAGCCTGAACTAAATATTTCTTGCCACCGTAAACCTCTGCGGTGGCTTTTTTGTTAATTCTGCACAAAAATCACACCCCCCTACATAGTGAAACTTTGGAAGGGTACTATACTTACAAATGGAAATTTTTGTGATAGAATAAAAACAAAAACGCATCCGAGGGGAAAAATCAACCTAGGATGCAGGAAAGGAAATTATGGCAAAAAGAAGAATGCTGTCTATTGATTTTTGTGAGAGCGATAGGTTTTATATGCTTTCACCTACAGCAAGAATGTTATACGTTCATTTTATTTTAAACGCAGATGACGACGGATTTGTGGATAAGTGGAAAACCGTTCTCAGGTGCTCCAGGATAGAAAGAAGGCATTACGTGACTCTGAGGGATGAGGGATACGTTATGGAGCTTAACGAGGGGCTTATCCTAATCACCGATTGGCATCGCCACAACACCATTAGAGCAGACCGCTATATCCCCACCGCCTACTCGAAGGAGCTGCAGGGGCTTGCCCTCGATGAAAATAAGAGGTATTACAAGGCAAAAACGGATGTTTTGGTTACACAATGTGTGCCACAGAGTAGAATAGATAAGAATAGAGAAGAGAAGATAAGAGTAGATGAGAGCAGAGAAGAAGAAAAAAATAAAAATACTACTACCATACACTCATACATACATACAAATCCTGCTTCGCAGGTGGAAAACAAAATTGTTGATTCTTTTTCTGAAAACGATCCTACGCTGGTAGCATTAAAGAACTCTATTCGTCTGTATTTTATGAGGCATTACCAGACTACCGATACCTATGGATTTATCGAGCATTGCGAGGCGAACAACTGGATAGCCGATGACGGTATGCCCATAGCCTCAAACTATAAAAAATATATAGAGCTTTGGCTTGCGGATAAGCTATAATCTTGCGGATAAGCTATAATTTTGAGGTGGGGAAGAAAAAAAGGCGCACCCGAAGGTACGCCTTTAAATAAATCTAATATTAGATAGAACCTACGATGTAGGGAGCCATATCAGCTCTCTCCTGAGCAAGTCTCTCAGCCTCAGCAGCAGCCTCAGCCTCTCTCTCAGCTCTCTCAGCCTCTCTCTGTGCCTTCTCAGCAGCTCTAGCCTCTGCGTCAGCAGCTCTCTTCTCAGCCTCGAGAATAGCGCGGATAGAAAGAGCAAGTCTTCTCTTCTCGTTGTCGATCTCTACGATCTTTACGTTAACAACGTCACCAACGTTAAGAACGTCAGCAGGAGAGTTGATTCTCTCAAGAGAAATTCTGGAGATGTGGATAAGACCGTCTACGTCAGGGCAAACCTCAGCGAATGCGCCGAAGGGCATGATAGAAACGATCTTTGCAGATACGATATCACCCTCGTGATACTCCTGAGCGAACTTGAACCAAGCGTCCATATCCTCGGTCTTGTAGCCAAGAGAAATTCTCTTCTTCTCGGTGTCAAGCTCCTTGATGTAAACCTTGATCTCCTGACCAACGGATACAACCTGAGATGCGTGCTTGATTCTCTTCCAGGAGAGCTCGGAGTTGTGAACCATACCGTCAACACCGCCGATATCAACGAATGCGCCGTAGTTAGTAAGATTCTTAACAATACCGGTGTACTGGTTGCCTACCTCAAGAGTAGCCCAAATAGCCTCTTCAGCAGCCTTCTTCTCCTCGTTAAGGAGAACCTTGATAGAGCCGAGAGCCTTCTTCTTAGCTACATCGTACTCGAGAAGGCGAACCTTCTGGGTAGTACCAACGAGAGTGGAGAGATCTCCGCCCTTTGCGATACCGGTCTGAGATGCAGGGATGAACACAGTGTTACCCTGATAGGAGAGAAGAACACCGCCCTTGATAGCGGAAACGATCTTGCCCTCGAGTGTAGTGTTGTTGTCGAAAGCTTCCTTGAGAATAACCCAGCTATTATCTGCGTCAACTCTCTTCTTAGATACGGTTGCGATACCCTTGCCGTCCTCAACTCTGATTACGAAAACGTCAACCTGGTCGCCGATCTTGAACATTTCGTTAAGCTTTACGTCGGGATCATCAGTAATCTGCTCTTTGGTGAGCACGCCGGTGAACTTAGCACCAAGATCAAGCTTGATCTCGTTCTGGCCGATGGTGAATACGGTACCGGTAACTGTTTCTCCTGTATGTAAAGTTTTGAGTGAGCCTTCCAACATTTGACTAAAGTTTTCCATTG
>JAZQWB010000011.1:0-78728 GCA_045632145.1 Eubacteriales bacterium | reverse complement strand
TTATCAGAGCTTGTCTTCTTTTCGTTTTTCTTATCAAAAATGCTCATTTATTTACCTCCTTATCTTCTCATCTTGGGGACAAGGGCGTCACGAAGACCGTCGCCGATGAAGTTAAAGCCAAGCACCGCAATAATGATGCAGATACCGGGCGGGCCCCATACGTTGAAATAGTTTGCAAGGATATCGGGATCCTTCGCAGAGTTGATCATTGTACCCCAAGCGGCATACTGCTCGGGAGCACCGAGACCAAGGTAGGAAAGAGATGCCTCGTAAAGGATCATACTACCAAGGCTGAGTGTCATGGATACGATAAGCTGGGGCATTACGTTAGGAACAAGGTGCTTGAAGATTTTTCTCGATGTGGAATAACCCATAGCCTCTGCCGCAACCATATATTCCTGCTCTCTGAGAGAGAGGATCTGACCACGTACAAGACGCGCAGTACCCGACCAGGAAATAAGGGTAAGGAAGCCCATCAGCCAATAGATCTTGTACTGATAGTCAAACATTGCTACGCCACCCTCACGCAGACCGTCGATGATCGTACCAACGATAAGCAGAATGGGGAAGCCGGGCAGACACATAAGAATATCACATATTCTCATGATAATGTTGTCAACCGCACCGCCGAAGTAACCGGCAATACCGCCAAAGATAATACCGAGGAATGTAACGATAAATACTGCAAGGAAGCTTATACCAAGCGAGATCTTACCGCCGTTCATCAGTCTGGCAAGAACGTCCTTACCGGTCTTGTCTGTGCCGAGAGGATGCTTTGCGCTAGGCTCAGAGAGCATATTATCTGTAAGAGTAGTTTCAATTACCTGAGTGTAAGTGTGGGTCACACCGTATTCATCGGTGTAGGTAACCTCTTTTTCGGTGTACTCAACCTTACCGCTCTTGTCGATCTCAGTGGGAGATACGTTGTAAATGATGGGACCAACCCAGCAGAAGAGGAAGAGAGATACAACCATCACAAGTCCGACAATACTAAGCTTGGAGCGGAAGAATCTTCTGATAACCATCTGCATAGGAGACATAAGCTTTAATGTCTGCTCGTGTGTCTCGGTCTCGGGGGTGTTAACGGCTTCTTCGCTTTCGATATCAGTCGAAATAATCTTTTCGTTTTCCATACCGCACCTCCTTAACCAAGCTTAACTCTCGGGTCAACCACAGCATACATAAGGTCGGCAAGAAGAACGCCGATAACGCTGAGAAGAGCGAGGAACATGTTGTAACCCATGATGAAGGGGATGTCTGCAACAAGCATTGCATCAAATGCCACGTTACCGATACCGGGAAGACCGAATACCTGCTCTGTGATGATAGCACCCGAGAACAGACCGGGAAGAAGTCCCGCAAGAGAGGTAACAAGGGGGATCATTGTGTTTCTGAATGCGTGCTTGTAAATAACCACCTGCTCCTTAAGACCCTTTGCTCTTGCAGTACGGATATAGTCGGAGTTAAGAACCTCCAGCATATTTGTACGGGTCATTCTCATGCGTCCACCGATGCTAAGAATAACAACGGTGAGGATAGGAATAAACAGGTGAAGCATCTGGTCCATAATCAAGGCGAAGCCGGAAAGATCCTTGGACGCGTCGATAAGACCTGATGCAGGGAACCAGCCGAGCTGAATAGCAAATACGTTCTTCAGCAGCTGTCCGAAGAAGAAGGAGGGCAGGGAGATACCGATCATAACCAGTACGGTAACCACGTAGTCGCGGATGGAGTACTGATGTGTAGCGGCGGTAACACCGAGAGGGATAGCGATCATAAACTCGAAGATGGTCGCAATAGCCGCAACGGCAAAGGAAACACCCATATGGTCCTTAATTACGTCGATAACAGGAAGCTGGTACTTAAAGCTTACACCGAAATCAAGCTTAAGAAGCTTGCCGAGCCAAGCAATATAGCCCTCGAAGATGTTAGTATCAAGGCCATACTGCTTAAGCATCGCATCAATAAGCTCCTGAGAGGTCTCAGCACCCGTGGTGGTGATAGAGGTAAGCTTCTGTGTAACGAAGTCAACCGGCATGCATCTGATAAGAGCGTATATTATCAGCGAAACACCGAGAAGTATCAAAACCGACTGTAAAAGTCGTTTAATTATGTATTTTAACACGATAATAACCTCCTATCTTTTGTTATATTTGATGTAGTCCTCTGCATCTTCCTCGTCGATCATATCGGAAGGAATTACATAGGGCTGCTTCTTCTTGAAGAGTGTCTTACGTCTCTCCTCGGGGAGAAGGTATGCTCCTGCAACACCGCCCACACCGCCTACCGCAAGCACGCCCATAAAGATGAATCCACCCGAATTAGAGGATCCACCGGAGGCTGCATTCTCGGTAAACTTGATCTCCCAGATTCTGTCAAGGGGAGAGGAGTAGGGGTTTACGTCCTCGGGGAAGGAAGAGGAGTCAATAATGTTTGCGTTGTACGCGTAAAGCTGCTGTCTCTGGTAAACGGGAAGCTCTACGGCAAGGTCAAGCACGTAGCCCATAGCCTTCTCATAGAGTGCGGTACGCACATCCTGATCGTCTGTCTCACGTGCATCGTCGATAATCTCACTCATCGCGTCGAGAATCTCGATTTCCTTGTGATAGTAGTTCTCGTTGGAGAGAATTGCGTTGTAGCCCCATGCTCTTACGCTGGAGGCATTGGAGTTTTTGTGGTAAACCTGATACATATCAGGGTCAACGGTAGTACCCCACGCCGCTGCCCAAACCGCAAGAGAGCCTGTGGAGAGCTTTGTGAGTGCCTGAGAGTCTGCGATAACCTCAACGTCCCAGCCACACTCGTTAAGCAGCTTTGCAGCTGTCTGGAATACCTGATAGGTGGGGTGGTCGGTAAGGTTAGAGCCTGCAATGGTAAAGGTTACCTTAAGATCAGCATCGCTGTACTCTGCGTGCTTGTAAGCACTGTCCATAAGGCTCAGGATATTTTCCTTTGCCTTTGCCTCTGTAAAGTTAAGGTAGGGATAGATATGACCGTTGTAGGTCTCGTTGTTGCCGTTATCGTCCTTGGGGTAAGCCCAGCTTACTGTGGACATGGGCCAGAATATCTGCTCTGCAGTACCTGCATCATAATACTGTAGTGCAAGGCTGGTATCCATAGCCGCCATAATGGCACGACGGAGATAAAGGTTGGGGATGTAGGATGCGTTGATACCGATGTAACCGTAACCAAGCTGGCTGACAGAGATCTTTTCAAAGCCTCTTGAAGCAAGGTTGTTGAGCGTGCTCATATTATCCTTTGTGAGCTGAGGAGTTACGTAGTGAACGGTACCCGACTGAAGCATAGTGAGAGAGTCGGTTGTGGGAACTATCTGGTAACGCACCTTGTCGATGTTTACGTGATAGTCGACGGTAGAGCCCTCCTCAAGGCTTGCCTCAAAGCTCTCCTCGAAGTAAGGGTTAGACTTGAAGTAAACAACGTTGTTGCTGAAGAACTCGTTGCCTGTAACCTGATCGTCACCCTTGTTGTTGGTTGCCATATAAGCACCTGCACCCATAGGAACGGTAACGTTACGCTGGGACTGGATAACGTTGGTCATAAAGTTGAAGCTTGCGTACTCAACACCAAACTTGTTGCTTGTGATGTCAACCTCGTAGCCCTCTGCATAGTAGTGCTGAGGAGCAACCGCAAAGGAGAAGTTCCATACAGCCTTGGGGTCAACACCGTTGATGGTGATCTGAAGCACGTCGTACTCGTCAGCATTCTTGGGAGTACCGTCAGCATTATGCTCGTGAGCTACGTTGTAGGTCTTGTCGCCAATCTCAACGGTTTCGATGTCGGTGGTGTGACCGAGAGATACGATACCGGAGATGTTGGGGTAGAGAAGCTCACCGTTCTTCATGTTCTCCTTAAGGATAACCTCCTTAGCCTGAGCCATGTAGAGAGTCTGAAGCTCTGTTGCTGTTGCCCACGCGGAGAGAATGATGTGAAGCTCGCTGTTGATTTTGGAGTCGTAAACGTACTGAATTGCCTCTTCCTTGGTGTCGATGGTAGAGGGGTAGTCGCGCTCAACCTTCTTGATAACAGACTTGTCTGCATTTGCCTTGCCGTCCTTGTCACCGAACTCAACTCTTACGTAGCCCTCCATATACATGAAGGAAAGAATTTCGTCCTTGTCAAAGCCGTGAGACTTGTAGGGCTCCTCGGTGAAGGCACTCTTTGCAGCCTCATAGTCGCTTTCAAGCTCCTTTCTGAAGAGCTCGAGAGTCTTGTCGTAGTCAGTCATAAGCTGCTCGTTGGTTACTGTGGAGGGATTGTTGGATACAGACTCCTTGTATCCCTCGCTGAGAGACCAGCTTGTGATTGCACTTCTGATATCCTCCTCGGTTGTGGAGAAACCGCCGGATGCGGTCTTTGCAGTCTCTCTGAAGAGGTTGATAAGCTCGGTAATACGGTTGTTAGCCTTGGTACGAGCCTGATTGGTAAGCTGCTCGTCAGCATTTACGCTGCCCGAGAGATTCTGCTGAATTCTGTACTGGGAGAGACCCTGAATGTCGGTAGAGTACATGGTGGATGAGCCTGTGTAAACGGGGTCAAGGTACACGTACATATTGAAGAGAACGTCCTCAATGGTCAGGGGATTGCCGTCAGAGAATCTGATGCCGTTTTTAATAACGAAGGTGTAGGTTGTTGTACCTGTTTTGTCGGGGTTTTCGCTTGTTCCGTTAATGTCGTAGAGCGACTGGTAGTCAAGAACAACTACCGCATAGTCCGGACCAAAGGCGACTTGGGCGTCGCCTTTTTCATTGGTGTCGGACGTAAGCATACCGATCTGCGTCATGGAAACTATCGTGCCGTCATTTGCGCTTGTTGAGAAGAATGGGTTGAACAGACCGTCAAGTGTTTCGGTCATAATAACGAACGCCTGATCTCCACTACCTCCACAGCCTGAAAGCACGGATGTGATACCAAGCATCATAGAGATGCAGAGTATCAATGAAATTATTCTGTTTTTCATTTTTTTCCTTCTTTCTTTAGTTGCTACCTGTGGTGAGGGAGATGCTGCCGTCATCGTTGATTTCAACGTTGAAGCTCTGGTTCTCCTCATTTGTCTTTCCTGCGGTTACCTTGCCTTCCTCGTAGCTGATTCCGTCAAAGCTGCCGGATGCCGATATAAGACCGATGCTGAATGCATCAGACTTGGACACGAGGGCAGAGCAGTTGTCGGTGAAGAGAAGCTTACCGCTAATCTTTACGTTGTTAAAGCTGGATCCCTCGGAAATAGTACCTGCAAGCAGACCAAAGCTTGATCCGTTTGCTACGTCCATAAGGTCAACGGTATGAATGATGTTTTCAAGGGTAAGATTTTCGATATGAGCGCCGTCAATAGCACCGAAGAGACCGTTACCGGTGCGTCCTCTGGAATTGCTATCGATCTTTACGTTAGAGATGGTGTGATTGTTACCGAAGATTTTACCGGTAAACTTGGTGTTTGCAAATGTTCCGGGCCACTCAACCTCGCTGAAATCAAGGTCGGCATAGATTTCGTAGTAACCCTCGGGATCTGCATTCTTACGAAGATCGTCGGTGCTGTAAATTCTGTATCTTGTACCCTCCTGCCAGGTAGTGTAAAGCTTGATGGTGGGTGTAAGAGATGTTGCTGTTGCCTCATCCCACTTACCTGTGATGGATGTCTTTTTCTCGGTGGTGGTAACAATAACGTCGTCGCTAGAGTAGGTTACCTTGTCGAGGGTAAAGCCGTCACGGGTGGGGAAGTTGTCCATGTTGAGAGTAACGTCGCCATCCTTCCATGCGGGAATAGTAAGGTTAAGAGCCGATACTGTGGTGATAAGCTGGTTGTTCTCATCATAGATTTCAAAGTTGTAGTAGGGAACCCATGCCGCATAGAGAGTAAGTGCACTCTCGTCTAAGGAATAGGTCTTGTCGGGGTCAAGAACGAGTCTGTCATTCTCGAAGTCCCACTTGCCGGAGTAGGTGTAGCCCTTGGAGAGATCGTTTTCATCGATAGGAGTTCTCTCTGTGTACCAGCCTGCAAGGAAGTAGCCTGCCTTGGTAACGGTGAGAGTGTTGCTCTTGTCTCTTCTGGGGTCGTTGGGAGCGAGAATCTGAATGCCGTCCTCGGATACGTCTTCGGGCTTGAAGAGGTCCACAACTGTGGAGTTACTACCCTTGAATGTACCGCCGTCTGCATCAAATACAACGCTGATGGTGTAGCCGTCCTTTTCAAGATCGGCATAGAAGTCCTTGTTGCCGCCAATGATAGCAAGAATAATCATAGCAACGATAAGCACGCCTGCGATAGCAGCGATAATAATCATTTTCTTCTTGTTCTCGCTGTCTTGGCTTGCCTTGTAGCTGTCGATAATGCTCTCGATGTTGACGAAGGGCTTTTTCTCAAGCTTGTCTACGGGAGCAGCCTTGTGAACTACCTGCTCAACGGGCTCGTAGCCGTAGGGAAGCTGCTTAACCTCCTTCTTGGGAGGCTTTACGTACTCGATAAGATCGATTCCACCCTCCTTAAGAATCTTAATGAAGAGAATAAGAACCAGGGTGAATGCGATAACAACGAGTACAAAGATCACACCGATAACGATGTTGATGATTGCGATAACGTTGATTTCATCCTTTGTGATAGGAGTATCGGTGTTGCCGCTATTGTCCTTGCCGCTGTACTCAAGGTCAGCGATACGCTGCTCTGCGTTCTTGAGGATGTTGTAAACGTCGGTGGGAACAAGTGCACGCTGCTCATCACTTACGATCTTGTCGTATGCCGATCTTGCTGCAAGAATCTGATCCTTGTGTGCCAAGGTGATGTCCTTTGCATTGGTGGGAAGACCGTTGATAAGCTCGATAGCATTGAGAGTGATGCTGTCCCTAGCAGATGCACCCGCAATTCTAATATCGAAGTACTGGTCAAGGATAAAGGAGTCGTAGCACTTACCGTTAGAGGGACGGATCATAGTGATCTTATCCTCTACGTATCCAACGTAATCAATAAAGTTTGCACCGTAGAAGAAGTTGGAGGGGATAGAGGTAACGTTCCACATATAGTACTTAATAGTACCGTTACCATTGAAGAAGATAGGCTCGCCTGTCTGGTTGGTGAATTCCCACTCACCTGTAGCAGGAATGTGCTCCATAGACTCATAGTAGTAGGAGTCGTACTCTTCCTCAAGAATGGGAGACTCGTAGCTTGCAAAGGAGATGAACTGAAGCTTGTTACAGCCATAGAACGCCTTGTGACCGATCGCACCAACGGTGGAGGGAAGGATCACCTGACGAACGTCGTCACCTGCAAATGCCATAGCACCGATTCTTACGGTATTGTCAGCAACGATAGCGTAATCGTCACCGAGCCAGATGATAAGCTCAAGACCCTTGGGAACAACTCTGTAGATAGAGCCGTCGATAATCTTGATTGCATTGCTGAGATTGAAGGTGTAAACAACCTTGGTATGAGTGATATCAAGGAAGGTCTCGGTCTCTACGGTAGAGAAGGGAGCAAGCACGCAGTTTGCGAAGGGATTGTCACCCATATCTTTGATAAGACTGCCGAGAACTACGTTGAACTCGGTACGGTTTTCCTTATAGAATGCGTGAGTACCGATGTAGGTAGCAGAGGAGAGGTCTACCGAGTTGATCATTGTGTATGCAAATGCATAGTCGCCGATGTAGGAAGACTTTTCCTCATTTGCAAGGCCTGAGAGGGACTCGCAGTAGGAGAATGCACCCTCAGCAACCTCTGTGCCCTTTGCGTTAAGAACAACGGTAGTAAGTCCATCGTTGTAGCAGAAGGCATACTTGCCGATATATGTAGCAGAGGAGAGGTCAAGAGTGAGAATGTTATCCTCTGCAAATGCAGAGTCACCGATGTAAGCTACATTTTCAAGGTTAATGCTATTGAGCTTGTCACAGTACTGGAAAGCACCCTCTGCAATTCCCTTGAGGCCATCGCCGAGAGTAACGCTCTCAAGCTCCTTACAGAGAGCAAAGGCGTTCTTGCCGATGCTTTCAAGAGAGGAAAGGTCGATGTGCTTAAGCTTGGGAGAATAGTAGCGGTAAACGTACTCGCCATTGTCGTTGACGTGAACAAGGCTGAAGCTTGTGTTGTAGTACTCGTAGTGAACGTCACCCGAGAATGCGGATTCACCGATAGACTTAACACCCGAGAGGTCGATTTCTGCGAGATTTGCACAGTTGTAGAATGCCATATCCCCGATAATCGCACCGTCACCGAGAGTAACCTTGGTGAGATTTCCTGAGCCGTAGAATGCACCGATATTGATGGTGGCATTATCTCCGATAGTAAGAGAGGTGATAGGATTGTTGAAGATAAGGTAGTAAATTACGTAATCCTTATAAACGAAGCTGTTGGTGGTCGAATTGTACTCGCGATGAGTAACTACCTCCTTACCAAGCTCGTAGCTGTCGTTGAAGAATGCGTAAGCACCGATGGTAACGTTATCACCGATTTCTACGGTGGTAAGCTTTGTACAGTATGCAAACGCACCGTCGGGAATTACCATATTATCTCCGATTACAACCTTCTGAAGTCCGGAGTCTGCAAAGGCATAGCTGCCAATGTTAACGTCCCTGCTAAAGGTAAATTCCTTGATGCCCGTGCCCTCGAATGCGTATGTACCGATATCGGTAAGCTCACCGAGAGTAACGGTGGTGAGAAGAGGACACTTGGAGAATGCGTAATCCTCTACGCGAGTAACGGAGGGGATCTTTACAGATGTAAGATATGCATTACCTGAGAATGCACCTGTGCCGATAGACTTGATGCTGCTATCGTTAAGCTCGAAGGAGGTGAGCACAGGAGAGATGATTACTATCTGATCACCTGCATAGTTGGTAAGATAATTACCGCCGTCTGCTGCCTTCAGGTAGGTATTGTCTTTATCAACAGTAAATGTAGAAATCTTGGTATTACTGAATGCGTATTCCTCGATTACCGCAACGTCCTTACCTAGAGTAATGCTGGTAAGAGAGGTACACTCGTTGAATGCACCCGCAGGAATAACCGATGCGTTGATAGAGATAGTCTTAAGCGAGCTACAGGTATCGAATACGAACTGACCAAGCTTAAGGAATTTGGAGTTGATAGTAACGAAGGTAAGCTTCTCGCAGTTAGCGAATGCATATTCAGCGAGAGAGTTACACTTGTCGGAGAGAAGAACGGTGGTGAACTGGTTCTTGCTATACTGCTGGTAGCCGTTTACATCGTAGTAGGTGCTTTCGGCAAATGCGTTTTCACCGATTGCTACCGCAGAGCTGAGATTGAGGCATCCGTTCGCGTCGCCCTTAAGGATACAGCCTCTGAAGGCATCCTTGTTGATGAACTTAACGTTCTCGATACCCTCGACGGTCTTAAGGTTGATACAACCGAGGAATGCACCGTAGTCAATAGTCTCAAGAGTGGAGGGGAGCACCACCTTTTCAAGTGCGGTCATGTTAGCAAATGCGTACGGACCGATTCTGGTAACGCCCTCGGGAATGGTTACCTGTCTGATGGTGTTGTCACCAATATACCAGAGCTTCATAGACTCGGGAGCCTCGTCACTGATTTCGTCCTCGGGACCCTTCTCTACATAGTCGTAGTTGGAGAATGCAAACTGACCGATCTCGGTAATTGCAAGCTCGTAAAGGTTAAGGTTAACGTGGTTAGAGCTGTCGCCTGCACCGTAGTAGTTGGTAAGGCTGGGACCGGAGGTAATACAGGGGTCCTTAACGTTGATAGAAACGGTTGCAGAGTAAAGGGTGCTCTGTCCGTCCATCAATACCTTGGCGGTAATAGATGCGATACCCTCGCTTACTGCAGTAATTCTTCCGTACTGGTCAACCTTTACCACACTCTCGTTACCGGAGGAGAATACTACCTTGGTATTGCTCGGGAAGTATGCGTCAAGCTGGTATCTGAGAGTTACGGTCTCGGAGGGATACATAGAGAGTGCGTATGCACCGGAGAACTTCATTTCGCTACCGGTTGTTCCTATATCTCTCTGGGTGTTATCCATGATATAGAAGGCTTTATCTACGTAGTAGCCGGTAAGGGTGAAGCTGTCTGCAACAGGCTTGGAGTATTCCTTGTAGCCCGAGTCACCCTTCTTAAGAACGGTTACGTACAGCTTAACCTGCTTACCGTCCTTGGTGGATGCGGTAACAATTGCGCTTCCGCTTCCTGCAGCAACAAGCTTGTCGTTAACAACGTTTACAACCTTCTTATTATTACTGCTGTATTCGATGATTTCACCCCACTCGGTGGCAGGATATACCACGGGAGAAAGATTGTATACCTCGTTGGGGCTAAGATAGATTCTATCCTTCTCGGACATACCCTTCTCAAAGTAGAAGGCCTCGAAATCGTCGGGAAGAGCAATCTCGTATGTAGCCGAGTTCATTGCATAGTCATAAACGGCTATGGTGAATGTATTTGTATTAAGCGAGCCGGAAACAATATCATCAACGTAATCGGTAAGCTCATATACAACGTATGTGGTAGAGTTGCGCTCGGAGTAAATGGGAGTTGCGTACTTATCGAAGGAGTTGAAGGTGGGCATTACTGTACCTTCACTATCGGTAGAGGTACCAACGTATCCCGCCTGAAGCGCCATTGCGTAATGGTTATCGTAGATAGCCATCTTTGCGTAGAGACGGTTCTGCTTTGTAGCACGGTCGTACTCGGTATAGAATTCACATCCGGAGAGCACGGGAGCAGAGAAGTCTGCTGTAATGGGGAAGGTAAAGGTATTGGAAAGGTTAGTGTCAGCGCCACCGTCACCGTAATCAAGGTAACCCTTCATAGTTACGGTATAACGTGTGTTGTTCTTGAGGTTGTGCTCAATTGCGCTGAACTCAATATCGATGTTAGCAGGTCTGATAGGACCGCCATCACCGTAGGCCTTTCTGATATCGTAGTCGGTGGTCTGATATACAATCTCACCTGTTACGTCATCGGTGATAACGATCTCAACACGCTCTGCGTTACGCAGCAAGCCTGCCCAAACAAAGCGGAGAGAGTTGATCTCGTTGTTGGCTGTCTGGTTAGAGAGGGAGATATACTTTCTGTCTGCAGCGATAATCTTGTTCTGAGGATTCTGCTCGAAGTAGTAAGAGCCGAGATAGCTTACGTAGTCACCGGTAGATCCACCGATAGGACGGGTAGCATATGCATCGGGCAGAGTCTTGTCAAGCATATCGATGGAGTCGTCAAGCTCGTCCTTGTTGGTTGCGTAGTAGTCAAGGTCGAAGAGGGGAGCTCGAGTCCAGTCGCCGTAGAATGCGAGATAGGGAATATTGAGGTCCTGAGCATCGTCTGCATTGTTAAGGGTAATGAAGCCCTCAACGTACATACCGTTCTTGAAGGATTCGTTAAGATACTTCTTGTTTTCGTCTGTGAGAGTAATCTTAACGCTTACCTTTGCGGTTTTGCTGGAATTTACTGTAATATTCTTTCCGTCAAGCTTGCCGCCATTTACAGAGATGATTTCTACCTTAGCACCTGCGAGCTCGTAGGCAGCCTCGGTAACTGTGGTATCACCCTGGGCGGTCTTGGTTTCGTTTACACCCTCGGTAAGCACGTAAGCGCCCAAGTCATAGGAGAGTGCGGTAGAGCCGAAGTTAACAATGGAGAACTCCATGGTGTAAACGCCCTTCTTGTGAGGGTCGTCGCCAAGCTCAAGCTTGGGCTTATCCATTACAGAGCCATCCTTGTTATAGGTAAGAATATATGCATTTGTTGCCGCGGAGTCAGTAAGGTTAGAAAGTCCAGCGCCCTGCTTTCTAACGGAGTAGGGCAATCCGTTTTTGTTAAGGATAATATCGGCAGTAGACATCATAAGTCTGTTTACTGTCTCGGTTATCATAATTGCCTGAGTGTCGGGGTTGTATCCGAATTTATTGATAACGTATTCACGAAGAAGAGCGGTAACACCGGCAATGTTAGGTGTAGCCATGGAGGTACCGGAAATTCTATCGTAGCTCTCACCGGGAACGGAGGAAAGAATAGATCCACCGTGCGCAGTGATCTCAGGCTTGATCATAAGGTCGGGAGTAGGACCCCAGGAAGAGAAGTCGGAGATGAAGGGACCGGATACCTGAGTGCGGCTGATAACAATTTTGCCGCTTCCTGCAGCCGCCAGCATTTCACCGTCATTCTGGGAAATAGAGCATACAGGGATATCGATCTCACCAACGTTCATCTTGATGTCACCCGAAACGTTGTTGTAAATGATAACGCCGGCCGCACCCATCTTTGCCGCGAGCGCAACCTTCTCTTCAAATGTATTATATCCACGCTTGATAAGAGCGATCTTGCCCTTAACGTCTATACCTGTATAGTCTGCAGCGGTACGGCCTGCACCTGCTACAAGAACGTACTCAAGCTCAAGTCTGTCTGTGCCGGAATCCTCAAGGAACTCGTTTACAAAATTCTTCTCGTTGGAGAATCGGTCGTTAGACTCGATGAAGTACATAATGGTCTCACCGTAGGTAAGGTAGGGAGTCTTTGCACCCTCGATAGATGCTACGGAAAGAGCACCGAGATATGTAGAGGGAGAGCCTACGGTAGAGCTATCGGGATTAGAGGTAAGGGGAAGGTTACCGTTCTTGTCGGAGGAGTATGCAGAGTTGAAGCTGTTGGATGCCGCAACAACAAGAGAGATTCCGCGCTCGCGAATCTTGTCGTAAACACCGGAGATAGCCTCCTTGTCTGTATTTCTGCTAAAGCCACAGGCTGTACCGATAGACATATTGATAACGTCAACGCCGAGAATTACGCAGTCCTCAAGAGCCGCAAGGATCCAGGAGGTGTGTGCGGAGGCCTCAACGTCGGAGAATATCTTCATGGGAACTATCTGTGCACCGGGAGCAACACCAACAAACTCGCCACTGTAATCCTCGCTCTCAATGTGAGGGAGGTAGTTACCTGCGATAACACCGGCAACGTGAGTACCGTGGTTGGAGAGGAGAGGGAACACGTCGGAGTCGCTGTCGGCGTAGTCGAAGCCAAAGGGAACCTTTGCACTCATATAAACGTCCTCAGCGGTAAGACCGTTTGCTCTCTGCTCAGCAGCAAAATCGTTGTTAGCAAGAAGAGCTGCTACCTCATCGAAGGTAAGACCAAGCTTGCTTCTGTCTGCTGTGTAGTTCTTATCGAGGAAAGCAGAGTGATAGTAGTCAAGACCGGTATCAAGTACTGCAACTACGATACCTGTTCCATCATATCCATATGCATCCTGGAAGCTGTCGCTGTTGAAAATACCTGTGCCGTAAACGTTTACGCTGTTTTCAACAAGCTGTGTATCCGCGGTCTTGTATGCCTCACCGATAATAACCTGCGCACTGCCATTCATAGCCTTGCACACGTCGGTAAAGTCCTTGCCCTTGATGATGATTTCAAATCCGGACATAACCACGTTGTAGATTTCACCAACCTCATAGTCAATTCCTCTGAGCTGGTCGCGCAGATCATAGAATTCCTGATTGATCTGCATACGTACCTCCTCGGCCTTTGCGGTATTAGTGAACTCTGCAAAGCTGAGTCCCTCACCGTACTTATCGTAGGCGTCGAGAAGAGTGGTAGACTGTGTTTTGATGATGATCGAGAGATCATCATCTTCCTTTACAGTGTCGGGAAGCTTGTACATCACCGTTTCATTGTAAAGGTTTTCGGTTCCCAGGTTGAGAGAACCTGTTACGTTGCTTATTGACGGAGATTCTCCGTAATAAGTTGTGCTATCGGCAGACATCTGTACCGTAAGTATGGTTGAAATTATCATCACACTTGCGACAATGGCTGTCAGCACTCGCACCTTTCTGTTTTTCTTTGACATTTTTTCTTGCCTTTCTGACTGTTTTGCAACACATAATAATTAAATATATATAATTATTAAACGCGCACTAATCATTTTATCATATTTAAACTGTAAAATCAATAGATTTTAAATAATTTTGTCGGATTATTTTACATACCTACTTGTTGTGTAAGAAAATTTATATTTGCTATTGATTTTTTATTCAATACGTGATATGATATAAACGTATAATGTCGCGTTTTTTGCGTTATTAACAAAAGGAGAAAAAAATGAATAGAAGAAACAGAATTTTGGCAGCCCTTTTAGCCATGATTATGTTGCTTTCCACAATGATGGTTTCTCTCGCATCCTGCGGCGGTGACGACGAGAAAGATGACGGTGGAAAGGGTAATAAGGGTAAGAAGGTTGATTACAGCCTTACCATTGTTACCGAGGGCGGCATGGCATTAGAAGGAGTACCCGTTTACTTTGTAGAGTACAAGGACGGTAAGCCCGGTGACAGCATCCTCGAGATTGCCGCAACCGACAAGAACGGTAAGACAACCGTAAAGCTCCCCGAGAATGGCAGCTATGCTGTAGACATCAGCCTTCCCGAGGGATATAACGAGCAGGAATATTATCCTCTCACATCTAATGATATGGAAATCAAGGTTAAGTCCTCTGTTATTTCTGATAAGAGCCTTAGTGGTGTAAGCTATACCGCGGGTTCTGTTATGCATGACTTTACCGTAACTACTACAAGTGGTAAGACCTTTACTCTCTCTGAGGTTCTCAAGGAGAAGAAGGCAGTGCTTATCAACTTCTGGTATACAGAGTGCTCTTGGTGTATTACCGAGTTCCCCCTTATGCAGAAGGCATACGAGAAGTATCAGGACGATCTTGCGATTATCGCACTTGATCCTCCCTCTATCAATCAGGATACTCTCGTTGATATTACCAATTTCCAGAACTCCTACGGTCTTACTTTCGACGTAGCCCTGGATGATATCGGTCTTTTCTCTGCATTTAATGTTGAGGGTTATCCCACCTCTGCTATCATCGACAGATATGGCGTTGTTACTCTTCTTCACGCAGGTGCTATTACCAGCGAGAGAGTATTTGACGTAATTTTCGATTTCTTTACTAAGGAAGATTACAAGCAGCAGATTGTTTATGATTATAACGAAATCGTTCCCAAGGAAAAGCCCAATGTTGAGATGCCCTCCTCCGAGGATATCGCAGACGTATTTGAAAAAGGCGAGCTTGGTGATATTACCTACCTTCCTTATCCTGATAGTGCAAGCGATGAGGAAAAGGAATACTCTTGGCCCTTCGTTATTGATCAGGCAGAGATTAACGGTGTTACCCATGACGTAATCAAGACCTCCAACGCATTCAAGGAGGGCTCTTATGCACAGCTTATCTTTAACGTAGACCTTAAAGCGGGCGATGTTCTTGCCTTTGATTACTTCTCCTCCACCGAGCTTGGCGCTGACATTATGTACGTTGTTGTTGACGGCAAGGATATTTACTCCATCTCGGGTGAGAGCACCGATTGGGCAACTTGCTATTGCTACGTTGCAGAGGAGACAGGCACCTACGAGGTTGGCTTCGTATATACAAAGGATTCCAGCGATAACGTTGGTCAGGATACCGTATATCTTAAGAATCTCCGTATCGTAAGCCAGTCTGATATTGACTCTCCCACTTACATCTTCCGTTATGCAGCAACTAACCTTAGCGAGTTCAGCGAGTATCAGGATTACGTTACTCCTGTGCTTGGCTCCGACGGTTATTACCACGTTAACAGTGCAACAGGACCTATCCTTCTTGCAAACCTTATGGGTTATACCAGATTCTCGGATGAGACTACCGTTTACTATATGGCTGTAGAGCTTTATGAGGACGGTCGTATAACTGCTGAGGAGTACAGCAAGCTTATCGAGTATTGTAACTATGCGTCTAACGCATCCGTTTACGGCGTTGCTCCTGTAACCGACGAGCTTATGGCAGTCCTTGACAAGATCGTTTACTACTTCGGTGACCAGACAAACGAGAATGATTGGCAGAGAATCTGCTGCTACTACGATGCTTACGGCACCAACGGCAAGCAGCTTGAGGACCCCATCAAGGGTCTCGCACTCTTCTCGGCTTATGACGTAAAGCTTAGCAATAAGGGTAGCACCGATTATCCCAACAGCTTCACTTACGACAGAATTATTATGCCCAGAGGTCTTCTCGGCAAATTTACTCCTACTCAGTCCGGTACCTATCTTATCAGCTCTACATCCTCTACAGGTGAGTCCTGTAACGGTTGGATCTTCACAAAGGGTAGCTTTGGTGAGAGAACAGCTTGGCTCACTTACGAGAACGTAGACAGAATGAATGATGTTGACCGTAACAACGTTTACATGATTGCATATCTTGAGGCAGGTAAGGATTACTACATCGACATCGCATTCTTCGACGTTTACGGCGAAGGAACTATTAGCTATAGAGTAGAGCGTCTCGGCGGTGAGGGCTACTACAGATTCAGCATTGCATCTCCCGGTTACTTCAGCGCACTTCTTGCTCCCGACGGTGGTCTTACCGAGACTATCGCAGGCGGTATTGATGTTGTTCTCGGCAGCGACGGATATTGGCGCGAGAAGCGTACAGACAACAGACAGGGCTCTCTTCTTTATGCTGACTTTACTAAGGCAACTCCCTTGTTCCCCGGTTGGAGCATTGAGGAGATGATTGAAAAGGGTGGCTTTGACTTCCGTGTAAACGAGGACGGTGAAACCGTTGCAGGTGAGGATTTGACCGAGGTTGCAAGAAAGCTTTATAACAACCGTATCGTAGCAGGCTACAATGCGACTCTTGGCGAAACCATTGACGCAAACGACGAGAGAATCGGATGCGTTATCGTAACCGCAGAGGTTGCCGAGCTCCTTCAGAAGCTTGTTGATAAGTACAGCTTCTCCGGAATTGAAAACTCCTGGACAAAGCTTTGCTACTATCATCAGTACTTCAGCGCATCTAGCCCTAAATAATCCAAATTTCATTTGCCGAATGTGGCAATAAAACAGATGCATTCGGTGCCGAAAGGTCGCCGAATGCATCTTAAACTTTACATTTAAAGGCTTTTTCAGGCCTTTCAGGAGAGAAAAAATGAAAAAAATAATTGCAGCCTTGCTGATCATTTTTACACTTGTAATAACTCTTACAGCATGCAATACTACCGGTGATTATACCGTAATTATCGTAGACGGCCTTGGTAATCCTATGTCTAACGTTATTGTTAAAATCGAGACTCCAGATGATGAAACTATTACCAGAGTAACAGGAAAAGACGGTACTGTTTCTCTCAAGGAGGTTGCTCTTGGTGATTATAAGATCATACTTGAAAAGGGCTTCAGCGATGCCATTATCACCCAGAGTGAGTATCAGCTTACTAAGACCTTGACATCTCTTAAGATCGTGCTTCGTGACGAAACCAAGAGCACCGATATTTACGGTGATAATATTGCTCCCGGTGGCTATGCAACCTTTATCGGCACAGGCGATTATACAATCTACTGCGATGAGAATGAAAGAATCTACTACGTTTTCAGCGCTCTCACTACAGGTGTTTATAAATTCTCCATTAGTGACGGTGCTTATGCTGAAATAGGCTACTACGGTGGCCCTATGTTTGTTCAGCGTGATCACGTTGGTGACGGTGCCTACGACGAAAAGAGCTTTGAGCTTATTATCCAGGATACCTCTACCCCCTATGTAATTGGTGTTTTGTCCTCTGTATCTTCCGACGTAAGCTTCAAGATTGAGCGTGTTGCAGACGCTCCCTTTGATCCCGAGTACGCCCCCTGGGATAGTGTATATAAGCAGGCGGATATTGATGCTTGCGTTATTCCCGAGGGTACTACACTCCGCGATTTTGATATCACCGACAGCACCCTTTCTGTCGTAGAGCAGGATGGCTTCTATTATACAAGTGACGGTAAGCCTGTTTACATTAAGATCAAGGGCACATCCGAAACCTATCTTCCCGGTGCATCCCTTGCTTATCTTGCAGGATATGTTGATAACAACATCGGTGGCAACATCGGTGGCTACGTATATGACGAGAACGGTGAGTTTGTAGCAAAGCTTAGCTACAATCTTATGATTGAGGCCTATATGGAGTATTGTGACAGCACCTACGGTGTTGTTCCTCTTACCACCGAGCTTGCCGAGTGCATTAAGCTTCACGGTCAGCAGAGCGGCTGGTGGACCGAGGGAACAGTAAACTATCTCTTCGGCGGATATGACATCGTGGCAGAAAATGCCTGGTTGTTCCTTTGTATGTATTAAAAAGTAAAAAGACGGAGCGAGATAGCGTGATGCTCTTAACGGAGAAAAGACAGACAGTTTCGGCTGTCTGTCTTTTGCTATATGGGTTTGGGCTATGCCCATTGTGCATTTGACTGGTCAAATGCGATGCTCGCACTTTGTCCTTTCTTGAAGTGTAATATCAAATATTTTATAAGAGTCTTTTTGTAATTATATCGTAATATTCTCTTTCTTTTTCTATGCCGATATAATTTCTACCTAAATTTTTAGCCGCAACTAATGTAGTTCCACATCCACAAAAAGGATCTAATACAGTTTGCCCTTCAATGGTAGATATGCCAATCAAATACTCCATCAATGCCACGGGCTTTTGGGTTGGATGCAAGCCTCTATCTGTTCTTTTGGATTTACATTTAATGATGTTTGAACAAACTTCAATACCTGTATTATTTAGATGGTTGTCTTTAATATACTGCTCGTTATAAGCACCAACATTATGCTCTTTTATATTATCCGTCAATGTCGTGCCAATTTCGTAAGGCTTCATAAACCACAAAATCGGCTCAAACAACGGACGCAGATTTCCAAGCTTCCAACCACTCCAAGTCTTTGCATTCTCTGTATCTCCGCGTTTGTCAAAAACAACAGACACATTCTGCGCCCTATGTGCTGCCGAATCTTTTTGCCAAGAAATCATATCCTTGAAAATAAAACCAGCATCCTCAAATGCAGAAATACAACGGTGAGCATATCTTCTTCCGGCAAAAATAAAACAACTGGCACCGGGTTTCAGAATTCTAAAGCACTCAGGTGTCCAAGATAAACACCATTGATAATATTCCAACGGAATTTTTTTGTCTGCTTCAGACCAACCATTAAGGGGTTTTCCTCGTTTGCTAAACACTGAGGATTGTTCTTGTGCGGGGCTTTTCCCCAAAAGTGCTGAGTTTGTATTACTATGAATAATGTCCCATTCATCGTAGGATATGCCGTACGGAATGTCCGACACAATTAAATGAACAGAGTTACTATTGATGTTTTTTAATTCTTGACGAGAATCTCCACATATTATTTTGTTCATTCCGCACCTCACTCTAACGATTTAATAAACGATTTGATTGATGAAATGCGTTCTTCTAATTTCCTTGATTTAATCAGTTCCGAAACTGCTTTTTCTCTCGAAAATCCTTTTATTATGTTTATTTCGGCGTCAATATGTTGTATTTCACAATCACCACGTTTAGCAATATCTATTTTGCAGGATTGCAATAATTTTTCAAAATCCTCTATTTTCTTTGAAATTCTATCACAAACAAACCTATTGATGTAAGGGAACAAACAATTCTGTCTATCAGCATACGCAATTTTGCTATCTCTTTCAATTCTTTTTGGAGCGTTCCATATTTGTTCCAAACTGAGAGAATCGTTCTCAACGATGTTATTTACCAAGAGGAAAAGAACATGTTCCCAAGACAACAAACATACGCTATTATCCAGACTTGACGAATATATTTGACTGTTGGTGCTTGGATATTGGAAATACGGAGATATCAACAAAGCAAAATCGTGCTCCATACCGCGCCAATTGCTCAAAGTGGATATCTTGAAATCCTTTTGATTTTTTGCGGTACGGCTCATTCTAAATGTTTTAGCATCAGCTACCAAAGTATATCCGTGCATGCTTTCCGCAATTATATCAGCACTGTTGCCTCTTTCTGATACCGCTTTAGATTTTAGCCCCAATTCAACGAAACATCTTGCTAATATTACATCAGATGCTTTAGAGTATAGTTTTTCTTCTGTTGAGCTTGCCTCAATTGATTCTGGAATAGTTCCGATTTCTCGAACGATATTTATAAGACTTTCTTTTGTTAATTTACTAACCTGCTGCGTCAACAGATTGGTTGCGACAGAAAAAGTGTTGTTTTTAGATAAATCATTTATATTTTTTATAAATAGTTCAAAATCGCAATTCATAATCCTCTCCAATTGTTGATTGTATTATATATAATAATTTTATCATAATTTCTTATTTTTTTCAAGCCGTATAAACAAATTATTTATAAATTCTCCGCTAAGGATATCACCCTATGCTCCGTCTTTTTTTATATCTGCTTGTGTACGCTCTTATATTCGTCGTAGTATCTGTAATATGGACATTCCTTGGTTGCTCCACCGAGGAAATCGCCCATATCGTCCTCGTCAAGACTGAGATTACAGCCGTAAGTATCGGTGTATTCGTCATACTCGTAAAACTCACAGCTCTCGCAGTTTGCCTTGTGCTTATATCCGTATTTTGAGAAATCCATAGCGTGTTACCTATTAAATCGCAAATTCAACGGTAAACAGGTAGCTTTCTGCTTTGCCGCCTTCAAGACGGGACATCTTGCGTGTGTCAAAGCACTCGGGAGTAACTCCGTCAGCAGGAATGTCCGACCAGGGCTCAAGGCAGATGTACTCAGCACCCGAGTGAGGAGCCTTCCAGATTGCGTAGTAGGGAAGATTGTCGCTCTGCTTGATTGTGAGCACAGTCTCGCCCTTGTGCAAAAGATTGCTCTCACCACCAATGTTGCTGAATATAAGTGTATCCTCACCGTAAATTTCCTTTTCGGTAAGCTTGAATATGCCGTCATAAAGAGGATAATCAATCGCCTCGGGCTCGATGAAAAGACTGGGCTTCATATAGTTGCGCTTAACCATCTCACCGTTCTTCACCTGGATAGAGTAATCATCGATAAGTCCCTCGATGCAGAATCCGGGATGCCAGCCTATCATATAAGGCATCAGCTTGTCGCTGTCATTCTTGACCTCAATATCCATAGTCAAGGACGCACCGCAGAGAGAATATCTTACGGAAAGTGTAAAATCAAAGGGATAAACTCGGGCAGTGCTCTCGTTATTCTTGAGCACGAGGAGCAGATGATCCTCGCCACATTCCTTAAGCTCAAACTCCATATCACGTGCAAAGCCGTGAGATCCCATCTTGTAGCTTACGCCACCGAGGGTATATTCCGAGCCTAAAAGTCTGCCGCAGACAGGGAAGAGTATGGGAGCATGTCTGCCCCAATAGCTCTTGTATGCCTGCCAGATAAATTCCCTGCCTGCACCGTTAACCGAAATCAGCTCGGCGCCCTTGCTGCTTACCGTGGCGGTAAGCTTATCATTTTTTATAGTGTAAATCATTAGTGCTTCTTAGTTTCGATCTCGTTTACTACCTTGGCAATAAACTCATCAACAGAGAACTTGCCGCCCTCACCCTCGGTTCTTGCTCTAACGGTAACGCTGCCGGAGTTCATCTCGTCCTCACCAACAACGATCATATAGGGAACCTTGGAGAGCTGTGCCTCACGGATACGGTAGCCGAGCTTTTCGTTTCTGTCGTCAAGCTCTGCACGGATACCTACAGCCTGCATCTTCTTGGTAACCTCAGCCGCATAGTCAGCAAAGTCTGCAACTACGGGGATAACGGTAACCTGAGTGGGAGCAAGCCAAACGGGAAGAGCACCTGCGTACTTCTCAAGGATAAGCGCAAGAGTTCTCTCGTAGCATCCAAGAGAGGTTCTGTGAATGATGTAGGGGGTCTTCATGGTGTTGTCACGGTCAACGTACTCCATGCCAAACTTCTTTGCAAGAAGCATATCAACCTGAATGGTAACGATGGTATCTTCCTTACCAAATACGTTCTTGATCTGGATGTCAAGCTTGGGACCGTAGAATGCAGCCTCGTCAATACCGATAACGTAGTTCTCACGGCCAAGATAGGTGTCAAGAAGCTCACCCATTATGGTCTGCGCCTCGTTCCACTGCTCGGGAGTACCCTCGTACTTGTCGGTTCTCTTGGGATCCCACTGAGAGAATCTGAAGGAACAGTCCTCCCAAAGACCAAGAGATTCAAGCATATACTTTGCGAGGGTAAGACAACCCTTGAACTCCTCTGCAAGTTGCTCGGGACGAAGGATAAGGTGACCCTCGGAAATAGTGAACTGTCTTACTCTAATAAGACCGTGCATCTCGCCGCTGTCCTCGTTTCTAAAGAGGGTAGAGGTTTCGCCAAGACGCATAGGAAGCTCTCTGTAGGAGCGCTTCTTGTTAAGGAATACCTGGTACTGGAAGGGACAGGTCATAGGACGCATTGCAAAGCATTCCTTGGTTTCATCATCGGGATCGCCCATGATGAACATACCGTCACGGTAGTGATCCCAGTGGCCGGAGATCTTGTAAAGCTCTCTCTTTGCCATAAGGGGGGTCTTGGTGAGAAGGTAGCCGTTCTTTTCTTCAACGTCCTCAACCCATCTCTGAAGTCTCTGTACGGTTCTTGCACCCTTGGGGAGAAGAATAGGAAGACCCTGACCGATAACGTCAACGGTGGTGAAGTACTCAAGCTCACGGCCGATCTTGTTGTGGTCGCGCTTAAGAGCCTCCTCCTGCTGCTGAATATATGCGTTCATCTCATCCTTGGAGGGGAAGGCAATACCGTAAACTCTCTGGAGCATCTTGTTGTTCTGGTCGCCCTTGTAGTACGCACCTGTGCACTGTGTAAGCTTGAATGCCTTAATAGCGCCTGTGGAGTGAAGGTGAGGACCTGCACAAAGGTCGGTGTACTCGCCCTGGGTGTAGATAGAAATCTCTGCATCCTCGGGGAGCTCCTCAATTCTTTCAACCTTGTAGGGCTCGTCAAGGCTCTTCATAAGCTCGATAGCCTCGCTCTTGGAAAGAACCTTTCTCTCGATAAGGAGGTTTTCCTTAACGATCTTCTTCATCTCTGCCTCGATTTTAGTAAGGATTTCAGGAGTGAAGGAAATCTCTGCATCAAAGTCCTGGAAATAACCTGTCTCGGTAGCAGGACCGATAGTCTGCTTTGTGTTGGGGTAAAGACGCTTAACCGCCTGCGCCATAACGTGTGCCGCAGTATGACGGAATACCTCCTTGCCCTCCTTGTCCTTGAAGGTGAGAAGCTTAACCTCAGCCTCACCGTCAATAACGGTAGAAAGCTCCTTGCTCTCGCCATTTACAAGCGCAGCAAGTACCTCACGAGAAACGCTGCCGAAGGTAGCCTTTGCCGCCTCATAAACAGAAACAGCCTCACCCTCGTAAATTTCTCCTGTTGCAAAAATAATTTTTGCCATAGTATTTTCTCCTTTGTAGGTAAATTAATCAATAAAAAACACCCCGAAAGACAAACATGCCTTTCGGGGTGCAAAGAACATAATCATCTGTTCTCGCACGGTTCCACCCGAGCGATTAACTCATTGAATATTAAATTTCCATAGCATAAGCTATGCATGGGCGGTACCCCAAGGCAGTCCTCTCCGTTTTTCACCAACCAACGGCTCTCTGCACAGTCCAAATCCAAGGGACATATTCCAATGAAAATATTTTATCACAATCAAAATAAAATGTCAACACCTTTTATGATGAAAATGCATTTTTATAAATAAAAATAAAGCCCGTCTATCTTATGCTGAAAAGACGGGCTTTTTGTTATCCTTTTTGGATTATTTTACTGTTGTTGTGGAGCGGAGCATAACGTCGTGGTATCCACCCTCTACGATACTTGTGGAGCTTACTACGGTGAGCTTTGCTTTTTGCTGAAGCTCGGGAATGGTGATAGCACCACAGTTGCACATAGTGGACTTAACCTTGTAGAGAGATCTCTCAACATTATCGTGAAGAGGACCTGCGTAGGTTACGTAAGAGTCAACGCCCTCCTCAAAGTTGAGGTTTGCCTTTCCGCCGAGGTCGTATCTCTGCCAGTTTCTCGCACGGTTAGAGCCTTCGCCCCAGTACTCCTTAACGTACTGACCGTTAATCATAGTCTTGGGGGTAGGGGATTCGTCAAATCTTGCGAAATATCTACCGAGCATAAGGAAATCTGCACCCATTGCAAGAGCGAGAGTCATATGATAGTCGTGTACGATACCACCGTCAGAGCAGATAGGAACGTATACACCCGTTTCCTTGTAGTACTCGTCGCGAGCTGCAGCAACCTCGATAACCGCACTTGCCTGTCCGCGACCGATACCCTTGGTTTCTCTGGTGATGCAGATAGAGCCGCCACCGATACCAACCTTAATGAAATCAGCACCTGCTTCTGCAAGGAATCTGAAGCCCTCGCGGTCAACTACGTTGCCTGCGCCAATCTTTACCTTGTCGCCATACATTTTTCTTACAAAATCAATGGTTCTCTTCTGCCAGATGGTGTAGCCCTCGGAGGAGTCGATACAGAGCACGTCTGCACCTGCGTTTACAAGGGCGGGAACTCTCATCTCGTAGTCGCGTGTGTTAATACCTGCACCTACCACGTAGCTCTTGTTCTTGTCGAGAAGCTCATCGGGATTGTCCTTGTGCTGAGAGTAGTCCTTGCGGAATACAAAATACTTGAGATTGCCGTTCTCATCTACGATAGGAAGGGAATTGAGCTTGTGCTCCCAGATGATATCGTTTGCTTTTTTAAGAGTTGTACCTTCGGGCGCGGTAATAAGCTTTTCAAAGGGAGTCATAAAGGAGGATACAACCTCATCTCCCGTCATACGGCTTACACGATAGTCGCGTCCTGTAACGATACCGACCAGCTTTCCGTTGGGGCTACCGTCCTCGGTAACAGCCATAGTGCTGTGTCCGTTGGCCTCGAGAAGAGCAAGTACATCGCGGAGAGTATCTGTAGGCTTAAGGTTGGAGTCGCTGATTACAAAGCCTGCCTTGTAATTCTTAACTCTTGCTATCATAGCAGCCTCGCTCTCAATGCTCTGGTTACCGTAAATGAAGGATATACCACCCTCTTTTGCAAGAGCTATTGCCATGGTGTCATTGGAAACAGACTGCATGATAGCCGATACGAGAGGAATGTTGAGAGAGATAGGGCACTCCTCCTCATCGGAACGGTATTTTACTAATGGAGTTTTAAGTGAAACGTTACTGGGGATGCATCTTTCGTCGGTGTAGCCGGGTACGAGAAGATACTCGCTGAACGTACGTGAGGGTTCATTGAAATAAGTAGCCATACTATTCTCCTTAATGATTACGTGTGATTTTGATTATTATGACTAAAATGTGATTTGTCAATATGAAATGTTGCTTGTTTGATTAACCATGCGATTTTAAGATTATTCCCACTCAATAGTTCCGGTAGGCTTAGGGGTCAGGTCATAGAGAACTCTGTTAATGCCTTCAACCTCGCTGGTGATTCTATTTGTGATCTTGTGGAGAAGTGCATAGGGAATCTCCTCGATGGTTGCACTCATAGCATCGGTGGTATTTACAGCACGGATTATTGCGGGCCAGCCCTCATAACGGCTTTCATCCTTAACTCCCACACTCTTAATGTCGGGGATAGCGATGAAGTACTGCCATACCTTGCCTGCAAGTCCGTTCTTGTCAAACTCCTCGCGGAGAATTGCATCAGCCTCTCTGAGTGCTTCAAGTCTATCCTTAGTAATTGCACCAAGACATCTTACACCGAGTCCGGGGCCCGGGAAGGGCTGACGGTAAACCATAGAGTGAGGAAGGCCGAGAGCCTCGCCAACAACTCTTACCTCATCCTTAAACAGAAGCTTAAGCGGCTCTACAAGCTCAAACTGAAGATCCTCGGGCAAACCACCTACGTTGTGGTGAGACTTAACTGCTTTTTTACCCTCTGCCTGCTTGATGCTTTCGAGAATATCGGGATAGATAGTACCCTGTGCAAGGAAGGAAATGCCCTCAAGCTTAGATGCCTCCTCAGCGAAAACGTTGATGAATTCTGCACCTATGATTTTTCTCTTTCTTTCAGGATCGGAAACACCCGAAAGAAGATTAAGGAAACGTTCACTTGCGTCAACGTAAACAAGGTTTGCATCAAGCTGATTTCTGAAAACCTCGATTACCTCCTCGCTCTCACCCTTACGCATAAGGCCGTGATTAACGTGTACGGAAACAAGCTGTTTGCCGATAGCCTTAATAAGGAGGGCTGCTACTACCGAGCTGTCAACGCCTCCGGACAGTGCAAGAAGAACCTTTTTATCGACTACTTCAGCACGGATTTTTTCTACCTGTTCCTCAATAAATGCATCTGCAAGCTTCTTTGTAGTTATACGAGCCATAGTGTCAGGTCTTACATTAGGATTCATTATTAATACCTCTTATGCTCAAATTTGTAAAGTTTTGTTAGAAAAGACCGGAGATTTTGCCGTTTTCATCAACGTCAATCTTTTCTGCGGCAGGAACCTTGGGAAGTCCGGGCATGGTCATAATCTCACCTGTGAGGGCTACGATAAAGCCTGCACCTGCACTTACCTTGATGTTTCTTACAGTAACGGTAAATCCTGTGGGAGCACCAAGCTTTGTGGGATCGTCGGAGAAGCTGTACTGGGTCTTAGCCATACAAACAGGGAAGCTACCGTATCCAAGTGCTGTAAGCTTTTCAATCTCCTTCTTTGCGGCAGGAGCAATATTTGCACCGTCACCACCGTAAACGTTCTTTACGATTGCGTTAATCTTTTCTTCGATAGTGAGATCACTCTCGTAGCTGAAGCTGAAGTTGTTTTCCTCATCGCAGAGTCTTACAACCTCCTCTGCAAGCTCAATGCCGCCTGCACCACCCTCTGCCCAAACGTTAGAGAGTCTTACGTTAACACCAAGCTCACGGCACTTTTCAATAACAAGATTAACCTCGTTATCGGTATCGGTGGGGAAGCGGTTAACGGCTACCACGCAGGGAAGCTTATATACGTTCTTGATGTTGGAAACGTGGCGGAGAAGGTTGGGAAGGCCCTTTTCGAGAGCCGAAAGATTTTCGTTATTAAGCTCGGTCTTCAAGGCACCGCCATGAAGCTTGAGAGCACGTACGGTTGCAACAACTACTACCGCATCGGGCTTAAGGCCAGCCATACGGCACTTAATGTCGAGGAACTTCTCAGCACCGAGATCGGCACCGAAGCCTGCCTCGGTAATAGCGTAATCTGCAAGGTGCATAGCCATTCTTGTGGCAATTACAGAGTTACAGCCGTGAGCGATATTAGCGAAGGGACCGCCGTGAACAAATGCGGGAGTACCCTCAAGTGTCTGAACGAGGTTGGGCTTAAGAGCATCCTTAAGAAGTGCGGTCATTGCACCAACAGCCTTAAGGTCACCTGCGGTAACAGGCTTGTCATCGTAGGTATAAGCAACTACGATTTTAGAAAGTCTGTCCTTAAGATCGGTAATAGAGCTTGCAAGACAGAATACAGCCATAATCTCGGATGCAACGGTAATATCAAAGCCGTCCTCACGAGGTGTGCCGTTGATTCTGCCACCAAGTCCGTCAACAACAAAGCGAAGCTGACGGTCGTTCATATCCACGCATCTCTTCCAGGTAATCTTCTTTACGTCGATACCAAGGCTGTTGCCCTGCTGGATATGGTTGTCAAGCATTGCGGCAAGAAGGTTGTTTGCTGCACCGATAGCGTGGAAGTCACCTGTAAAGTGAAGGTTGATATCTTCCATAGGAACTACCTGAGCGTATCCGCCACCTGCGGCACCGCCCTTTACACCGAAAACGGGGCCAAGGGAGGGCTCACGGAGAGCAACCGCACAGTTCTTACCAATCCTGGTAAGTGCGTCTGCAAGTCCGATGGTGGTAGTTGTCTTTCCTTCTCCTGCAGCGGTGGGGTTGATAGCGGTAACAAGAACAAGCTTGCCGTTCTTACCCTCGCGGTCGGCAAGGAGGTTGTAATCCACCTTTGCCTTATATTTGCCGTACTGCTCAAGATAATCGTCGGAAATGTTAAGCTTTGCGGCAATTTCGTTTATATGCTTCATTTTGCACTGCTGTGCAATTTCAATATCGGATAAATATGCCATTTTAATACTCCTTATTATTTAAAGTACTTGACTGCGGACTCAAAGAGCTTCATATCGTACTTACCGTCAACGTTTTTGTAAAGAGCGTTGCCGATTCTTTCGCTATGACCCATCTTTCCGAGCACGCGTCCGTCGGGGGATGTTATACCTTCGATTGCGAATATAGAGCCGTTGGGGTTAAATGCGGTATCCATAGAGGGATTACCGTCAAGGTCAACGTACTGGGTCGCAATCTGTCCATTCTCTGCAAGTGTACGAGCGAGAGCCTCATCGCAGAGGAATCTACCCTCACCGTGAGAGATCGGAACTGTGTAAATCTCTCCGACACCGGTACCTGTGAGCCAGGGAGACTTGTTGGTGCATATTCTCGTTCTTACCAGCTTTGACTGGTGGCGACCGATGATGTTGTGAGAAAGGGTAGGGCAGGACGCGTCTGTGTCGATAATCTTTCCGTAGGGAACGAGACCAAGCTTTATAAGAGCCTGGAATCCGTTACAGATACCGAGCATAAGTCCGTCGCGCTCGTCAAGAAGCTTTCCTACCTGCTCCTTAATCTCGGGATTTCTGAAGAAGGCTGTGATGAACTTTGCAGAGCCGTCGGGCTCGTCACCGCCAGAGAAGCCTCCGGGGATGAAGATCATCTGCGACTGTGCAATCTTCTTTGCTACTTTCTCAACGCTTCGGGAAACGTCATCGGGAGTAAGATTTCTTATTACAACGATATCAGCCTCCGCACCTGCAGATTCTACAAGTCGGGCAGAATCGTATTCACAGTTTGTTCCGGGGAATACGGGAATAAGCACCTTGGGTCTTGCTACCTTTACTGTGGGGGCAGCAATCTTTTCAGTGGTATAGTTGAATGCGGGAGCACTGGTCTCCTTAGCCTTTGCAACGGTGGGATAAATGTCCTCAAGAGTTGCCTCGTTAAGTGCTACAAGCTCTGCGATGGTAGCCGACTCACCGTCAAGAGTAATCACAGGCTCACTAGTGGTTTCGCCTATCTTGGTTGCATACTTGCAATCTATTTCGCAGTCAAGCTCTGCAACTATGAAGTCAAACATCATAGTGTTATACCAGTTGCCTGCAGCTACGTCGGGAATAGCCTTGAAGCCGATTTCATTACCGAAGGACATTTTCATAACTGCCTCGGCAAGACCGTTTTCAACAGCCCATGCGGCCTTTACATTGCCGTTTTCACAGTATCTGTGGAAGCTATCCCAGGCACTTTTGGTGCTTTCTGCTCCGAAATCCTTGGGCGCAAAGAGATATACGGGATGTCCTGCCGCCTTGAATTCGGGAGAAATTACCTTGTCTGCCTTTATGGGAGCGATAGCAAAGGAAATAAGTGTGGGAGGAACGTCCTTGTCAAGGAATGTACCCGACATAGAGTCCTTTCCGCCTATTGCAGCGGTGCAGAGCTCAAGCTGTGCATCCATAGCACCGAGGAGAGCACCGAAGGGCTTGCCCCAACGTGTAGGCTCGCTCTTAAGTCTTTCAAAGAACTCCTGAAGTGTAAGATATGCATCCTTGTAATCTGCTCCTGCGGCTACGATTTTAGCCACAGAGTTATATACCGCAGCACGTGCACCTGTATAGGTGTCGATGCTCATAACGTCTGCATCAAAGCCCCAGGCCATGACACTTGCGGTGTTTGTGGTTTCGTTAGGAAGGGTGGGGATAAGAGCCGCCATAGCCTGAGCAGGAGTTCTCTGTGTTTTGCCGCCAAAGGGCATAAGCACCGAGCCTGCACCGATGGAGCCGTCAAATCTTTCAACAAGACCCTTGCGGCTTGCGGTTTTAAGGGCGGAAGCCATATCCTTAAGATTAGTGTATACGGGCTTTTCAAATACAGAGAGGTCCTTTTTATTTACCTCAATCACCGTGTGCTTGCTTGCACCGTTGGTGTTGAGGAATTCTCTGGCAAGGTTAGCTATAGTCTGTCCCTTCCATTTCATTACCATTCTTGCTTCCTCTGTAACTACTGCAACCTGATATGCCTCAAGGTTCTCGTCCTCGGCGAAAGCAATGAATTTATCTGCATCCTTAGCCTCAACAACAACAGCCATTCTCTCCTGAGACTCGGAGATGGCCAGCTCTGTGCCGTCAAGACCGTCATATTTCTTGCGCACTGCATCAAGGTTTATGGAAAGACCGTCTGCAAGCTCACCGATAGCTACAGATACACCGCCTGCACCGAAGTCATTACAGCGCTTGATAAGACGGGTTACCTCGGGGTTACGGAAGAGACGCTGAATCTTTCTCTCCTCGGGTGCGTTACCTTTCTGCACCTCGGATGCCATGGTAGTAAGCGATTTCATATTGTGGGTCTTGGATGAGCCTGTTGCACCGCCGATACCGTCGCGACCTGTTCTGCCACCGAGAAGAATAATAACGTCTCCTGCCTCGGGACGTTCTCTGCGTACGTTATAAGCAGGGGCAGCGGCAACTACCGCGCCACATTCAAGACGCTTTGCTACGTATCCGTCGTGATATACCTCGGCAATGTGACCGGTTGCAAGACCTATCTGGTTACCGTAGGAGGAATAACCTGCCGCCGCGGTCTGGCAAATCTTTCTTTGAGGAAGCTTGCCGGGGAGTGTTTCCTTAAGAGGCTTTCTCGGGTCTGCCGCACCTGTTACACGCATAGCCTGATGAACGTATGCACGTCCCGAAAGGGGATCGCGGATGCATCCACCGATACAGGTCGCCGCACCGCCAAAGGGCTCGATTTCTGTAGGATGGTTGTGGGTCTCGTTCTTGAACATCAGGAGGAAGTCCTCTTCCTTGCCGTTGATGTCGGCGGTAACGTGGATAGAGCAGGCATTAATCTCCTCACTTTCATCAAGCTCGGGAAGCTCGCCTCTCTTTTTGAGCACCTTTACCGCGATGGTTGCGATATCCATCAGGGTCTGGGGGCGCTTTGCAGCCTTTTCCTCACCGTAAACCTCAATTCTGGAGGCAAGGTATCTCTCATAGGCTGCGGCTACAGCCTCGTCTTCTATTTTTACGTTGTCGATATGTGTTGAGAATGTGGTGTGACGGCAATGGTCAGACCAGTATGTATCGACAACTCTGATTTCAGTAATTGTGGGGTCTCTGTGTTCTTCGTTCTTAAAATAGGTCTGAAGGAACTTAAGATCGTCTATATCCATTGCAAGTCCAAGCTTGTCGAGCAGGGAGGTCATACCTTCCTCATCAAGATCGATGAAGCCTGTGACGGTTGCTACGGTTTCGGGCATCGCATATTCGACAGCCAACGTCTCGGGCTTATCGAGAGATGCCTCGCGGCTCTCAACCGCGTTGATAACGTATTTCTTTATCTCGTCAATATCCTTGTCGGTAACTTTGCCTTCGATAACATAAACCTTTGCGGTGCGAATGGTAGGACGCTCTCCGCAGGAGATTATCTGAATGCACTGTGCTGCCGAGTCGGCTCTCTGATCATACTGTCCGGGCAGATATTCAACGGCAAAAACCTTGCCGCCCCTTGCATCAAGCTCGGTGGTTACAACGTCAAGCTGAGGCTCGGAAAATACTGTGCCAACGGTTTTAGAGAAAAGCTCCTCGTCAATATTTTCAACGTCATAACGGTTGAGTACACGAACACCGTCAAGACCCTCTATGCCAACAAGCTGACGAAGCTCGCTTGCAAGAGTATGTGCCTCGTGGGCAAGCTCTGCCTTCTTTTCTACATATATTCTGTAAACCATATTTTACTTTCCTTTCGTAAAACATGCTAAAGCGCGCGCTCCGATATCACTTCTATAGTAAGCGTTTGCAAAGCTGATTTTAGAAACCTTATCGTACGATGCCGAAATTGCCTTGTCAAGATCCCTTGCGGTAGAGGTTACACCGAGCACTCGTCCGCCACTTGTTACAAGCTTGCCGTCCTTAAGAGCGGCACCTGCAACGTAAACTGTGTCCTTGTACTCCTCGGGGATATTGATTTCAAAGCCCTTGTCATACTTCTCAGGATATCCATTGGATGCCATAATTACACAGCAGGCTGCCTCGTCAGAAAATTCCACGTCAATCTCGGACAGTCTTTCCTCGCTTACAGCCATCATAATGTCAAGCAGGTCTGTCTTGAGGAGGGGAAGGACTACCTGTGTTTCAGGATCACCGAAGCGACAGTTATATTCGATAACCTTGGGTCCATTCTTTGTAATCATAAGACCGAAGTAAAGACAACCCTTGAAGGTTCTGCCCTCGTTTTTCATGGCATTTATCGTAGGAAGGAAGATTTCCTTCATGCAAGCATCCTTGATATCATCGGTGTAATAGGGATTGGGAGCAACAGTACCCATACCTCCTGTATTAAGGCCCTTGTCACCGTCGTGGGCTCTTTTGTGGTCCATAGAGGAAACCATAGGTACAACGGTCTTACCGTCGGTGAATGCCAATACAGACACCTCGGGACCCTCTAAAAATTCTTCAATAACAACGTTGCTGCCACTTTCACCAAATACCTTGTCATTCATCATAGAGCGTAGAGCATCCTCGGCCTCGGCTCTGTTCATTGCGATAATAACACCCTTGCCGAGTGCAAGTCCGTCCGCCTTGATAACGGTAGGATAGCTTACGTTGTCAAGATGCTTTATAGCAGAATTAATATCCGAAAAGCATTCGTAGCCCGCGGTGGGAATATGATATTTTTTCATCAGGTCCTTGGAGAATACCTTACTGCCCTCGATAATAGCAGCGGCCTTGTTAGGACCGAAGCAGGGAATACCCTTTTCTTCAAGTGCATCAACCGCTCCGAGCACCAGGGGATCATCAGGTGCTACGATAGCATAGTCAATAGCATTCTCGGTGGCAAAGCGAACGATGTTCTCGATATCCTTTGCCCCTATATCAACGCAGATAGCATCGTCTGCAATACCGCCGTTGCCGGGGAGAGCATAAATTGTATCTACGTTTTCGTTCTTTTTAATCGATTTAATAATAGCGTGCTCGCGTCCGCCGCCGCCAACAACCAAAATCTTCATTTGAAGCTCCTTAATTAATGATGGAAAAGACGCATACCGGTAAAGGACATTACCATACCGTACTTATCAGCCGCCTCGATAACAAGATCGTCACGGATAGATCCGCCGGGCTCTGCAACATAGCTTACACCGCTCTTTGCAGCGCGATCAATGTTATCGGAGAAGGGGAAGAAGGCATCCGAGCCAACGGTAACACCGCTGATGGTTGCAAGATATGCATCCTTTTCTTCTCTGGTAAAGGGCTCGGGTCTAACGGCAAAATACTTCTGCCACACGTCATCACCAAGAACGGTGTCGCTATCTCTGTCGGAAAGATAGAGGTCGATAATATTGTTCTTGTCGGGTCTGCCGATACCGTCAGCAAACTGAAGGTTGAGCACTCTCTCGCTCTGACGAAGATGCCAAAGGTCAGCCTTGTCACCTGCAAGACGGGTGCAATGAATTCTGGACTGCTGTCCTGCACCAACACCGATAGCCTGTCCGTCTTTAGCAAAGCATACAGAGTTGGACTGAGTATATTTAAGGGTGATAAGCGCGATAATCATATCAACCTTTGCCTCATCGGGAAGGTTCTTATTTGCTGTAACTACGTTTGCAAGCAGATCTCTGTCAATCTTGAAGTTGTTTCTGCCTTGCTCGAAGGTGATGCCGAATACCTGCTTGGTTTCGATTTCCTCGGGAACATAGTTAGGATCGATTTTTACGATATTGTAAGCACCCTTTCTCTTGGTCTTAAGAAGCTCGAGAGCCTCAGGAGAGTAGGAGGGAGCAATAACACCGTCGGAAACCTCTCTTGCGATAATCTTTGCGGTGGTAAGGTCGCACTCGTCGGAGAGAGCAATCCAATCTCCAAAGGAGGACATTCTGTCTGTACCTCTCGCTCTTGCATAGGCACAAGCAAGGGGAGACTGATCAAGTCCTTCGATATCATCAACGAAGCATGCCTTTTTCAACGCATCAGAAAGAGGCTTGCCGATAGCTGCGGAGGTGGGAGAAACGTGCTTAAAGCTTGTAGCAGCAACCTCACCTGTAGCTTCCTTAATCTCCTTAACAAGCTGCCAGGAGTTGAAGGCATCGAGAAAATTGATATATCCGGGTCTGCCGGAGAGTATTTCAATAGGAAGCTCGCTTCCGTCCTTCATATAAATCTTAGAGGGCTTCTGGTTAGGGTTGCAGCCATATTTAAGTTCAAATTCTTTCATCATCTTCACCTCAAGCATTTTTATTAACAATTCTTGTTTCGCTTTCACCGGATGCAATGTCGATGTAGCGAACAAAGAGAGATACCTTATTGTCCTCGTTCAAGTTGGTCCAGATAAGGTCGGTAAAAGTATCGATATCTGTGTCGGGGAGCTCAAGTGTTTTAGGCTCGCCCTCATAGGAGGGGAGGGGATTTCCGTCACCGTTGTAGGTGTGGATAAACTTTGCTCTGCCGGGGGTGGGATTGGAATATGCGTATGTAAAGCGCTCGCAGGAGGAGTCGTCGCCCTCCGCACTCTTAAGAATGGACATAGCAAAGTTCATTTCTCCCGCGTCGCGGTGGATAATGCCCGAAATTCTGGGGGTAAAGTTTGGCTTGTCATCCTCAAACTCGCGAGTTCTCAATGCCTGCTCAAAGGTCATCTGCTTGTCCATAAGCTGATATATTGTGTCGGTCTGGTCACCGTTTGTAACTATAGTCTTATTGCCAAGCACACGAACGGGGTAGTATATAATGAGATGAGGGTCAACCATTTTGGATTCATCAAAAGCTTTGGTTCTCATAGCGTCACCCTCTGCCACGAATACACGATTACGGCTGTTTACACTTCTACCCATGATAAAGTAGGCGGTTATAGCTTTCTTGCCGTCGGCACTTTTACCTATAATGATACCTCTGCCGTGATAGGAGAGGGAATTAAGCTCTTCCTTTATGGTTGAAACCTTCATTTTGTTACTCCTTTAATGATTGTTTTACCGTCTTTAACGGTTATTCTGTCCTCACAGAAGAGCTTTACCGCCTCGGGAAGAATCTTCCACTCGGCCTCTTCCATGATTCGTTTCTGCAGGGCTTCAGGGGTGTCACCCTCCTTAACCTCTACCGACTTTTGTAATACGATAGGTCCTGCATCACATTCGGGTGTTACAATATGCACCGTAGCACCGGAAATCTTCACACCCTTTTCGAGTGCGGCCTCGTGAACGCGAAGGCCGTAATATCCCTTGCCACAGAAGGATGGGATAAGCGCAGGATGCACGTTAAGAATTCGGTTCTCAAATCTTTCGTACATATTTTTATCTATAATGGTTAAAAATCCTGCCAATACCACAAGGTCGATTTCTGCCTCCGAAAGTCTGTCTGCAAGTGCGAGAGAATAGTCGGACACGCTATCGTAATTCTTGCGTGCAAGTGTGATTGCCTCAATACCGTTGTTTCTGGCGCGCTCAAGTGCGTACACGTCGGGCTTGGAGGAAATGACCAGAGTGATTTTTCCACCACCGAGGCCGCCTGCCTTTTCTGCGTCGATAAGTGCCTGCAGATTAGTTCCGCCACCCGAAACGAGAACACCGATTTTTTTAATGTTTGTCATCAGAAGCTGTCTCCTGTGTTTTTTTGAAGACCGAGGGAAGATCAAACAAGATCGCACCCACGGAGTTACCTATTATTACGACAAGAATGTAGATAACTACATCAATAGAGAAAATTCCTGCCGCAGAGAAGTAAAACATATTTGCTATGGAATGCTCAAATCCGCTTAAAATAAACACGGGAATGCAGAAGAGGATTCCAACAAGATTCTTACTGTGATTCTTAAAGATGCTTACCGCCTGATACATTAGCATACCGCAGAAGCATGAGCGGATAAAGGCCGCTAAAAGCTCCTGATCAAGCTTTGCCTCGCAGATACCGATGGCAACGTCCTTGATGCCGGGAATTGCATAGCCTAAGGCAATGCCGAAAATAAGGGTGGCGATAAAGTTGCCGATAAGACCAAACAACAACGTACTTACTGCCTCACTCGAGTGATCAGAAAGGATAAAACCTATCTTACCCGTGTAAAGTGAGTATCCCTGTAAGCAAATACAGAGCAGGGCAACCGAGAAAAGACAGGCTGCAAGGATTTTATTCATTCCCATACAGGACAGAAACACGCATCCTCCGATGGATATCATCGTACCTGCAAAAAATCCGCTTACCGTCTTTTTTAGCATATAACAATCTTCTCCTCGGATTTGATTATCTCACCGATAACGTAAGCATCCTCACCGCAGCTGCGGAGAATTTTAAGTGCCTCGTCAACCTGGGAGGAGGGAACAACAATGCTCATACCAACGCCCATATTGTAGGTGTTGAACATATCGCGCTCGGTGATGCCACCGGTCTTTTGGATAAGGTCAAAGATAGGAAGCACCTTTACCTTGGATCTGTCGATTTTTGCGCCAAGGCCGTCGGGAATGCTTCTGGGAATATTCTCGTAGAATCCACCGCCGGTAATATGAGAGATACCCTTAACGTCCACCTTTTCAAGAAGAGAAAGAATGCTCTTTACGTAAATTCTTGTGGGGGTGAGAAGAGTCTCGGCAATGGTTTTACCGCCAAGATCGTCGCAGGGGGTATAAAGGCTATCAGGGTTGTTGTCTATATCGAACACCTTGCGGATAAGAGAGAAGCCGTTGGAGTGAATTCCGCTGGATGCAAGAGCAATCACCACGTCACCCGCCTCGGTTCTTGTGTTATCAAGCATCTTCTTTTTATCTACGATACCTACTGCAAAGCCTGCAAGGTCATATTCCTCTGTGGGCATCATACCGGGGTGCTCTGCGGTTTCACCGCCAATAAGAGCTGCACCCGACTGAACGCATCCCTCTGCAACACCGCTTACGATAGAAGCAATCTTTTCGGGAATATTCTTTCCGCAGGCAATGTAGTCGAGGAAGAAGAGGGGCCTTGCACCGCAACAGATAATGTCGTTAACACACATTGCCACGGCATCGATACCGATGGTGTCGTGCTTGTCCATAAGTATAGCCATTTTAACCTTGGTGCCGCAACCGTCTGTGCCCGAAACAAGAACGGGCTCATCAATTCCGTTAAGACCGAGACCAAAGCAACCGCCAAAGCCTCCTACGTCATCAAGACAACCCTCATTCTTGGTTCTTGCAATATGCTTTTTCATAAGCTCAACGGCCTTATATCCTGCGGTGATATCAACACCGGCAGATGCGTAAGCTTCGGATTTGGAGTTAGAATGCATTTTCGTTACAATCCTTTCAAATTATTCTTTTCCGGTCCAGCAGTAGGTACAGAGCTTGCACGGCTCAAGGCCGATAGCCTCAATAATGCCCTCGAGTGTCTGGAATTCTATGGTTTTGAGACGCAATTCCTCGCAGAGTCTCTGGCGGAGTTTTTTGCCTCTTTCTGTCGTAAAGTCGCTGTATTCATTAATATGTGCCGCACCCTCGTCGCCCTCAAGCTCCATAATCATCTTTCTGGCAATGAGCTCCATATCACCTGTTGCTCTTGAGAAATTAAGGTACTTGCAGCTGTACATTATAGGAGGGCAGGCAGAACGCATATGTACTGCCTTCGCACCGTTTTCGTACAAGAAATCAATGGTCTCGCGTATTTGAGTTCCTCTAACGATAGAGTCATCAACAAACAAAAGGTTCTTGTCCTCAATAAGCTCCTTTACGGGAATCTGCTTCATCTTTGCAACCCTGTTACGCTCGGATTGCTTTGAGGGAGTAAAGCTTCTTGCCCAGGTGGGAGTGTACTTGATAAAGGCACGTGCAAAGGGAATACCGCTCTTGTTTGCGTATCCAATAGCATGGGGGGTTCCTGAGTCGGGAATACCGCCAACGTAGTCTATATTTTCGTTGTTGCCGTTGTCCGCATCGTTCTGTGCCATAATCGCACCGTTGCGATAGCGCATCACCTCAACGTTCTTGCCCTCGTATGTAGAGGTAGGGTATCCGTAATAGCTCCAGAGGAAGGAGCAAATCTTCATTTCATCGGTGCCCTCGCAAAGGGTTTCGTATCCCTCGTCCCAAATCTCTACAACCTCGGAGGCCTTCAGCTCCTTTACGATATCGTAATCAAGCTTGGTGGCAGCAAAGGGCTCGAGAGAAACACAGTAGCCCTCATCGCTTTTTCCTATTACAACGGGGAGTCTGCCGTATCTGTCTCTCGCGGTAATGATATGACCGTCGTTTTTAAGGATAAGGATTGCAGCGGTGCCAAGAATTCTGCTTTGCGCGTATCTGATACCCTCGGCAAAGCTATCCTTTTTATTGATAAGAGCCGCAACAAGCTCGGTGGTGTTTACCACACCGCCTGTCATAACGGCAAACTGACCGTCACCGCTTTCCATATGCTCGGCTGCAAGCTCGTCCGCGTTTTTAACAATACCAACGATACAAATGGAATATACTCCAAGTCGGGAACGTATAAGCAGGGGCTGGGGAGCAAAATCACTGATACAGCCTATAGCACTGTTGCCGTGCATTTCTTCAAAAACGTGGTCAAACTTGGTTCTGAAGGGAGAGTTCTCTATGTTGTGTATAACTCTCTGCAGACCTACGTCATTAGCAAATGCCGCCATTCCACCGATCTTTGTACCCAGATGAGAATGGTAGTCGGTGCCAAAAAATACGTCAGATATTGCGTCCGTCTTGCGGCACGCACCGAAAAATCCGCCCATGGTTTTCTCGCTTTCTTTGTCAATTTATAGGTGGCGGAAATGATCCACCGAGTGTGTATTTTATGCGAAGAAAAGCTCGGACAGAGTCATAGGATCGATGTACTCGCCGTTTTTGTATACTCGCATATTGCCGGAAGCGATCTCGTCGATGAGAATAACGTTTCCGTCCTTGTCATAGCCAAACTCAAACTTAATGTCATAAAGCACAAGGCCCTTTTCAAGAAGGTCATCAGCAACGATCTTGGTAATCTTCTGAGTCATAAGCTTTACGTCATCATACTGCTTTTCGGTCATAACACCGAGCGCAACGAGCGCATCCTTGGTTACAAGGGGATCGCCCTTTTCGTCATTCTTAAAGGTAGTCTCAACGTATGCGGGAAGGTCAGCGCCTGCCTCAATGTAATCACCGTATCTGCGGATAAAGCTACCAACAGCCTTGTGACGGCAGATAACCTCAAGTCCGTGGCCGAAGGGCTTTGCAGGAACAACCTCCATAGTGGTGTCGTCAAGATTTGCACTTACGTAGTGGGTCTTGATGCCTGCTGCATTTACCTTTTCGAAATAGTATATAGACATACGAAGGTTAACGTCACCAACGCCGTCGATAGTAAGACCTACAGAGTTCTCTCCGGGATCAAAAACACCGTCTTTTCCGGTGCAGTCGTCCTTAAACTTAAGGAGATAGTTGCCGTTGTCAAGTGCATAAACATTCTTTGTTTTTCCGGTGTAAACGAGTTTCATTTTTTCTTTCCTTTCAGCTAAGAGAAATTTTATTTATTAAATTCAGATTCAATTTCAGCATTTTTTGCAAGAACGGCCGCGGTGTCATTCTTTCTTTTTTCCACAAGCCTTGCCGCCAGAGTCTCATCACTTATAGCAAGCATCTCTGCCGCAAGAAGTGCCGCGTTAGCAGCACCGTCAATAGCAACGGTCGCTACGGGAATTCCGGTAGGCATCTGTACGGTTGCAAGCAGGGCATCAAGTCCGTCAAGGTTTGAGGACTTGCAGGGGATTCCTATTACAGGCAGGGTAGTTCTTGAAGCAACAACACCTGCAAGATGTGCCGCCATTCCTGCCGCCGCGATTAATACACCAAATCCGTTTTCTTTGGCATTTAAAGCAAAATCGCTCGCCTCATCGGGTGTTCTGTGCGCAGAGTACACATGTACCTCATACGGAACACCTAAAGAAACGAGCATATCAATTGCTTTTTTTACAATGGGAAGATCGCTTGCACTTCCCATAACGATTCCAACCTTTTTCATAATATAGTCCCTTCCGACACCAAGGTGTCTGCAGAAAATTTTTAACAATGCATAGTGCTAACCATCGATTGAAAAATCAAAAAGGCGCACTTACCCACGGCAGGAAAGCGCGCCCAGACGGTCGGCAATATTATCAGTATCATCGAAGCACCGCGGTCAATTCCGCGATTATCCGTCAGCCTCGTGATAAATTTTGCGTAAGAGTTTCGTCTCATTGCGCTAAAACTGCTTTTATTATATAACAATAAAATTAAATTGTCAATAACCATAAACTATTTTTTTGCAAAAAAGATGTACAATTTTGCTATGATAATACGAAAATGCAGATCTAAATAAAGTTTTGTAATTGAAGTACTTGTAATTTTTATTTTCTTGTGCTAAAATATTAAATGTCAAAATATGCGCGCTCATTTGCGGGCAGAAAGAGAGAACATTTTAATGGAAAAGTTTTATTTAACTACGGCAATCGCTTACGCATCACGTAAGCCCCACATCGGCAACACCTACGAGATCATTATGGCAGACGCATTTGCGCGTTTCCAGAAGACACAGGGCAAGGACGTTTTCCTTTGCACAGGTACTGACGAGCACGGTCAGAAGATTGAGGATCTCGCTAAGGCGGCAGGCATCACCCCCAAGGCATACGTTGATAACGTAGCCGGTGAAATCAAGGGTCTGTGGGATCTTATGGGCGTTAATTACGACCACTTTATTCGTACAACCGACGACTACCACGAGGAGGTAGTTGCAAAAATATTCAAGAAATTCTACGAGCAGGGCGATATCTACAAAGGCCACTACGAGGGCTGGTACTGTACTCCCTGTGAGTCCTTCTTTACCGCTACCCAGGCAGTAAACGGCATCTGTCCCGACTGTGGCAGACCTGTAAGCCAGGCAAAGGAGGAGGCATACTTCTTCAAGATGTCTAAGTATGCTGACCGTCTTATCAAGCATATTGAGGACAACCCCGGCTTCATCGAGCCTGAGAGCAGAAAGCGCGAGATGGTAAACAACTTCCTTAAGGCAGGCCTTCAGGATCTTTGCGTTTCCCGTACCTCCTTCACTTGGGGTATTCCCGTTACCTTCGATCCCAAGCACGTAACCTACGTTTGGCTTGATGCGCTTACCAACTACATCACCGCTATCGGCTACGACCCCGACAAGTCCTTTGAGGAGCAGTCCGAGAAGTTCAGAAAGTACTGGCCTGCCGACGTTCACATTATCGGTAAGGACATTCTTCGCTTCCATACCATCTATTGGCCTATCTTCCTTATGGCACTCGATCTTCCTCTGCCTAAGAAGGTATTCGGTCACCCCTGGTTCAACTTTGGTAATGATAAGATGTCCAAGTCCAAGGGCAACGTTGTTTATGCAGACGAGCTTGCAGAGCGCTTCGGTGTTGATGCAGTAAGATATTACGCACTCTCCGAGATGCCCTATAACTCCGACGGCTCTGTTACCTACGAGAGCGTAGTTGCAAGATACAACAACGACCTTGCAAACAACCTCGGTAACCTTGTTAGCCGTACTCACGCTATGACAAAGAAGTACTTTGACGGCATCGTTCCCGAGCAGGGCGAGACCGAGATTATCGACCTTGAGCTTCAGAATGTAGTTTCCAATACCGTTGTTAAATCTGTTGAGCTTATGAATGCATATCACGTGGCAGACTCTCTTGATGAGATTTTCACTATGCTTCGTCGTGCTAACAAGTATATTGACGAGACTATGCCTTGGGCACTTGCAAAGAACGAGAGCGACCGTCCCCGTCTTGCAACCGTAATTTATAATCTTCTTGAGACTATCCGTATTGCTGCGGTACTTCTTACCCCCTATATTCCTACCACCGCTGAGAACATCTTCAAGCAGCTTGGTACTGATAAGAAGGAATTCAACAGTGTTTGGTTCTTCAACGGTATGGAGAGTGGCAAGCCTCTCGGTGAGGCATTCACCCTCTTCGCACGTGTAGACGAGAAGAAGTTCCTTGAGGAGATGGAGGCTAAGATTGCTGCTGCCATCGAGGCTAACAAGCCTGTTGATGAGCCCGAGCACGAGGCAGAGATTGGCATCGAGTCCTTCGGTGCGGTTGAGCTTCGCGTTGCAGAAATTCTTTCTGCCGAGCCTATTCCTAAGGCAAAGAAGCTTCTCAAGCTCCAGGTTGACCTTGGTTACGAAAAGCGCCAGGTTGTTTCTGGTATTGCAAAGTTCTATACTCCCGATCAGCTCGTTGGCAAGAAGGTTTGTCTCGTTACCAACCTTAAGCCTGCAAAGCTTTGCGGAGTTGACAGCTTCGGTATGATCCTCGCATCTGGTGAGGAGGACGTTAAGGTAGTATTCCTTGATCCCACAGCAAAGAACGGAGACAGAATTCACTGATGAAATATTTCGATTCTCACGCCCATTACTATGACGAGAGATTTTCGGAAGAACTGACAATGGGTGTCGATGAATTTATCGACACCCTTCTTACCGAAAAGGTTTCCTATATTGTAAATATCGGAGCAAGCCCCGAAACCTCTCGCCTTGTAGTTGCACAGGCAAAAAAACACGAAAATATGTACTCTGCCGTAGGTATTCATCCCTCAGACACACGTTTCCTTAGCGATATTGATAAGGACCTTGCCGAGATCAGAGAGATGATACTTGATAAGGCAAACAAGGTGGTTTGCCTCGGTGAGATAGGTCTTGATTACCACTATCCCGAGACCGATAAGGAAAAGCAGCTTGTTTACTTTGAGAGACAGATGCAGATGGCAGAGGAGCTTAATATCCCCGTTTGTATTCACGATAGGGAATCACACGCAGACGTTATGGATGTTATCCGTCGTTTTCCTAACGTAAAGGGTGTTTTGCATAGCTTTTCCGGATCGGTTGAGATGGCAGAGGAGCTTGTGAAGCTCGGTTGGATGATTTCATTCTCGGGTACTCTCACATTCACCAATGCAAGAAAGCCTAAGGAGGTTGCGGCAGCTCTGCCTCACGAATCTGTGATGATAGAAACAGACTGTCCTTATCTTGCACCTCATCCCAAGCGCGGTAGCCTTAACCACTCCGGCAATCTTGAGTACACCAACGGTGTGTTGGCGGCAATATGGGGTATTACTCCCGAGGAGTGCGCACGCATCACCGAGGAAAATGCAAAAAGGTTCTTTAGATTATGAAAAAATCCATGTGTATAACCTATATCGTAGAGGATAAGCTCTACGTTAATATTACCAATAAATGCTCTAACCGTTGCGAATTTTGTATCCGTAACAACGGTGACGGTGCATACGGCTCGGATAGCCTTTGGCTTGAGCGCGAGCCAACCCGTGAGGAAATTCTTGACTCTATTTTTTCTCGCGATCTGACAGTATTTCCCGAGATAGTTTTCTGTGGCTATGGTGAGCCCACATACCGTCTTGACGATGCGGTGCTTGTGGCAAAGGAGATAAAGAGCAGATACCCCGAGATGAAGATTCGTATCAACACCAACGGACAGTCCGACCTGATATTAGGTCGAGACACCGCACCCGATTACGAGGGGGCGTTTGATACCGTTTCCATCAGTCTTAACTCTCCCACAGCAAGGGGCTATCAGGCTATTTGTCACTCGGTTTACGGCGAGGAGGCATTTGAATCTCTTGTTGCCTTTGCGGGCAGAGTGAAGGGGTACGTTCCCTTGGTTCAGCTTTCTGCCGTGAAAGAAACCCTGACTTTAGAGGAAATTGAGCTTTGCAAGAAGATTTCCTCCGACCTCGGTGTTACTCTCCGTCTGCGCGATTATATCCCTCCCGAATCCTGACGGTTGCCGAGCTTGTGGTTTTGAATTTTGAGTCATACATCATCAAATAAGAAATAGGTGTCCTTAAAATATCAAAGCTTATTCCCATATAATCAAATTCGCTTATCAAATCTAGCAGGGCGTTGATTCCTGTGAGAGAGGTGTAGCGGCATTCACCCTGCTTTCCCAAAAAGTGCGAGAGCAGGGTGCTTTTATTTGTGTCTATTGTGTGCCTGCCGCGTCTTGCTGTTTTTATTGCCTCGTCTACAGTAATATATCCGTGATTTACCATTGCAAGCGATGGCAGGTCGATAAACACCTTTGCACTTTCACCATCGGTTGCAAGCCTGCCGATAGCCTTTCTTTCTCCCTCATCAAAGGTTAGAGGATTATTCATAGCAAACTTGGGATAATAATAAATGCTACCGTCAGCATATTCGCTGAAATCCAGAGGCGATTTTTCGTTAATCTCCGTAATCAGAATCAGGTCGCATCCTATCATCAATTTTCGCAATATCATCAAAAATGAAACAAATTCCTTGGCAGAATTCGACAAAGGACATGCATCTATAACTATACCTTTGTACCCACCCTCTATCGCGGCGGAGATAAGAGCCTCTGCAAATTCGGTCATATTCTTGCCGATTTTATATCTTTCAGTATACTCGTCAAACACTCTCATCAAGGGGATTTTGCCGTTTTTAATGCAAACAATAACCTCGGCTGTACAGTCGAAAATTCGTCTCAGCCCCCTTGCATCAGCCTTGATAGAGCCGAATGTTACGTAGGTGAGGTAGGGCATAGCCTGGGTCAACTTTTTCATCGTGCAATCGCGGAAATAGTATCCGTTTGCCACCGACATTCCTCGCTTTGTATCCGTTGCTTTTAGTGTCAATTCCTCACCAATAGGTAGTTCACCACCGCTTATCCAAGGGTTAAGCGCAAGTATATCTCTTTTTCTCACACCGAATCGCAGACCTATCCTATCTACGCTATCACCGAAAACCGTCCTGTAGGTGCGTGTTGGCTGCTGTATCAAAAGCTCCTCGCCCTCCGACGGATTATCCTTAACTATATTGTTTGTCTTTATTATGACATCTTCCTTTATGTTGTAGAAATTTGCAATTTCACCGATGCTTTCATCCTTATTTACCCTATGTATTCGCATTTTGTCTCCTTTTTAAATAATCTTAGTGTATTCAGTATATGATATGATAGCATTTTGGACAATGCCTATAGTGTCGAAACTCGCGAAAATATAAATGTTTTACAAAAATGTTTTAGGTGTATAAAATCACTTGATTTTGCAATATTATTATGATATAATTTCAAGGTCGTAAAACCCTAACTATTCAGAAAGGAGCACTAAAATGACTAAGATTATTTGCAAAAAGGAATATAATACCGAGACCTCTACCTTAATTAAGAAGGTTACTGTAGGTACTTACGGTGACACCACTGGCTACGAGGAGTGCCTCTTCCTTACCGAGTCCGGCAACTATTTCCTCTACGTAAACGGTGGCGCAGACTCCAAGTATCCCACCGAGGACATTAAGAGAATGTCCAAGAGGGTTGCAGACGAATGGATCGCTAACAACTAATTCCTATATGATCAGAAAACGGCTGTCGAAGGACGGCCGTTTTTTTGTTTTTTTACAAAAGAAAACGCATTGTAATTTATCTCGGGAAATAGGGGCAAAATATGGTACAAATTCTGTAAGAATGTATCCAATAAGTGTAAAATTGTTGTTAACATCGTTAATTTCTGTCGAGAAAAGGTCGGAGCGATTTGTGCAATTTAAACAAAAAAACGATTGTTTTTCTACATTCTCGTCAATTTACAAAATTAGTATCATATGTTATAATTAACATACTAGTATAAATAATGTATATTAGGAGGTACTTATGAGATTAAACACAAGACTCGTTGCACTCATTACGGTATTTGTAATGTCTGTTATGACCCTTTGCTCATGCTCGGCCCTGGACGGTATTCTCGGAATGATTGTCGGTACCGACCCCGAAGCTCCGGGCGGTGATCCAGGCATAACCACTCCTCCTATAGACGAGGAAAAGGAGCCGGGATCTACCGACGATCAGGATGACCCCGAGCAACCTAAGCCTCCCTCACAAACCACCGAGCCCCCTGAGGTATATGACCCTGAGGATGAGGCTAATATGAAGCGTTATGGCTACATCGCGGCTGTTACCAACGTGATGCCTGCTATCTACATCAATACCTCGGACGGTGATAATAGTTGGGTTACTAAATACGGTCAGCAGGATAAGATAAACGGCAACATCGATTACGTTGATGCCACTATTAGTGTTGGCAACTGCGAGGAAGAGTATGAGATGACCGACGTTGCAGCAGAGGTAAAGGTTCGCGGTAACGCAACTCTCAATTATGAGAAGAAGCCCATCCGTATCAAATTCTCAAAGAAAAACAATCTTCTTGGTCTCCATAACGAGGAAAAATACAAGAACTGGGTGCTTCTTGCAGACTATAAGGATCTTTCTCTCAGCAACAATACCGCAGCATTCTTCCTTGGCAATCTTATTCTCGGCTCCGACGGATATTATTGCACCGATTTCCGCAACGTTGAGGTATATCTCAACGGACAGTACTGGGGCGTGTATCTTCTGGTAGAGCAGCAGGAAGTTAAGGATAATCGCACAAGCGTTTCGGAGGTTGATGACGATTATACAGGCACAGATATCGGCTATTTCTTCGAGTTTGACGGCTACTACACCCAGGAGGGAACATCCTATCTTGATGGAGGTGACGGTGATCCTACATTCACTATAAATCATCAGGGCTTGCAGGGACGTACCAACGGTTACACCGTTAAGAGCGATATATACACCAAGGATCAGCTTAACTTCCTGAAAGCTTATGTTGAAAATACCTTCTATATTGCTTTTCAGGCATCAAAGGGGAATTATTATAAGTTTGATGAGAATTACAACGTAGTTAAGGACTCATCTGCCAAGGGTGCCAAGACCGTTATCGAATCGGTAATCGATATTCAATCTCTTGTTGATATCTACATTCTTAATGAGATTGCCTGCGACCTTGACGTTGACTGGTCCAGCTTCTATCTCTCTCTTGATTTAAGCGAGGACGGAGGCAAAAAGATCACCTTTGAGGCTCCCTGGGATTGGGATTCCTGCTTTGGATTAAGATTTGATATTGATGCCGCAGTTCCCGGTGCAAAAGGAATGTACGCCTATAACAGAAATCCTTGGTTTAAGCTTGTAAACAGCTATGATTGGTTCTGGGATATGGTAAAGGATAAGTGGTCGGAAATGAAGCAGTATGAGGTTCAGGAGCGCACCATTGATCTTATCGGTACGCAAAAGACACTTTATGCTTCTTATTACATCAAAAACAATCAGCGTTGGTCGGGTCGTGTGACTGGCGGAAACAGCGAATGTAACTCTACACTCCAGAGCTACAGAGATATTAATACCGCACAGGGCCTTGCAGCAGAATTCCTTATCAATTGGCTGCACCAGAGATTTACCTATCTTGACAGTCAGTGGCTGATTGCGGGAGACCGTCAATACGGCAAGACGGCAGCCCCGCAGATAGTTAATCCTCCTGCAGGCACCACAGGATACAGATTTGAGGCAGAGGATGCAGAGCTTTCAGGCTTCAAGTCTACCGATCCTATCCGCGACAACAAGTATTTTGTTAGCGGCGGAGCCTACGTAAGTGATATGCACAAGGGCTCAACCCTTAGCTTTAGCTTTAATGCACAAAAATCAACTACAATTATTATTTATATAAGCGTAGCAAAACGAAGCGAAGCCTTTGATTTTAATGAGTGCTTTAGCTTAACTATTAACGGCAAGAAGGTTAACGTTCCTGCGAGAGAGATTTCTGCCGTTGCAGACGGTGAAAGGGAATGGCATACCTTCCAGTGCATAAGGCTGACTACAGCACTTGTGGGTGCAGGTGAAAACACCATCAGCATCACCGCTGTGGCCGATACAACGAATATTGATTTTATCGAGATTTATTCGGCTGAAAAAATTACTAAATAGTATATAATTCTGCATCGAGGTCGAAGCTGTTGCCTGGTGGTAGAGGTGACGGCCCTCAGATGCATCGTTATAAATAATTAACAAGGAGAAATCAAAATGTTAAGAACAATACTTATTCTTCTTTTGGCCCTCGTAATTGGTATAAGCTCAACAGTTATGCTTTATCCTGACGAGATCGGCGGCATGATCGCAATGCTGACTAACCCCGATGCAGGCCAGACACCCGAAAAGCCTCCCGTTGATGAGGAAGCTGAAGTTGTTTCTCTTGCAATCGATGCAAGCGGAGCAAAGACAACCTTCGCATTCGACGAGGCATTCACAACCGAGGGATTGAAAATCACCGCTACTATGAGTGACGGCACTCAGAAGGAGATTTCCCCCGACGATTGCAAGATTACCAAGCCCGACACTACCAAGGCAGGAGTAAGACAGATAGCTGTTTCGTACGGCGGCGCATCTGCTCGTTACGAGGTTACCATTCTTGCAAAGGTTTATCCCGCTATTTCTACCGAGTCTCTTGTAGACATCACCGAAAAGAACGATTCCGTTCCTTACCGTGTTGAGGCAGAGGCTATCGACATGGTTACTCCCGGCGCAGCAAAGGCTGACGGATGTGAGAGCTTCGTAGCTACCGCACCCGAGGGAGCAGCAATTACCAGCGGTGAGCAGTATCTCACCGGCTACGGTGTAAAGTGGAATTACTTCGGCTTTACCTTTACTGCAGCAGAGAAGTATGAGGGTGTTACTCTCGTTCTTCGTGTTGCTAACTCTACTGCTAACGATATTAACACAGGCGCAGTTAAGATGTACCTCAACCTTGCTCAGGATGCTAACGGTGCCGTAAGCGGCGAGCTTCCTCTTGACGGCTTTATCATTGAGGCTGACGGCGCATGCAACTGGTCTGATATTGTTATCCGTAATATCACCATTCCCGCCGGCACAAACACCCTTACCTTCGAGGTGCAGGGCAAGAACATTGCCTTCGACATTGACTACGTTGACTTCTACGTAGGTATGCGTTATATCAGCACTGTTGTTGAGATCACCGATACTACCACAATCGTTAAGGATCTCGAGGCGCTTGATACCGAGAAGGCATTTACTCGTTCCGACGTTGCTGCCGCACACGGCCTTAAGGACGGTCAGCTCTTCGTAGAGCCTACCAAGGAATCTCCCGGCAAGACCACTAATAACGGTACTGCAGTTGGTGCTATCGGTAACGGCTCTCAGATGTCTACCACACTCCGTCTTGCACAGGATGCAACAGTACTTATTAAGTTCAAGGCTTCTGCAGTAGGCAAGGGCGCTTACTACGTAAAGGATAACTGGAACTTCTACATTGACGGTGTTAAGCTTACTACTGTTCAGTCCATCAATATTGAAGGTGGCGACTCCTCCAAGGGACTTTGGTGGGATTGGATCTACACTGACGTTGGTGTGATCAACCTTACCGCAGGCGACCACTTCTTCCTTATTGAGGTATTTGGCACAGACTGTAACGTAGATACTGTTGAGTTCGAGATCATCTCTCTCGGCTCCTTCGACGAGAGCGGTGTTAACCTTGAAGATATGGCTAAGCCTGAGCCCGATCCTATCGTTTCTACCACAATCGATAAGGAAGGCACATACACCTTTGAGGCAGAGGAGATGGATAGATCCAATCTTACTCCCTCCGATGGTTGGGAAGACAGGGGTGTTCAGATCGAGACTCCCGGTACTCCTAACCCCGCAACAAGCGGTGGTAAGTCCATCGGTGCATGCGGCGGCGGTTACACCACAGTAACATTTACCCTTAATGACGTTGCTACCATTCAGGTTTACGGTAGACTTGCTCACGCACACGGCGGTGCAGCTTCTTCCTACATGAGCATGAAGCTCGGCGACACAGAGCTTAATGCAACCGTTGATCTTCTTGCAGGTGATAATGCTACAAGCATGTACTGGAACTGGTCCGACGTTGCGTTCGGTGCTCCCGTTACTCTTGAGGCAGGTACTTATACTCTTACCGTTAACTTCCTTAAGAATCCTAACTTCGACTGTGTAAAGATCAAGGTGCTTAGCTACGGTCCTGAAGAGCCCTTCGCTACTATCGAGGCAGAGACCTTCGATAACGAGGGTGTTGTTACCAGACAGGATATGATCGATGCAGGTAGAATTCCTGCGGGTCAGTATATGTCTGAGTCCGGCAACGGTGCAACCTGTATCTGTGGCTTCACCTCCGGTACTTGGTTCAAGTTCAACTTCAAGGTTGATGCTGCTATTACGCTCGAGATGTTCCTCGTTGGTGCGACCGACGCTAAGGGATATGACGTTTCTACTAAGTTCAGCGTAACCGTAAATGGTAAGGCTATTGAAATTCCCGCAGGCCTTCTTACAGGTTCTGGAAATAGGCCCTACTGGGATTGGCAGACTGTAAGCCTCGGCCTTGTAGAGCTTAAGGCAGGTGACAACGAGATCGTTCTTACCGTTCTTGATGGTCATCCCAACCTTGATAAGGTATTCTTCCTTGAGTCCGATGGTGAAGTAACTCCTAATCCTCACTTCTGTGAGAGTACTTGTCCCAAGTGTGGCAAGTGCACCGATTCTGCATGCACAGAGTCTGTTTGCGCAGCTAAGTGTGAGGGTCACCAGTCTACTGCCGTTGCAACTCCCGTTGATCATGCTGCTGATTTCACTCTTGGAACAAGCGGCGATACTAAAGTTGAGTTAGAAACCTTCGATCTTGCAAACTGCACTATCACTCTTAGACAGGACCTTATCAATGCAGGCTTCACCCGTCCCGGTACCGTTGAATCCGGTAGACTCTGGGGTATGGATAACGGTACTACTATCCGTATGTACGTACAGGTTGACAGTGCTTGTGATATCACCATCGTTCTTGGTGGCTTCGGTACTGCAATGTCCAACTTCACCTACAACTTCGGCGGTGTTGATATGATCCCCGAGGGCAATTACGGTTCATCAGGCGCTACTGCAAACGGGCTTGTAGGAATGGTTTCCGTTGCAGAGGCTGGTGTTTACCTCTTCGAGTTCACCACCGGTAACGGCACAGACCTTGACTACATCATCTTCAGCGTAGAATAATTTTAAAATCCGATTTCTTCTTTAACAATATACCGTCCTTCCGTAAGGGAGGACGGTGGAAGAAAAACAAAATAAAATAATAGTGAGGACTATAATATGGTAAAAAGAATAATTATTGCCTCTGTCCTTCTCGTTGCCCTTGTAGTTGGTAACGTTTTACTGCATCAGAATGCTGACCTTGTAACTATGTTCCTTTGCGGTACAGGCTACAAAGAGAATAGCCAGGAGGCTATTGCTGCTCGTGAATCGGGTGAAAAGCTTGCAGAGCAGGTAGTTGCAGAGGGTGCAGTACTCTTAAAGAATGACAATGGCGCTCTTCCTCTTCAGAACCTTAAGGTTAACGTATTCGGCTGGTCTGGTAGTGATGCAGGCTTCATGCCTCAGGGTACCGGCTCAGGTACAGGCTCCAGAAACAATCTTGTAACCTTCCTTGGCGGTCTTAAGGCTGCAGGCATTGAGTATAACGAGACTCTTGCTAAGGCTTATGCTGACCTTGGTTGGAAGCGTGTTTCCGGCGGTTCTTACGTAATCGAGGCTCACAACGATCAGTACAAGGACTTCTACGGTATCTCCGAGGCTCCCGAGAGCTTCTATACCGATGAGCTTATGGCAAATGCTAAGGAATATTCCGACACCGCGATCATCGTTCTCGGTCGTCTTATGGGTGAGGGTAATGACTTCTCCAAGATTCAGTACTTCTCCAACCAGGCAGGCGGCGGTCAGGATGATACCAGAAAGCTTCAGTCTCTCTCCGCACGTGAGGAGTATATGATCGATCTCGTTTGTGCAAACTTCGAGACCGTTATCATCGTAACTAATACAGGTAACCCCCTTGAGCTCGGCATCGCTGACCAGGACGGCATTGATGCAGTTCTTAATATGGGTATGCCCGGTACCCGTGGTACTATCGGTATCGGTAAGATCCTCACCGGTGAGGTTAACCCCTCCGGTAAGCTTGCTGACACTTGGGCTTACGATATTTCTACCGCAGCTGCATACGCAACCGCAGGTCTTGACAACGCATATGACTCCACCTCCGGTACCAGATACACCGACCTTGGCACCGCTTATACCGAGTACCTTGAGAACATCTACAACGGTTACCTCTGGTATGAGACCGCTGACGCAGAGGGCTTCTGGCAGAGCGATTTCGCTAAGAATAAGTGGAACGTAAACAAGTACAGCGACGTAGTTCAGTATCCCTTCGGATACGGCCTTTCCTACACCAGCTTTGCTTGGGAGATTAAGGAAATCAACTTCCAGGACGGTGCTACCGTTGGCAAGACAGATACTCTTGAGGTTACCGTTCGTGTTACCAATACCGGTGACGTTGCAGGTAAGGATGTTGTAGAGCTTTACTACTCCGCACCTTACACCAAGGGTGGTATCGAGAAGTCCGCTATTAAGCTTGGCGGCTTTGCAAAGACTCCTGAGATCCAGCCCGGCCAGTTCGCTGACGTTGTTATCGAGATGCCTATCGAGGAAATGAAGTCCTACGATTGCTACGATATGAACAACAACGGCTTCATGGGCTATGAGCTTGAGAAGGGCGATTATGTAATCTCCTTCCGTTCTGACGTTCACACCCTTAAGGCTGGTATGGACGACAACACTATTACTCTTAAGGTAGCTGAAGACATTCGTTACGAGGTTGACAGCAAGACCGGTGTTAAGGTAGAGAACCAGTTCACTACATACACCAACCCCGTTTCCGGTGCATCCAGTAAGGTTAACGAGCCCTTCAACAGTGGAGCTCTTTCTTATGACGGTTCCGAGAACTACGGTGGTCCTATCAACTACATGACCCGTGCCGACTTCCTTGGCACATTCCCCACTGAGGCAGGTGCTCCCAAGTCCTCCGGCGGTCTTTTCGCATCTATGCACAACAGCACTGACGGCAAGGAGCCTGAAGATCCTAACGTAACTGCTCCCGCATTCGGTTCTACTCTTACCAGTTGGACTGTTACCGATCTTTACGGTGTTTCTTACGATGATCCCATGTGGGATGAGATCGTAAGCCAGCTCACTCTTGAGGAGTGCAAGAAGTTTATCATTGATGCAGGCTTCGGTACTATCGCGCTTCCTTCTATCGGTAAGCCCGCGACCAGAGACACCGACGGTCCTTGTGGCTTCAACACTAACGTTGTATCCGGTGGTGCAAACAAGCTTATGGCGGTTTGCTATCCTTCCTCCACCGTTATCGCACAGACCTGGGACTGGTACGCAGTATATCAGGTAGGTGTTGCAATCGGTATCGAGGGTAATGCTCTTGGTATTAACGGTTGGTACGGCCCTGGCGCCAATACTCACCGTTCTCCCATGGGTGGACGTAACTTCGAGTACTATTCCGAGGATGCTCTCCTTGCAGGTACTATGTGTGCTTACCATTGCCTTGGTGCAAAGGAGCAGGGCCTTCAGGTTTACATCAAGCACATTGGTGCAAACGAGGATGACAGAGGACGTAACGGTGCTTACAAGTGGCTCACCGAGCAGACACTTCGTGAGAACTACCTCAAGCCCTTCGAGCTTGCTATCAAGATGGGTGCCAACGGTCTTATGGGTTCTGTAACCCGTACCGGTGGTATGAGAACTACAGGTTCTTACGCTCTCCAGACTGCAGTTGTTCGTAATGAGTGGGGCTTCCGTGGCACCATCATCACCGACTACTATCAGAGCGGTAATATCAACGACCTTGACGAGGGTATCAGAGCAGGTAACAACCAGGTTCTCTGGCCCGACTACAGAGCTGAGTTCCTTAATGATACTACCAGTGATACTGCTAAGTATTACATCCACAAGGCTGCTAAGGATATGCTCTATGCATACGTAGATACCATGTACTATGCAGAGACCGCACAGGGCCTTGAGAACGGTGCAATGATCGGTACCGTTACTGAGGGTGGTGAGGTATTCGCATGGTGGATTCCCGCGCTTGCAGGTGTTAACACTGTTGTAGTTGGCGCAACTCTCTTCGTTCTTATTCCCAAGCGCGATGATCTCTAATATTTGATTTTTAGCCTTTAGGCTAAGGTCAAAAATGGGACGCGGAGTATTTGCTCCGCGTCCTTTCTATATGAAAAAGGTGTGCCTAGCTTGACACACCTTTTCTTTATTTGAGATATGATTTATCAACCTTTGCATCGGTGGCGAATCTCTTGATGCTTTCAATACCGCCCTTGCATCCCGATTTGCTTGCATATCCGTGAGCCGAATGGCATACGCACTGTCCGTTGATAGCATAGAGCCTGAAGCGATATTCATTAGCCTTGTCTATGTATATCTCCCATTTCGGACAGGGAAGAGCAACCGCCTTTTTGAGAGTTGCATCCTCGATTCCCGCTTTATCCATATTGTTAATAACACTCTTCATTCCGGTCTTGACGGCCGAGAGAGAGGAGTACAGCTGCGAGTATGCAATAACTGCACCGTTGGAGGCATAAAGACTGAAGAAAAATCTGCCATCCTTAGCCTTCTTGATGTCAAACTTACCGTTGGGAGTAGCCGCACTTTCCTTTACGGTGTTGCTTTCCTTAACCTCGGCAGACTCCGCGGTTATCTCTTGGGTCGACTCGACAGCCTTTGTTTCTGCCTTCGTTTTTGACTCAAAAATGATGTTTTTATCGTCTTTTTTCTCTTTCGGTTTCTTTGACTTTGACGAACTCTCGCGAGGATCAAAATCCTCCTTGAAATACTTTGCCTGATCGTCGTCATGTCCTAATTTTTTTGTTCTTTTCTTGAAAAGCCAATCAAAAAATCCCATAGTCCACTCCTTAAAACTCTTTTCTATATTCTAACATAATTCTACACAAATTGCAATGGCAGAAGGCTATTTTTTATTACCTTTCTCCTTAAGATATGCAAGAGCCTCCTTTATGCCACCTATTTCATCGATAAGACCCATATCCACAGCCTCCTTACCGTTTAATATAGAGCCTATATCGTTTGCCAGCATATCGGTTCTGGTCATAATATATCGAAAGTCCTTTTCATCAACCTTAGAGTGTTCAACAATAAAATTGATTATCCTGTCCTGCATTTTGATTAGGTAATCAAAGGCCTGCGGCACACCAAGAATAAGACCGCTAGTCCTTACGGGATGAATGGTCATCGTGGCACTCGGCACAATAAAGGATTTGTCAGCACTTACGGCCAACGGTACACCAATAGAATGACCGCCACCAAGCACAATTGATGCGGTGGGCTTGCTCATACTTGCGATAAGCTCTGCCATTGCCAGACCTGCCTCCACGTCGCCACCCATTGTGTTTATCAGTATCAGCACGCCCTTGATTTTGTCACTCTCCTCAAGAGCCACCAGGGTAGGGATAACGTGGTCGTATTTGGTAGCCTTCTGCGTAGGCTCAAGGGTATAGTGCCCCTCGATTTGCCCGATAATCGACAGACAGAAAATCGCACCCTCGTCTCCCTCCAAAACAGCTCCACCGTCGGTGATAAGCCCATTTTCTGCCTGCTTAACCGCTTCCTTATCGCCCTTTTCCATATATATTTCTCCTTTTTTCATTTCTTTTATTATTTTTTCACAATCTTTTTTATTTATGCATTGATTTTCAAAAAAACATGTGCTATAATGTACATTGGAATATCGTGGACAGTTATGTCCACCGAAATAAAAAAGTTAAGGAGAATTCCTGAAAATGAAAAAGGTTTTAGTTGAAACTTCCGCAAGACACATTCACCTTAGCCGCGAGGCAGTTGACGTGCTTTTCGGTGAGGGCTATCAGCTCACTAATAAGAAGGAGCTTAGCCAGCCCGGTCAGTTCGCTTGTGCAGAGAAGCTTACCGTTGTTGGTCCTAAGGGCTCTGTAAAGGCATCTATTCTTGGTCCTACTAGAAATGCCAGCCAGGTAGAGATTTCTCTTACCGATGCTCGTGCAATCGGTGTTGTTGCTCCTATCCGTGAGTCCGGCGACATCAAGGGCAGTGGTGCATGCAAGCTTGTTAACCCCGAGAACGGTGCAGAGCTTGAGCTCACCGAGGGTGTTATCGCTGCAAAGCGTCACATCCACCTTACTCCTGAGGCAGCTGCTGAAATGGGCGTTTGCGATAAGGAGATCGTTTCTGTTAAGATTGAGTCCGAGCGTACCGCTATCCTCGGTGACGTTGTAGTAAGAGTAAGCCCCGCCTTCGCTCCCGCTATGCACATTGACACCGACGAGGCTAATGCTGCTTGTGCATTCGGTGTTTGCTACGGTGAGATCGTAAAGTAATTTACTAGATATTAATTTTTTAAAAGGAGAACATAAATTATGGCAGAACTTGTTTTTTCCAAAGAAGTGGAAAATATGTGCGTTGTTGCCAAGGGACCTAACCACGGTCCTGCTCCCATTCCTGAAGAGGGCAAGTGGGTAAAGGCAAAGGACATCGCTGACATCTCGGCTTACACTCACGGTGTGGGCTGGTGCGCACCTCAGCAGGGCGCTTGCAAGCTTTCGCTTAACGTTAAGGACGGTATCATTGAGGAGGCTCTCGTTGAGACTATTGGTTGTTCCGGTATGACCCACTCTGCAGCTATGGCAGCAGAGATTCTTCCCGGCAAGACCATTCTCGAGGCTCTTAACACCGACCTTGTTTGTGACGCTATTAACACCGCTATGCGTGAACTCTTCCTTCAGATCGTATACGGTAGATCTCAGTCCGCTTTCTCTGAGGGCGGTCTTGTAATCGGCGCTGGTATGGAGGACCTTGGTAAGGGTGAGAGATCCATGGTTGGTACTATGTACGGTACTAAGGCAAAGGGTGTTCGTTACCTTGAGATGACCGAGGGCTACTGCACCAGAATGGCTCTTGATGAGAACAATCAGGTTATCGGCTACGAGTTCGTTTCTCTCGGCAAGATGACCGACTTCATCAAGAAGGGCATGGAGCCTAACGAAGCATACGAGAAGTCTAAGGGTACATACGGCAGATTTAATGATGCTGTTAAGTACATCGACCCTCGTAAGGAATAATAAGGAGGAAATATAAATGGCACATTTTGAAGGTTATGAAAGAAGAGAAGCGAAGATTCTCGCTACTCTCAAGGAATATGGTATTTCCTCTATCGACGAGTGTAAGGCTATCTGTGATGCAAAGGGCATCGATCCTTACAAGATCGTTGAAGAAACTCAGCCCATCGCATTCGAGAATGCAAAGTGGGCTTACACTGTAGGCGCTGCAATCGCAATCAAGAAGGGTTGCACCAAGGCTGCTGACGCTGCTGCTGCAATCGGTATCGGTCTTCAGTCCTTCTGTATCCCTGGCTCCGTAGCAGAGAACCGTAAGGTTGGTCTTGGCCACGGTAACCTCGGCTCTATGCTTCTCTCTGAGAGCACCGAGTGCTTCTGCTTCCTTGCAGGTCACGAGTCCTTTGCTGCTGCAGAGGGCGCTATTAAGATCGCTCTTAACGCAAACAAGGTTAGAACTAACCCCCTTCGCGTTATCCTTAACGGTCTCGGCAAGGATGCCGCTATGATCATTTCCAGAATCAACGGCTTCACCTACGTTCAGACCGAGTTCGATCCCTACACCGAGGAGGTTAACGTTATCTCCGAGACTGCATACTCCAACGGTGACAGAGCAAAGGTTAAGTGCTACGGCTCTGATTCCGTTCCCGAGGGCGTTGCTATCATGAGACTTGAGAACGTTGGCGTTTCCATCACCGGTAACTCCACCAACCCCACCAGATTCCAGCATCCCGTTGCAGGTACCTACAAGAAGTGGTGTAACGAGAACGGCAAGAACTACTTCTCCGTAGCTTCCGGTGGTGGTACTGGTAGAACTCTTCACCCCGATAACATGGCTGCAGGTCCTGCTTCCTACGGTATGACTGATACTATGGGTAGAATGCACGGCGACGCTCAGTTCGCTGGTTCTTCCTCCGTACCCGCTCACGTAGAGATGATGGGTCTCATCGGCGCAGGTAACAACCCCATGGTTGGTATGACTGTTGCTGTTGCAGTTGCTATCGAGGAAGCTTCTAAGTAAGCGAACTTATAGAGTTTATATGGAGGGGTATGCTCGAGCATAGTGGGCGGTGCGACTCCGTCCCCATCCAGCTTATATAAACTTTATATCATGTTGCAGTTGCTATCGAAGAGGCTTGCAAGTAATTCCTTGATTTTCAAGGCTTTTTGAGGCTTTATAGAGCATTGTAAAAGTCTTTTTACGAAAATTCAAAACATAAAAAATTGGACACATCATTTTGGAGAAATCCTCTGTGATGTGTCCAATTTGTTTTTATATTTACAATGATGCTCCGCGAAAAAGGCACCTATCTTGGATTAGGTAAGTGCCTCTGGCAATATTTATTTAGTTCTGCTGTGTAGATAGATGATGATGGCACACATTTTAATGTATATTAACTGTTGAACACACGGTTTCGCATCTTAAGTATCAAGTTTGTCATTTCTGTGGTATCCTCGCGGTCGTCCTTCATAATCCATAGACGCACTATTTCATCAATGCCCGTAAAGTAACCTCTGTATACATATTCCGTTAGATGCTCGGGAAAGTCACAGTTTGAATTGAGAATATACCATTCAGGCTGTATTCTGGCATATAGTCTTTCGTAGAATTTGTTATCATGGTAATCAATTAAAAGAAACCTAGACATTGCAACGTCTTCATTCAGAACATAAAGAACACTGTATATAAGCTGGTCATATCGGCTTTCTGTAACATCGCTCTTTACTCGGCTTTCAATTCTATCGATAAGCTCATTTTGCATTTCGTATATCAGATCGTACTGACTTCCGTAATATCTATAAAAAGTAGAGCGGTTAATACCTGCCTTGGTGCAAAGCTCTCGAATGGATATTTTGTGTATAATGGTATCCTTTGCCATATCAATTATAGAATTGTAAAGGAGTGCTTTCGTTAATCTTGTTCTTTGATCCATATCTTGCTCCTACTTTTTGTCAAATATTTTGTATTTCTGCAACACTCTTAATTAAAATGTCGATTATACAACCAACTGTAAAAATTTGTTGCTTGAATTTCGTATGCGTATTTATTATAATTTATATGTAGGATTTTGTCAATAAAAAAGACGGATTTCAACACAAAAACCTTGAATTAATCTCATGATGCGAGAATAACCCAATATACTATGTGCACAAAAGAATAATTAAAATTTTGTGCACAATATCTAATTTACATTTTATTTTAAATTTGATATAATATACAAGCATGTCTTTTAAAATGTTTTTATAAGGGGGTAGCCCCTTTTGGTATGATGTTGCACTACGTTTACATCATACTAAAACAAACAATGTTGGCAAAAAAATAAAATAAAAAAGGAGGAGCATAAGCAATGAAAGGCGCATTATATGCATTAATTATCTGCTTAATTGCTATTCTGCTGATCTTACCGATTGGCATTGGGGTTTGGACAGCTATTTCCAACCCTGACACAGAGAACCAGGGATCTTCTCAGCCTGAAGAGACTGTTGTTGGCCTCTCTGTTTCCGAGAGCGAGGTTACCATTAATATTGGTGGCCAGAAGACGCTTACCGCTTCCACAGCGGTTGAATCCGGTTCGTACATCTTCCTCTGGGATTCGGACAATAAGAACGTTGTTAACGTTAAAAAAAGCTCCGAAAATCAGAATTCTGCTACCGTCACAGGTATCAAGGAGGGTAGTGCAACCATCTCTGTAAGTGTTATCGACGTATCTAAGTTTAAGATCGTTGAAACCAAGACATGTACTGTAACAGTAATTGACAGCAACATCTCCTTTGGTGATGTTGAAGAGGTTGTTATTTCCATTCAGGATGGCGCAACTGCTACTGTTACTGCAAAGGCTCCCGATGATGGAGTTATTACCTGGGCAAGTGAGGACGAGTCTATCGCTACTATTGATGAGAAAGGTGTTATCACTGCTCATAAGGCCGGACAGGTTTACATAATTGCTCGCAGTGGTGACATCTCTGCAAAGCTTCTTGTAAAGATCTATAACAGCTTCTTCACTCTTGAGGATGTTAAGATCGTTGGTGCAGGCGAGTCTGCACAGATCGCTGTAAATGGCACTCTTGGTGAAGCGACCTGGGTATCCTCTGATGACAGAATTGCAACTGTTGATGCAAACGGTGTAGTAACAGCTGTTAAGACAGGTATGGTTACCATCACTGCAACATCTACCTCTGACGGACTTGCTTCCTCCAGTGTTGTTATCGTTAAGTCGGGAAGCGCTGAGGTTACAGAGCTCTTGACCGGTAAGAAGGCAGATTCTGCAACTAACGTGGGCAACTGGTATTATCTCTGTGAGTCTAAGACTGTTACCGTCGGTTCAATTCCTACCATGGACAACGGCCTTATCTATTGCGATATCACTAACGTTGGTACAAGCGGTGCAAACTTCTTCTACTTAAGATATCAGCCCGATGATGCAGGTGACGTTGTTTATAAGCACACTCTTTACATTTACTCCGGCACAGACAATGCTCTTATCCAGCTTAACGGTAAGGATAACTACCTCAAGCTCGGACTTAATCGTATTGAAGTTGAATTCACCTCTTCCAGTCCTAAGGACGTAAACCCCTATCAGATCAAGTTTAAGGCGATGGGCGAGTTCTATATTCTTCCTATCTTTGATGAAATCAGCAGAGTAGAGAAGATGACACTTTCTGATGAATCCAAGACTCTTCAGGTTGGAGATTCCTTTACTTTGACCGCAACCGTTCCCGGTCAGGATAGCCCTGCAATTGAGTGGGTTTCCTCCAACGCCTCTGTTGTTACCGTTGAAAACGGTGTTGTTACTGCAGTAGGCGAGGGAATTGCAAGCATCACTGCTATTTGCGGTAACTATTCTGCAACCTGCCTTGTTAACGTTGAGGGTGCAACAGAAATAGAGGGCACAGAACTTACCAAAGGTAACAAATCTGCAACTGTTGCTGCTCCCGGCAACTGGTTCTACCTTAACGATGGTAATACCAAGCTCTTCGGTACTCCTATAATCGACGATGAAAATAATATTCACCTTGGTATCGAATCTGTCGATTCTGATAATAAGAAGTACGCATACCTAAGATATCAGCCCGAAACACAGGGAACATACAAGGTGACTATTACTATTGAGTTTGCTGGAGTTGACGGCACTGCTGTTGATATCTCCGGCGGAAGTACCGGTGCAACTCCTATGACACTTAACAATGGAGAAAACACATTTGAATTTACCTTCACCAGTGACTCCTCAAATCCCTTCCAGATGAAGTTCTATGGCATCGGAAGCTATGTTGTAAATGTTACATTCAGTGAAGTATAATAGGTGGACAAGATGAAATTATTTAATTTTGGATTTTTTAAGCGCATCGGATTTTATTTCTCGGTGGCTTCTATATTAACTCTTGTTGCGGCTATGCTCAGCTATGTTAACGGATTTACCGATACACTTCTTGAGTATAACAACAGCAACGTGCTTAGCATCGGTTTTATTGGCATCGGTGCGTTCGTGGTGCTTCTTATTATTGACTTCACCTCGAACTATGCTCCCATTGCTCTTTGGCTCGGTGTCTTTGCAAGCCTGCTTACATACGTTTCCAATATTTATATGTATTTTACAGGCGTATTTTATAATGGCGTAAGCCTTGAGGCATTCGGTCTTATCGACCCCATTGTTCTCACCAGCACAGTTCTTTACATTGTATCCTTTGTACTTGCAAACCTTGCAATGTATATGAAACATTCTGACGAAGGAGGTTTTTAAGATGAAGGCACTTAATTTGGCAAGTAAAATTTTCCTTAATATCTTCGTAATTATTTACGGTCTTACCTCCGTGGGTAGCGAGATCGCATTGGCAAATGCAGGTGCAATCACCGCATTCCTTGGTCAGTCAACTCAGCAGATTATCAATGATGGCGAGAGTGAAGCTATCATTAAGAATTTCTCTGATTTTACCAGCATTAAGGATCTTAAAGAGGCAGCAAATGAAGTTACCTCTCAGGTTACTGAAGAGGGTGCAGTTCTTCTTAAGAACGACAACAACGCACTTCCTCTTTCTGCCGGCGCAAAAGTAAACCTTTACAGCTCAAGCTCTGTAAACTATATCTACTCCGGTGGTGGTTCTTCCTTCGCAAAGAAGAGCGATTTCATTAGTCTTAAGGACGGTCTTGAACAGTCTAACTTTAAGGTTAACGAGGGCCTTTGGAATTGGTATAGTGCAAACGATACCTATTTCGGCGACCACGTAAGTAACACCAGCTCGGATAAGGCTTCTTATGCTATTAAGGATGCAAAGTGGGCTGATATTACTACCGATGCCAAGAACCAGGAGGCAGAGGCAGCGATCTTCGTGCTTTCAAGATATGGCACCGAGGCTACCGACCTTAAATTCTACGGTGGCTCTGCTACAGATTATAGCCATGGCAACTACCTCGAGCTTTCTCCTACAGAGATCGACGTGCTCAAGAATCTTAAGGCTCTTAAGGATCAGGGCAAGGTATCTAAGATCATCGTGCTTCTTAATTCTGTAAACCAGGTTGAAACCGATTACATCAACAACCCCGAGTACGGCATTGACGCAGTTCTTTGGGTAGGTATCGGCGGTACTGCAGGTACTGTTGGTATTGGTAAGCTTCTCTCCGGTGAGGTTGCTCCTTCCGGCAGACTTACAGATACCTACTGGCTTAGCCATCACTATAACCCCATTTACGCTAACTTCGGTAGCTATGACAACCAGGGCGGTGTAATCAGCACCGCAAACGGTGGTAAGTCCAACAGATACGTAGTATATCAGGAGGGCATTTATAACGGCTACCGCTACACCGAAACTCGTTACGAGGACGTTGTTCTTGAGGCCGAGAATGCAGGTGACTTCAACTACACTGACGTTGTTTCCTATCCCTTTGGATACGGACTTTCTTACACAACATTCAAGTATTCCGATATGAAGGTTACCGAGAACAAGACCGATGACACCTACACTGTAACCGTAACCGTTAAGAACACCGGTGCAGTTGCAGGTAAGGAGGGTGTACAGGTTTACCTTCAGCAGCCCTATATCAAGGGTGGCATCGAAAAGGCAGCTGTTGAGCTTGCCGGTTATACCAAGACTCAGCTTCTTCAGCCCGGTGAAAGCGAAACAGTTTCTGTAACCGTTGATGGCAGATGGCTCGCTTCCTATGATGCTTATGATGCAAAGACCTACGTTCTTGACGCAGGTAATTACTACTTCACCGTAGCACGTGATGCTCACGAGGCTATCAATAATATCCTCGCACAGAAGAAGCTTGACGGCGCTGACGTAAACGAGAGCAAGATGACCGGAAAGGGTGACGTATCTCTCGTATACAGAATGGAAAAGGCAGAGGATAAGGTAACTTATTCTGTAAGTAAGGTAACAGGCGTTGCTATTACCAACCAGTTTGACAACGCAGATCTTAATCTCTATTCTGCGGCTAACACTGCAAACTCCGTTGTTTACGTTTCCAGAAATGATTGGAACTCCACCGTTAAGCTCGGTATGACCGAGAGCCACGTTGTTCTTAACAACCAGGTAATCGTTACCGTTACTCCCGAGATGATTCAGGACGGTAAGAAGGGCTCCGAGAAGATTCAGAAGGATGATATCGCATATCCTACTTACGGTGCAAATAACGGTATGACTCTTGCTTCTCTTATCAGCATTATTGACGGTGTTCCTCAGCACGTTGCTTATGATGATCCTCGTTGGGAGGCACTCCTTGACCAGCTTACCTGGGAGGATACCGTAATGCTTCTTTCCAACGGTCTTCGTAAGACATTTGGTATTGACTCTATCGGTAAGCCTGCTACCATCGACGGTAACGGTGCTCTTGGTCCTGTAGGTGGTACTAACTATGCTTACAGTGATAACGAAAATACCGCAACCAACAGATTTGCATTCCTTTACGGCGATCCCGATATGGATTCCTCTCCCGTTCAGTATCCCTGCGCATCTCTCGTTGCAGCAACGTTGAACGATGAGCTTGCATACAAGCTTGGTAGTATGATCGGTGAGGACTGTCTTTGGGCAGGTTACTCGGGTCTTTACGGTCTTGGTTGTAACATCCACAGAGGTACTTATAACGGACGTGCTTTCGAGTATTACAGCGAAGATCCTCTTCTCTCCGGTTATATTACCGCAGAGCAGGTTAAGGGTATTCGTTCTGAGGGCGTTTACGTTTATATGAAGCACGCAATCCTTAACGAGCAGGAAAAGAACCGTGAGGGTGTTAACACCTGGGCTAATGAGCAGACTATCAGACAGATCTACGCTCGTCCTTTCCAGATCGCTATTGAGGAGGGCGGAGCAGAGAACCTCATGACCGGTTTCAATAGAATTGGTGTACAGTGGACCAGCCAGCACGGATTTATCAATAATGTATTCAGAGCTGAGTTCGGTATGATGGGCTTTGCGGTATCTGACTACTGGCAGAGCGGCTACATGGATCTTGTAGGCGGTATCCTTGGTGGATGCGCACTTCCTGACGGTGATACTGCAAACAGCGCAGATAAGTCTGCACTTTACAAGTACAGCGAGGGCTACGGCGCGCTTGCTCAGGCAATGCGTGAGGAGGCTCACAGAATTCTTTACGTTGTAACCAACTCTGTTGCTATGAACGGATACAGTGCTTCTACAAGATTTGTTACAATTACTCCCGCTTGGATCAAACTTCTTGAGGGTGTTAAGTCCGGCGTTACAGTTTCCTTCTATGCTTCTATCGGTATCTTTGCAGCAACATCCTTTGTTTATGAGCTGAAGAAGAGAGCCTTTTAAGAGGTAAAATAAGTGAAGAATAAAATAGTTCGAATTATTGCTTTGTGCATTTCGATTTGCACACTTATAACATCTATATCATCCTGCAACTTTGGCGGCGTTAACACGCCGCCTGCAGGAAACAACCCTCCTGCAGGAAATAATCCTCCTGCAGGAAACAATCCTCCTGAGGACGAGGAAGAAAAGCTCAGTGATAAGGGTGTTTTCTTCTCCTCCTCGGCGGCTGACGGTGGTGATGGTACTCAGGAAAAACCCTACAATAGCTTAGATGCTATTGCGGATCTTACTATCCAGCCCGGCAGCTATATCTACATAGAGCGAGGCAGCTCCTTTGTTGGCAAGCTCACTCTTAAAAACATTGCAGGAACAGAGGACGAGCCTATTGTTGTTACCGCATACGGAAAGGGTGATATGCCCAAGATCGACGGTAATAATCTCCAGGGAAGCGGTGTGCTTCATATTATTAATTGCAGTTACATTGTAGTTGAGAATTTGGAGATCACCGACTCCGCCAAAACCGAGGGTGACAGACGTGGTGTTCTCATTACCTGCAATAATAACAAGGGTAATGACGATATTATCACTTACAAGAGCATAACTCTTAAAAATCTTTACATTCACGATATTGTTGGTTATCGCGATGCTGAAAACAGCGGCATGGCAATGTGGTCCAAGATCACAGGCGGTATCCACGTATGGTCTAACGACGGACTTGGTAGGGTGGATGGACTTACTATTAAGGGATGTACTATTACCGAGGTTTCAAATGTTGGAATTGCAACCTGGCATAAGGTAGTTCAGAAATCTGCCGATAGCGTTTCTGCAACAATGATCAGTCCCTATACCGATGAGTTCAAGGATCTGGCACACCTCAACGTACATATTGATGGCAATGAGATCAGCCACATCGGTAAGAACGCTATCTTTGCACGTAATCTTTTGGGTGGTCTTATTGAATACAACGTTGTTCACGATACTGCCAAGTATTGCGTTTCGGGTAACACCATAGTAACTCGTTCGGTTGATGGCACTGTTATTCAGTACAACGAAGGCTATCGCAATCTGGCAAGAGGGCGCGACAGCGACGGCAAGCTTCAGGACGGATGTATGCTTGATGCTGACCTTGACAGTAAGTACACCGTTTGGCAGTACAACTATTCCCACGATAATTCCTTTGGTCTTTTCCTCAACTGTACCGAGGGTAATGACGTGGCGATCGTAAGATATAACCTTTCTGTAAATGATAAGGGAAATAAGGGTATTATTTACATCAATTACGTTTCTGCCGGAATTTATGTGTACAATAATACAATAGTAACCTCGTACGATACAGAATATATCATTCAGTCGAATGGCTCCGGTAGAGTTTCGTTCTTCTACAACAACATTATTTATAACCGTTCTGCAACTGCTAAGATTGGCATAAGCAGTAACCATTCTATGACGGCAGAGAACAACCTTATCTATAACGAATATGGCAGTTCTATTGAGAATCTTGAATACTTCAAATCTCTTAATAAGAACGGTATTTACGATAAGGATCCCCTCTTCGCAGGTTATCTTCAGGAGGATAGCATCCTCGGTATCGATAATCTTCACGATTATAAGGTTGATGCCAACTCCCCTGCACTTGGTGTAGGTAAGGTTGTAGCCGACGTGCCTGACTTCTTCGGCAACAGCTATAAGAAGTCTATCGGCTTCTATTGCGGTAATTAAAAACTAAATAAATTAAGGAGAAAAACATGAAAAAGTTTTTGTTGATTCTTGTTTCCCTTGTGCTCCTTGTAAGCCTTTGCTCCTGTGCTGAGGTTATCGACGGTATCCTTTGTGATCTCCTCGGTGTAACCAACTCTCATGTGCATAGCTTTGGTGAGTGGGAAACCAAAACCGCTGCCGACTGTGAGAACGCAGAGGTAGAGGTTAGAAAGTGTGAGTGCGGCGAGGAGGAGCTTCGTCCCGGTGATGCTGCTCTTGGTCACACTATCGTTTATATCAGTGCGGTATGCACTAAGGAAGATTATATGCAGGGTGATGTTGCATCTGCGTCTGATTTCCAGGTAACCGCTAACTGTGAGTGTGGTGCAAGCCTTGAAGTAACCGATGAGGTTACTCTTGAGAACGCAACTCTTGCAAATGAAGGCGAGAACACCGTTACAGTAAACTGTGGCGAATTCTCCACTACCGTGGTTGTTAACGCATCCAAGTTCGTTCTTGTTCTTAACGGTTCTCTTGTAGAGGATACCTATGTTTCTGCTGATAAGAAGAATGATAACTATATCGGCAAAGAGACCATGGGTACTAACTCATCTACCTTCAGAGTATTCTTTAAGTTTAACTTCAGTAATATCCTCTCTAACGAGCAGTTCCTTGCTGATATTGACAATGCAAAGGTACAGTTCAGCTTCACAATAGTTGAGGGTGCTTATACCGAGACAAGTACATTCACCTTTGGTGGTTACATTCCCGGTGAGGGCGTAAGCGATATTGATTTTGCTTCTATCACTTGGAACGCAATCAGAAATACCGCATTTGACTGGGCTAACGCTGTTTATCCCATTGATCAGGCGGTAGGTAGCCACCACGTTTCCTACACTGATAACCTTCTTACTCTTACATTTACTTATGGCCAGATCAAGGACTTCATCGATGCTGACGGTAATGCAATCTTTACCTTCAGAGCTCAGCAGAGTGGTGTAAAGATCTCCTCTATGGAGGGCGTCGCTGCTCCTTCTGTTAAGGTTATCGTTGATGACAGCCACCTTCACGCATTCGATCAGAGAATCGAGAGCGAGCAGTATTTCATCTCTGCTAACTGCGGTGAGGCTACTTATTACTACAAGTCCTGCCGTTGCGGTGAGCACGGTGACGATTACTTCAAGACCGAAACTATTAACGAGCACGTGTTCGGTGAGTGGGACGTTATTACTCCCGCTACCTGTACCGCAGATGGTGCAAAGCAGAGAACCTGTACTCTTTGTGAGAACGGTGTAGAGAACGAGATTATTACTGCTATTGGTCATATAGCTGATTCTGTTTGGTCTAACGACGAAAGCTTCCATTGGAACAATTGCGTTAACTGTGAAGAAAAGCTTAATTCTTCTGCTCACTCCGGTGGCACTGCAACAGAGGAAGAAAAGGCTACTTGCGAGACCTGTGGTGTAAAATACGGTGAGGTTTCTACTCACGTTCATGATTATTCTGCATCCGTAACTGCTCCTGACTGTGAGAATGCCGGCTTCACTACTTATACCTGTAGATGCGGTAGCGTTTATACTGCAAATGAGGTAGCTGCTCTTGGTCACGATATGCAGACCAAGTTTGATGCTGATTATCACTGGACCGAGTGTGCAAACAACTGTGGTAATTCCACCGGGGCTGTAGCTCACTTTGGTGGTACAGCAACTGAGACCGAGAAGGCAACCTGTGAGGGCTGTGGTCAGCAGTACGGTGAGCTTAAGGCTGAAGAGAAGGAAGTAACCGTTAACGGTACTATCAAGCAGGATACATATATCACCAGTGATAGCAGTAGCGGTAACAAGAATTTTGCTGACAAAACCGAAATCAACTGTAACAACGGTAAGAACTTTAGACCCATCTTTGAGTTCAATCTTGCGGATGCTCTCAACAGTGCAGAACTTCAGGCAAACAAGGACACCGCAAAGGTAGAGTTCACATTTGCTATTTCTACAGGTACTGCAGATCTCTTTGATGTTGACGGTGCAAAGTTCAGCATTTACGGTTTCCTTCCCGGTGCAGGTGTAAGTGACGTTGATTATACCGTTCTCACATGGAATAGCTGTAAGGATACAGGAGTAAATTCTCAGTTCTACAGAAAGGATACTAATGCTAACCTCAGTATTATTATTCTTAACCAGACTAAGGACGTAGCTTCTGCTTACTATACTCTCAGTGAGGTTGACGGCGTTCTTTACATCACCTATACTCTTGATTACACTGCTATTGAGCATCTTATCTGCACAACCGCAGGCGATAATTACGGTGATATTGCAATGGGCTTTGATTTTAACCAGACCATTAAGTTCGCATCCATGGAGAATGAAACTTATGCTGCTCCTGCAGTAAAGGTAACCTATACCAAGTAATAAAACTCAAGGCTGGAAGGGAAACCTTCCAGCCTTAATAGGAGAAAAACAGTGAAAAAATTAAGCAGAATAGTAAGTTTGGTACTTATTATTGCCATTTTAATATCTGTTATGTCCGCTTGCTCGTTCTTTACCCCTGACGTAAATCCTGATAATAATCAGAGTGGCGGTAATGAAAACGGTGGTAACGAAAACCCCGGCAATGAAAATAACGGCAATGAGGACTATACAGATTTTTATACAGGCAAGCAGTCGGTTCTTCTTATAGGTCAGTCTAATATGGCAGGCCGCGGATTTGCCGAGGACGTAGAACCTATCAGTGACGATAGAATTACTATGCTTAACTCCTCTAACGAGTGGGTTAAGATGCAGGAGCCTATTCATTATGATAAGTCTGCTGCAGGTGTAGGCCTTGCGGCATCCTTTGCAAAGGCTTTTGTTGAAACCTTCGATTGCGAGCTTGGTCTTATTCCTGCTGCTATGGGCGGCACATCTATTTCCGACTGGAAGGTTGGCGGTACATATTACAATGATGCTATCGCAAGAGCAAAGGAGGCTCAGAAGACCTCTGAAATCTGTGCAATACTTTGGCATCAGGGTGAATCCAACAGATCCAACCATTCTTCCTATGCAGAAAAGCTTCAGACCATTCTTGATGCAATGATTGCAGAGCTTGGTCTTGATGCGGATAAGATCGTTATTATCACAGGCGAGCTCCGTGAAATAAGCACTAACGTAAACCAGAGAGAAACATTCCACGCCCAGCTTAATCAGCTTAGCTCTGTTTATAAGAACTATGGTGTTGCTGATGCAGAGGGACTTTCTCTCAACGAGGATATTATCCACTTCGATGCTCCCAGCCTTCGTGTGTTCGGTTACAGATACTTTAATATCTTCAAGACACTTGTAACAGGCACAGGATACAGCTTTGTAGATGACAGAGATCACTACTATGTGGGTGCAGACAAGGATCCCAATCCCAATAACAGTGGTAAATATGACCTTCCTTCTGATAATCCCGGTGGCGGTGATATCGGTGGTGGCGGATCTACTGAGGGTAAGACCTATGTAGAGGGTAATATTATTGCCGATACGTATATCAGCTCTTCAAATAAGGATGATCCCAGAGATACCTATTCTTACGTTGGAACAAATAAGGACTCTTCAAGACCTATCTTTAAGTTTAACGTAGCAAACATTCTTGCCGATCCCGGATTCGATGCTAACAAGAATGACGGTAAGTTTGAATTTACATTCACTTTCTATGAGGGTGGCAGCACTATTACCGCTGATACTCTTGCAAGTGCATACGGCTTCCTTCCCGGTGCAGGCGTAAGTGATGCAGATTTTAGCCAGGTTACATGGAACACCTGTAAGTCCGGTGCAACACACGCAGGCCTTTATAGAGGTGGCGCAACCTTTATTTATAAGGACAAGGCACTTGGAGAGGTTGAGGTATCCAAGACCGATGACAAGATCACCTTCATTCTTAACTACTCGGATATTAAGCAGTTTATTTGCACCGAAGAGGGTGACAACTACGGCATACTCGTAATGGGCTTTGACTTCAAGGCAGGCGGCGTTAAATTCGCTTCTATGGAAAACACAAGCTTTGATATTCCCAAGGTGGATTTTGTGTATGGCGGTGATTATAGCAGTAACGTTGAAAGCGTATTTGACGTTGTTTCTGCAAATCCCGATACCGAGCTTTATTTTGTTGGCTCCAGCAATAAGGACGCTCTTAAGTATGCTGTTGGCGAGGAGATGAGCTTTGACATTTATCTTTATGCTGATGACAAGATCGTTTCTGCCCCCTATTTCTACTACAGCATAGAGGGTGAGGATGGACAGGCAAAGACTGAGGGCTATGTTGACGGCTCTAAGGGATATTTCACCGTAAAGGGAAGTATGTCTAAGGCTGGTACTCTCAGAGTTACAGCTTACGTTTGTGATGCAAACAAGAATATACAGAAGAAGAGCAGTGGACTTTACATAAAGAACCGCAACGGTGCCAAAGAAGATCTTTGCTTCCGCGGTGGTGCTGTAGCAGGATTTAATGATATCCAGTCCTACGGTTCTGCCCCCTCCGATCTTGAAAGCTATTGGTCGGCTGTTGTTAACGGTTGTTACACAGGCAATATCAATCTCATAAGATTTGAAGAGCTTAACGTTGCTGATTACAATACAGATAAGGTTGCAACTCATAAGCTTTACCTTGTAGAGATCGACGTTGGTGGTGGCGAGTTTGCTACAGGTTATCTTACTGTTCCTGTTAACGGTGATTCCATTAGACTTAAGGCTTCATTTGTGAGTTACGGTAACACCAAAAAGCCTTCTCCCGCTTTTACAAGTGATGCGGCTGTATTTACTATTTGTGCTCACAGCTATCATCTTGACGATCCCAATGCTTCTGCTCCCGAAGATTATGGCTTCGATATTACAGAAAACCAGAACAGAGATACCGTTTATTTCAAAAAGATGTTTATCAGAAATATTATGGCAGCTCGTTTCTTGAAGGCATATATCGGAGATAATAGTTACGGCACTATTACATTCAATGGCACAACCATTGCTCCTCTTGGCAGATGGCAGAAGGGCGTTGAGTTCCTTGCGGAGGGCGGTAGCCAGGCAGCATTCCAGGCCATTGCACTTACAGCACTTGATAAGGATGTTACAAGAGCAAGCGTAGCACTTACCTGGTTCTGTGATATTGGCGGTGAAAATATTGGCAGATTTGACGGATGGAATCCTGAATATACCGATGCACTCATGTACTATGATTGCTGCTCGCTTGCAACACTCATTGGTGAAAACGTTGAGGTAAGTATCTCCGGTGCGGGCCTTGGAGATACCACATCCGAGCCTACAGGTATAATTGCATTCTTCAATGCGCTTGACTGTACCGCAAGCCTTAAAATGTATCAGAACCGCAGCCACACATACAATCCTCCCGTAGCTGATACATACATTGTGACAAAATAAATCACTTGGCTTTGAACATAAATAATGCTCACATGTAATACTAAACGGAGCATACTAAAAGTCTTTTTGCGAAAATTTAATACAAAAAGAATTGGACACATCATTTTGGAGAAATCCTCTGTGATGTGTCCTTTGATTTGGAGTCGGCTTTTATTTGTTGCGTTATTTATTTTATTAAAAAATAGTTTTTTTAAGCACTTGCAAATTATGAAGAAGAGTTGATTTTTGTGAAGGTGGGGCATAAATAGTGGTTTAATAATGAAAAATACAGGCTAAATACGGTGTACGATATGCACAAAATTTATACAGTATTTTCTTAACTTATGTCTAATTGACTTTTAATATAAGGTATATTAAAATATTAATGGTATGCTATAAATATTATTATATCAAACAAAGTGTATTATCAATTAAATTAAAATAAAATATCACGTTTAAGAAAGGAGAAAATTATGAGCAAGTTTCCTTGGGGAATCATAGCCGGTATTTGTGCAATCATCTGGTCCTTCGCCCTGATTGCATTGATCGGAGTTTATGTTGTCTCTTCTATGATGTATGCAGAGGTTGGTGGTGACGATGGATTGAGAGAATCTTGGTGGTTGTTCCCAATTTTTGTTACAGAGATTATATCCAGCATAGGCCTTGCTGTAAGCCTTATCGGTTATGGATTTAGAAAGTAATCGGCCTTAACCAATCAGAAACAAGAAAAACAGGAGAAAATTACTATGATATTTCTGAAAAGATCATTCTGGGCTATGCTTAGCATTTACATGTGCCTTTGGCTTGCAATATCGGTTGTTGCAGGTACGGTGCTGGATAGCTACAAGAGTGTAATTAATGCAACTCTCGGTCTTACCGGTTACAGAACCGAAACTATTACTACCGAGGGTGAGGATCTTGAGTATTTTAAGTCAAACTACGTTAAGTATAATGAGGACGGTACTATTCAGTACGTTACAGACGAAAATGGATACGTTCATCAGGTATATGATGACGCCGCTCTTCGTAATGATACACTTGCAAAGGCAGATCAGGTGCAGAGAGAGGGTACTACTATCCTTTGGAACTCTGTAGAGAGCGGTCTTCCTCTTGAAAAGGGTGACAAGGTAAGCCTTTTCAGCCGTTCTACCGTTGACTGGGTATATTCCGGCGGTGGATCGGGTAACGCTCGTACAAGTGGTGCTTCTGATATGAAGAAGGCACTCACAAACGCAGGCCTTTCTGTAAACACCACTCTTTGGGACTTCTATAAGACCGGTGTTGGTAAGGACTACGTAAGAGTTGCAAGATTCTCCATGAATGAGGTTCCGTGGAGCAAATATACCGATTCTGTGAAGAATTCCTTTGCTAACTACGGTGATGCTGCAATTATCGTTTTGTCTCGTAAGTCGGGCGAGGGCTCTGTTGCACAGGGCGGTGCTTTTGACGTAACACAGACAGAAGCAGATACTCCCAGCGGTGACTACTACGATATGAGCGCACAGGAAAAGACTATGATTGAGGAGGTTATCAAGCTTAAGAAAGCAGGTACCTTCAAGAAGGTTATAGTTCTTCTTAATACCGCTACCGATATGTGGCTTGCTCCTCTTATGGAGTACCAGGACGATATCGATTGCTGCATGTGGGTTGGTCAGACCGGTTATCAGGGACTTAACGAGGTTGGTAAGATTCTTGTAGGAGCTTCCATTCCTTCCGGACATCTCGTTAATACCTTCCTTATGAATACACAGTCTACTCCCGTATTTGCCAATTCCGTTGCGTCAATGTATACCAATGCTAACAACTTTGACTTTATGGGGAAGGGTGCTCAGGCTATGTACGTTACATATGCTGAGGGCATTTACGTAGGATATAAGTATTACGAAACCAGATATGAGGATGCTGTTATGGGTAGAGGAAATGCAACCTCTACAGCAGGTGCTGTTAACTCTAGCGGTGACTGGAAATACAGCGAAGAGGTAGCTTTCCCCTTCGGATACGGTGCTTCCTACACATCCTTCGCTTATAGCAACTATGAGGTTGTAAAGAATGCGGACGGTGATTATGAGATTACTCTCACCGTAAAGAATACAGGTAATTATAAGGGTGCTGATGCTGTTCAGGTTTATGTTCAGAAGCCTTATACAACCTATGACAAGGTATGGGGTATTGAGCAGGCTGCAGTTAACCTTGCAGGCTATGCAAAGACTCCCGAGCTCGAGCCCGGTCAGTCTGTAAACGTTAAAATCATTGTAAGAGACGATGCATTCAAGACTTATGATGCATATAACAAGAAGACCTATATTCGTGAAAAGGGCGATTATTATATCACCGTTGCTCAGGATGCTCACGAGGCAGTTAACAATATCCTTGCAGTAAAGGGTTATACCCCCGAAAACACTAACGGTGTAATGGATGCCAAGGGTAATCAGGCACTTGTTAAGGATTTCCACTTTGATAACGATGACTACGAAACCTTCAGCAAGTCTGAGATTACAGGCAATGCTATTACCAATCAGTTTAATGATGCAGACTGGAATCTTTACGTAAACAAAACATCCGATAGCTTAGTATACCTTTCCAGAAATGACTGGCAGGCAACATATCCTTCTGCGACAACCAAGCTGAGTATGAATCAGCAGATGGTTGATGATACCAAGTGGAATCAGATCCTCGAGGCAGATCCTGCGGACAAGATGCCCACCTTTGGTTCTGCGCACGTGTTTAATCTTATCGACATGATGGGTAAGTCCTTCGACGATCCTGTTTGGGATGCGCTTCTCGATCAGCTTACTCTTGACGAAATGATAAAGCTTCTTAGTACCGGTTATCACGGTATGAAGGAGGTAACAAGTATTGCAAAGCCTGCGGACGTTACTAAGGACGGTCCTCTCGGCGTAAGAATGAAGTACTTGAATTCCAGCCAGTACACACTTTCGTTCCCCTCTACCACACTCCTTGCAGCAAGCTATAACGATCAGCTTGCTCTCGAGGTTGGCCAGCTTATGGGTGAGGATATGATGCACGCAGGTGTAACAGGTATTTATGCACCCGGTGCAAATATTCACAGATCCACCTATAGCGGAAGAAACTACGAGTATTATTCCGAGGACGGCTTCATCAGCGGTATTATGTGTAAGCAGCAGACTCTTGGTATTCAGTCTAAGGGTTGCTACGTTGTTGTAAAGCATATCGTACTTAATGACCAGGAAAGCAACCGCCACGGTCTTAATACCTGGGCAAACGAGCAGGCTATTCGTGAGATTTATCTTCCTGCATTCGAATACGCAGTTACCGAGGGCGGCGCTCTTGGTATGATGAGTGGATTTAACCGTATCGGTACAACATGGACCGGTGCTCATAAGGGACTTCTTACCGAGGTGCTTCGTGGCGAATGGGGCTATGAGGGCTTCGTTATCAGTGACTGTGCATGGCGTGAATTCATGGACGTTGAAGACGGTCTTCTTGCAGGTAACGACTGTATCCTTGATACTATAGATGCAAGCAACTATAATCAGGTTAAGAACAACCCCACTCTTGCAAAGGCTGTTCGTCTTGCAACTCACAGAGTGCTCTACGTTGTTGCTAACAGCAATGCGATGAACGGATTCAGCAAGAACACCAGAGTTTACGAGGTAAGAGAGTGGTGGCAGGATCTTGTTACCGATATTCAGACCGGAGTTGCAATCGCAACCGCAATTGTTATTCTTATCACTATTTTGATGTTCATCTTGGGTAGCAAGCTTGACCTTGGTGGAGATTCCGAGGGTGGAATTATCTCCGGAATAATTTGCACTGTTTTGGCAGTAGCTATTCTCTTGGCTTCTGTTATTGTTCCTATCACTCTTGCAAAAGAGCCGTTAGACCTTTCGGGAATACTCGGTGGAGAAACTACCGATGAAGGTAACGAGGGCGACGGTGAAACCGCAGCACCTTCTCTTAAGGATCAGCTCGAGGGAGAGCTTAACACCTATATCTTTGAGGCTGAGTGCTCTGTAATTAATACTACTATCGCCGAACTTGGAGCAGGTATTGAGGACGGTAAGATCGTTGGTGGATGTAATTATCCCAGCGGTGACGCATACGTTTATTTCCTTTCCAAAACCGGTGAAGCAACTCTTACATTCAACGTTCATTCCTCTGCAGATACAAAGGCTGTGCTTAGCCTTTGCATGGGACGTAATGTTGAGCGTAACGTAAATGATCTCTTTACCATTAAGGTTAACGGTGAGTCCTGTACAGTTGACAGCACTCTTGCATTCCCTCCGTTTGAAGGCGTTCAGTACTTCGACTGGATGGAGAAGGAAATCGTTATCATCGATCTTAAGGCCGGTGACAACACCATTGAGCTTACCAAGGTTATTTACGGTATGAACTTTGACTACCTGGCTCTTACCTCTGCGGCAACTCTTCAGGATAGCCGTGACGTTGCTAATGGCGGTCATAAGTACAGCTCCTGGAATATCGCTTCCATTCCTACTCTTGAGTCCGAGGGTAGAATGACCACATATTGTGAGAACTGCCGTGATTACAAGAACGTAATTCTTCCTGTAATTTCCGAAGCAAACGGATATACCAAGAACGTTATCACTCCTGCAACCGCTACCACCTTCGGTGAGGCTGAATGGACTTATAACAAGGACGGTATAAACAAGACCTTCACAACAAAGCTTTATCCCGAGAACGTTAAGAGCTATACCTTTGAAGCCGAGAGTACAAAGTATGACGGCAATGCAACCAGATATAGCGATTCAACAGTTAGCGCAGGCGCATATCTCGGTAAGCTTGCAGGTGCAACCTGGAATATTACTCTTGACATTGTATCCGATAAGGAATGCGATGCACTTATTGTAATGAAGGTAGGACGTAGAAACGACAGAGATTTGGTAATGCATAACAAGACTCTGACCGTAAACGGTGAAAACGTTCCTCTTTCTAAGGATATTGTATTCCCTCAGATAGAGAGCTCTGACAAGTATCTCAACTGGGAGGAATTTGAAATTGTTGTAGTTCACCTCAAGGAAGGAAAGAACACTATTACTCTTTCCAACACCGGTACAGCGTTTACAAATATTGACTACTTCAGATTTGTAAGTGCAGGAACTCTTTCCTGGTACGTTGAGGAATAAGTAAAATCATATCTCTCCCTCACATATATTGTGGGGGAGGGGAAAGTAATATTTACAGAAAGAGAATTGTTAGTATGAAAAAAACTTTAGCTACTATACTTATGCTGTGTATAGTTCTTTCGAGTATTTTGTTGCTCTCTTCTTGCGAAAAGAATGAGTTCACTTCTATGATTCCCGGATTGAATGGCACCATAGATCTTATCGAGGAATTAACACACAAGCATAAAATTGTTTTAATTGAGCAGGTTGAAGCCACATGTAGCAATGCAGGAACAAAGGCTTATTATGCTTGCGAGGGATGCGATGTTCTTTTTGCAGATGCAAACGGCGAGATGATCATCAGCTCTCCCGATCTTATTGAAAAGCTTGCTCATGCTTATGACGATGATTATGATGCTGAATGTAATCTTTGCGGCAATATTCGTACCGCAAAGTGCAGACATAGCAATGTAGAATCCTTGGCAGGTAAGGATGCAACCTGTACCGAGACAGGATTAACGGCAGGTGAAAAGTGCCTTGACTGTGGTGCAACCATTACTCCTCAGGAAACAATTTCTGCACTTAATCACCAGTATGACAACGATACCGATACTACCTGTAACAGAACAGGTTGTGGTCATGAGAGATGTCTCCACCTCAACACCGAGGTTGCAGGAGAGGCAACAGAGTCTACTTGCGCTGTTCAAGGCTTGACAGCAGGCTCTAAGTGCTCTGATTGCGGTGAAATCCTTGTAGCACAGGAAAAGCTTCCTCTCAAGGAGCATACCGAGGTAGCAACCGAGGCGGTTGATGCAGGCTGTATAACAGCCGGACATAAGGAAGGAACTCACTGCTCCGTATGTCAGGCTGCTATCAAGAAGCCCGAAACCATTAGCGCAACCGGACATAGCTGGAACGGTCTTAACTGTGCAAAGTGCGGTGCATATAAGGTTGAGGCAGAGTCCGCAGATATCGTTACCGATATTGACAGACTTGGCGCAGGTATGCAGAGCGGAAAGACTCCCGAGGATACCAACTATCCCAGCGGTGACGGTTATGTATATTACCTTAGTGATGAAGGAAATGCAACCCTTACGTACTATGTAAATTCTGATAAGGACAGCAAGGCGGTAATCAGCTTCCGTATGGGTCTTACCAGATTTGAATACACCGCAGATATGCTCTTTACTCTTACTATTAACGGCCAGAAATATGACTATTATGCTTCTGCTATATTCCCCATTTACGAAGAGGCAGGCGTAATCATTTACTTTGGCTGGTATGAGATTGAGGTAGCAGAGGTTGATCTTAAGGAAGGTAACAATACCATTGTACTTACCAGAAATACCAACGGTATGAACTTCGACTATATCACAGTAAGAAGCACCGACGGTGCGACTCTTTCTACTGGATACCAGGAGGATTCCGGAGATTCTGATACCATCAAGCAGAGCTTCGTTGCAGGCACAGATACCGACCCCTTCATCTCTTCTAACGGTGGTTCTACCGACTCTACACTTAAGACCGAGGCGGGTGTTGGAACTTATTACGGTAATGCTTCCGGAAAAACATTTACTTACACATTAAATGTAAACGTTGAAGAAGCTACCGAGGTTACACTTATTATCAGATGTGCAAAGAGATACGGTCCTTACACTTATAGCGAGTTGTTTGGTAAACTTACTGTAAATGGATCTACCGATGGTGTTGCATTCACCGATAAGACTATTCAGTGGGGCACTACAAGTGCTGCTTGGGGTGCATTCAAGGATTACGCTCTTGCAACCATTACTCTTGAAAAGGGTACCAACACCATTGAGTTCACAGTTATAACAAGCTGTAACGTTGAGGCGGTTATAATTGAATCTACTATCCCCGTTGCTCTTAATAAGCAGTAATAAACAGTTATCAAAAACATTGGAGCCAAGGCATTTGCCTTGGCTCTTTTTGTATAACGAAAACCACGCGATAGTCGCGTGGTTCTATATAGGTTAACCGATGAAAAGAATCCTCCGTTTGTGATATAATTAGAATTGACCTGCCAGTCGAAACAAAAAACACAAACGGAGGATTATCTATGAAAA
>JAZQWB010000010.1:0-35769 GCA_045632145.1 Eubacteriales bacterium | reverse complement strand
TGCCGGAATGGCGGAATTGGCAGACGCCCGGGACTTAAAATCCCGTGAGATTTATTTCTCGTACCGGTTCGACCCCGGCTTCCGGCACCAATATCGCGGAGTGGAGCAGTCTGGTAGCTCGTCGGGCTCATAACCCGAAGGTCATGAGGTTCAAATCCCATCTCCGCAACCAAATAAACTCGGAACACCGTATGGTGTACCGAGTTTTTTCTTTTTTTGGTTGCTAGAGTAGATGGGAATTTAAACCTCACGAGCTACGCTCTATGACCTGAGCGCACGAGCGCAAGTGCCGTGCGCTGTCGGGATCTATGCTTGCCGTCCTTAGACGGCAACATACTGCGTCATTTTGCGTGTCCGACCGCAAAATAGCAGATAACCCGTTTTCTTTCTTGGCATGGCAAAAAATCCCATCTCCGCAACCAAAGAAAGCCTTACTATCTCACAGGTAGTAAGGCTTTTTTCTTATCTTTTCGCTCTTTTTTGCCATAATAAGCTTACTTTCGCATACCAATCTAGACCGATCTACCCCGATCTATTCGGACGGTTTTCTGTCGGTTTGCCTATTTTTGTACTCAAAAGCAAGGACGGTTTCTCTTTATAACTACAATCTTCCTCACATCCGTCTGCACGATCTTCGTCACAGTAATGCAACAGCATTGATAGGCTGGTGTCAACCCTAGAGTGGTACAACAAAGACTCGGTCACTCTGACGTGAATATCACCCTCAATACATATACTCACGTGCTCCCCGAGATGGATATAGATGCCGCTGAAAAGTTAGATGCTATCATGCTGAGAGAGGCCTAAAAGTAGGCGATGATTCATTAAGAGTCATCGCCTCAAAAACGTCTTAAAAATACAACGACTCTTGGCCGTAGAGTCGTCTTGGAAATATAATGCACATACCACCTTTGTGCATTTTGGAGTTATGCTATCTCTGTCATCGTACCATATAATAGCTTGTCTAACACAGTATCAGAGATGCATCGCTGATAGTACTTTATAGGAATATCAGCGTGGTATTCCGATAAAAGCTTAGGATAAATTTTAGTATACACAATGGTTGCATCCAATAGTGAGCCATATTCTTTGCTTTCACCCTTCTTTACTTCTTTTTTGTTGGGTTTCCTTTGCTTGCCATCAATTATTACAACATCTCTATTCTGAAGCATAGGCGCAATTTTATACATAAAGAAGTGAGAGGTAGAGTAATACAAGCCTTTACAAACATATTTCTTTGGGACAAGAAGGATTGTCTCCCCATTTATTACAAGGCTTTCACCTTGATAAACTTTCCAACAGTGCTCCTCAAAATCCCAATAATATTTTCGTGCAGTTGAATTGACAGTAAGTATTCCCCAAAGCTGACACTGTCTAACAGTATATTCCGAAAGTGGCTTATACAAGATATTTAACAACATATCGGACATACAGTCTTCCGCAAAGTGAGGCATCAATACAGGAATATCAATCGCTTTATCTAAGGGTATACCACTATGTATAAGGTTACGTAAACTCGAAAGGGTTGCCATCATTCCTGCTGCTGTTTTGGCTTTGCCATTTCTGCCGTTACCATATCCAAGACGAGCTTCATTACGTTCACCTAAGTGGTTAAGATGACGATATATTTCGTGAACGTCATTTTCTTTTAGGACTGTGTAAAGTTTTCTAAAATAGTCATCGAGTGTTGTGCGACACATGGTTGATAAAATGTCATTGTCACACTCAATTAAACAAGGGTCAATAAACAGAGGGGTGTCCCCTTCAAGGTTAATGTCTACAAAGTCGATATCGTGGTGACCAGAAATCTTCAGGTCAAACATTTCGGATAAATGATACTTTCTTATCATATAAAATCCTTCCTTTTTAAAATTAATATAGTATAGATTTAAAAAGAAAGGGAGGAAGAAAAAGTTAACAATTTGTTAACACAATCAGTGCGTGCAGGTGATATAATATCTATGTATGTAGATTGAATTACACGCCCGTTCGTATTTCAATCCGCCCTCTATAGCCAGAACATTTGTAGCGGCCAACTACTCTTGTTCTGGTTTCTCTTTTTTTGAGATAAATAAAAAACCGCCTATTTAAGGCGGCAGCAAAAGTATAGAAATGCTATTAATCATCGAAAAAAACGTGAAAGCGTGTTTCCCCAGAAGTTTCGCATGGACTCTGTCTCTTAAATATTTATCTCACTAGTAGTATAGATCATATTTAGATAAAAGTCAATAGCATTTTCGAAAAAGAAAAATATGTTTACAAAAAATTTACATTCTCGGATAATCACGTGGCGGAAATTAGTTCAATTAGATGTGAATATTAGGCACTATCATGCTGAGGATGGCGCAGAAAGTAATTTTAAACTGTCGGTTTTTCGGGATAACCGTCGGTTTTCTCTACGGTTTAGTGGCTGAAAACCCAGGGCTGACAAGGCTTTCGAAGCCAAGGCATAGATCGTTTTATCAGCTCATAACCCGAAGGTCATGAGGTTCAAATCCCATCTCCACACCAAAATACTTATCAAAATGCAAAATGTTTTTTTTGTTATACAAATCAAAAAAGGAAGGGCGGGGCCCCTCCTTTTTCTTTATTTTGCTAATTTTGTTTACTTATTGCGGCTTATTTGTTACCGTAGGTAAGTGCGGAGTCCTTATCGGGACCGATGAAGACAAAGTCCTTAACGTTTACGGCTCTCTTGTTTGCGCAGATAATCTTGAGCTCGATAACGTTGTCACCCTCGTTAAGCTCGATCTCACCAAAGTAGTCTAGCAGGTAATCGAAGTATTTGGAGGCTGCACCTCGACTACTGTCATAAGCATGGCCGTTTTCAGTGGTGGTGTACTCCTTGCCGTTTACGGTCAGAACAAAGGTCTGGTTAAGAGGCGTTACAGCCGAGTTAGCCGAGTTGTTAAGGTAGAGCTTATATGTGCCTGCCTTGCTTGCCTTTACGGTAAAGGTAGCGATAACGTCAACATCGTTTCTACCTGCAATGCAAAGCTCTGTGGAGTTCTTGGGGTAGCCGGTTACTACGATCTCATCGTCCATAGCGTTGAAGGTGTATGCCTTGCAGCCGCACTTATCTGCACAAACGGGATCGGTGCAATCGGTGGTGCACTTGCCACAGTACTCGCACTTGTCAACACAAACGTGAGCAAACCAATCATAGCTGCCCTCACCTACGATGCTGAACATAATGAAGTTATGAGCACCGCCGGGGCCACCGTTGGATGCCTTAACGGGAGTGTAAGAGAAGGTGATTGTGTTCTTGCCTTCAACAAACTCAAACTCACCGATAACGATAGTATCGAAGGTGGTCCAGGAGTAGGTGTCGTAGTTGGGGATATATCCTGTACCTACGAGAGGAGTGGTAGAGCCGTTAAGATAGATCTTGAAGATGTCGGTGAAGAGGTTTTCCTTACCTGCATTGTACTGAGATACCTGAGCCATAAGGGTAACCTTACCGGCCTTTTCAGCATTGATGGTATAGGTGAAGTGTACTTCGTTGTTCCACTTGCTACCGATACCCTCGCCTGCTACAGGCTCCTTGCTGGTCTCAAGATGCTCGTCAAATACAGAGAAGTCGTAACGAACAACCTTGTTACAAAGAGTACAGGAAACCTCGGTACCGTTTGTAGACTCCTTGTGTCCGCCGATAGTATCAACGGGAAGAGTAACGTTTGTGATAGCCTTGCTGCCCTCTGCGTCGCTGAAGTTCTGGTTACATACAGAGCAGTGGTAGTATTCTACGTTACCCTCTGCAAGACAGGTAGCTGCCTTGGCAGCGGTCTTGGTCATACTGTGGCCGCTTGCCTTGATAACAACGTCAGCGATCTCGGTAGCACCGCTCTCGTCTGCGTAATTTCTCTTACATACGGAGCAATGATAGTATGCTACGTTACCGTCAGAGGTACATGTAGCCGCCTTTGCAGCGGTGTAGGTGAAGCTATGCTGGTGCACAACGGTGATAGCAACATCCTTGGAGTAGGTTACACCGTCAACCTGGCAGCTGATGGTGATATAGGTATCAGAGCTTTCAAGAGCACCGGTCTTGCTGATAGTGTAATCGGTTACGGGAATCTTGTGGTCGCAATTCTTACATACAACGGCTACGCCAAGACCCTCGGTCTTGAAGCTTTCACCGGGATCGTAGCTGGTGGTTGCACCAAGCACCTCAAGCTCACTTGAGTAGCTGTGTCCCTTTGCGGGAAGAACTACGTCAGCAATAGGCATATAGCCGTTCTGATCAGCATAGTACTTGTTACATTCAGCACAGAAGTAATGTGCAAGATTACCGTCGGTGGTACAGCCTGCAGGAGTACCTGCTACGTAGGTAAGCTCATGAGGATCAACCGCGCCTTCCTCGTACCATGCATAGTAGCCCTCACCGAAGATGATGATAGACTGGATGTTATATGCAGCATTGTTTCCGCCGTCAGCGCTCTTCTTGGGAGTGTGAGAAAGGGTAATGATATTCTCGCCTGCCTTAAGCTGAATCTCACCAACGATAAGCATCTCATAGGTGTTCCAGAGACGGGAAGAGCCTGTGGGCATAGTACCTGTGCCTGTGATCTTTGTGCCGTTAACCTTGGTGATGATCTGAGAGGTAAAGAGATTATTCTTTACGGTATCGATAGATGTTACAGCACCAAGCTTAACTGTGCCTGCCTCAGAAGCAACGATTCTGAAGGTGATAAGGGTTTCCTGACCCCAAGATGAGCCGATGCCGTCGAACTCTGCGTTGATGTCCTTGTTACTTTCAATTCTGTAGTCGAGTACAGAGAAGATGTTAGCAGGAGCACCGCTCTTGCAGCTGCACTTAACCTTACATCCTACGTTGAGGCAGGAGAAGTCTGTGCATCCGCCACACTTGGAGCAAACGCTTACACAAGCATGCTCGGGAGCATCTGCCTGAGTGAAGGTGATTTCGGGATCACCTACAAGCTTAAGCTCGGAGAAGGCGAGGGAAACGCCATCCTGCTTGGGAAGAAGAGTGATAGTGTTGTCGCCCTCAAGCACGTTGATACAACCAAGGTTGATTTCAACAAAGCTTGCTTCAACGGTATTGGTGGTTGTGGAAACTACGGTTGCTCTCTCAATCTTCACACCGTTTACAAGAACGTCAACCGCATCGGTAAATACCAACTCGGTCTGACCCTTGCTTACTGCGAGAGTAAGAGTCATAGTATCTGCCTTGGAGGCTTTGAATGCATATACGATAGAGCTGTTGTTGGAAAGGCTGAAGTCTGCAACGTAGCCTTCCTTGGTAACGAGAGTTACACCGTCCTTGGCAACGTTAACTCTGATGGTGTTGATGGATGCGTCGTACATCTCGCTGTCACCGCACTTGGTCATGCAGTTCTTGCTTGTACACTCGTAATCCATACAGAATCCGCATACGGGACAAGCGCTGGTGCACTCGTGGCTGTCATCCTCAACCTCACCGCCGTCGGGATCGGTGATAGAGTCATCGGGAGGAAGATCACTCTCAAGGTTGCCACTGATAAATACAAATGCGATACCGCCTGCAATAGCGAATATCAAAATGAAGATAATAAGTCCGCTGATGAAGTTAACCTCACCAAGTCCCTCGTGATTAAGAATGAGAGAGAGGAGAAGCATTACAGCCGCGATGATAGTCAAAACAAGAGCTGCACTCTGTGCGGTCTCAAGAATACCGTAGTAGAAGGGCTCTACGTAAATGAACTTGGTGCTGCTGTTGATGCCGTTCATTGCGGTGGAGTTAAGAACTGTGTAAAGAATACGGTGAGCCGACTCACGAAGTGCCTGACAAACGGTAGCGTTGTCCTTGTAGTCGCCCCAAAGCTCGGTCTCATTGCTGCTACCTCTGAGCCAGAGGTCGTTACCTGCAATGATAGCCTGTGCTCTTGCACCGCCCGAGGACATATAGTTACCTGTTGCCGCGTCGGTCTCTACCAAGCCAAGGAAGCCCCACTCGTTACGGAGCACCTCGGTGAGAAGACCCTCGTGTCTACCTGCCCAGGTAGCACCGATACGGTTAAGGGAGCTCATAAGACCGTTTGCATTACCCTCGGTAATACCTGCCTCAAATGCCTTGAGGTAGATCTCACGGATGGACTGCTCGTTTGCAAAGGTAGCCGCACCGCAACGGTAGATTTCCTGGTCGTTAAGCACGAAGTGCTTGATGTTTACGATAGCGCCGTGCTTCTGGAGACCCTTAACCTCAGCGGCAAGGATCTTACCGGAGAGGAAGCCGTCCTCGGAGAAGTACTCCCAGTTACGACCGCCGTATGCAGAACGGTGTACGCCTGCGCCTGTACCGTAGATCTCACCAACGCCTGCGTGCATCATCTCGAAGGAGAATGCCTCCATTGTCTTTTCAACGAGTGCATCGTTGAAGGTTGCCGCAAGGACAACGCCTGCGGGGAATGCCATGAAGGTGTTAACCTCCTTAGGTGTGTCGACCTTAACACCTGCAGGACCGTCGTGAGCAATAACCTCGGGAGAGCCTATGGAAGGAACTGCACTGATAACGTGGCTACCGATACCGCAAAGCTTGATGGTCTCTTCCCAGCTTATCTGGTTGAGAAGGTGATCCCAAAGCTCGCTGTCGTAGTCAACGCCCTTGAGCATAATAAGCGAAAGCGCGCCGCCCTCATAGGTTGTGGTGCTGTAGATAGGCATTACTGCATCAGGATCGTCAATAACACCTGTGGATATCTGCATATCGTTTACAAATATGGAATTACGCGCCTGAAGAAGTACGGGAGAGGTGGGATATGTTGCATCCCAGTTGCTACGGGAGAGGTAGGTGATCTTCTGATCCTTGGTTCCCTCGTAGAGATTAAGGTCTGCACCGTCAAACTGGTTGGTAATAGGATAGCCTGTGGGAGATACAGAATAGGTCTTGTAATCGTTCTTGTCGATAGTCTTTCTGTATGCAAGGGAGTTGTCACCCTTGGTCTTGTTGCCATCCTCGTCAACTACCTTATCATAGTTAACGTTAAGAGAGCTGTAGCTAGCCTTTGCCTCGATAATGTTGTTGAGTGCATCGTGTGCGTTCTCACCAACTGCAAGATAGTAGTCGCCTGCCTCGAGAATGTAGGTTCTCATATTGTAAGAGTCGTAGGTCTTGAACTCATAGTCGTCAACAACTACGGTGTAGTTCTTGCTTTCACCGGGCTGAAGAACGTCGGTCTTGGTGTAACCAACAAGCTCTACGGCTGCCTTTTCAATATTATACTGCTTGTCATACTCGGTATAGGGCTTCTGGAGATAGATCTGAACGGGAGTCTTACCTGCCACAAGACCTGTGTTGGTAACGGTAACCGTTACGTAGTAGTCGCCGTCCTTTTCCTCCACAGTCATATTGGAGTACTTGAAGGTGGTGTAGGAGATGCCGTAGCCGAAGGGGTATGCAACCTCCTCCTGATAGCTCCAGCCGTTTGCAGAGTTAACCGCACCTGCAGCAGAGGATGCGTTACCAAGTCCGAGAACGCTGTCCTCGTAACGGGTCTCGTAGTAACGGTAGCCTACGTAGATACCCTCCTGGTAAACGATGTACTGGTGGTTGTAGGAGTTAGCATTGAAGTTATCCGCAGGAAGACTGCCTGTACGGGTGAACTCAAATGCACCTGTGTTAATAGCAGAAGGAGCAGAGTCATTCTGATATACGTAGGTATCAATAAGTCTGCCCGAGGGGTTTACCTTACCCGAGAGAACGTCGTAAAGAGCGTTAAAGGATGCGTTACCGCCCATACCTACCCAAACGCAAGCATCGATGTCATAGTCATCAATGGTCTGCATCTGCATAGCAGCGCCTGTGTTAAGAACGAGAATGAGCTTCTTGAAGGTGGTACCCTTAAGAGCGGAGAGTGCCGCAAGGGTGTCTCTCTCGTTCTTTGTAAGGTCGAGGTAGTTGTTGTCAACGTGGCCCTCGTCCTTCCAGCCCTTGGAGGAGTCAACGGCGGTGCTGGTATCATACCAGGTGTCACCGTCCTCGGCACCTGTACGGCCGATGAAGTAGATTGCAGCGTCTCCGTACTGAACGAAGGAGGAGCCTGCAGCGTTATAAACGTCATTCCAAGCCTTTTCATTTACCTTAAACTCACGGTAATGCTTATCGTTCTGATAAGGATCGGCGAGAAGCTGGTAAACCTGCTTGTTGGAGTAGGAGTTCCAGAGGGTGGGGTTAACGGTGAACTTGCCCTCGGACTCGAAGGTAGCCTTAAGATCGGGGAAATCGGTGGAAGTAACACTTACTCTACCCGAGCCGTAGCCTGTGTAATGCCAGTTTTTAGCTCTGCTGGAAACACCGAAGAAGCTGAGCTTTTCATTTTCCTGAAGGGGAAGAGCATTGTTGTTGTTCCAGAGGAGTACGATACCCTCTGCCGCCGCCTCGCGAGCAATTTCCATAGAGGCCTGACGCATTGCCGCGTCGTCATAGCTTTTTCCGTCAGCCTTGAGATAGGGTGACTTGAAGTAGATAGAGTCCTCGCCGGTGTCGGAGGTTACCTGCTCCCAGGTGGAAAGACCGAGAGCGTAGTTGATGTTGGCTTCGTTTTCGATTACGAAGATCTCACCAACGTTAAGACCGATGGTTGCAATAAGGAAGAAGAGAGCAACCACAGACCAGCCGGTTCTGTTAAGGAAGATGTTTTTTATGGGGCTTCCTGAGCCGCTGCTGCCTTGGATAAGTCTCAGCACGAAGAGAACCACTGTACATACTGCGAAGAATGCCGCAAGCACGAACAGCAATGTCTGCCACCATGTGCCGAAGAGATTAGCCTCGGACTGTGTTTCTGCGTCGATTAAGCCCATTATCACGTGCGCAATAGCGACAGCAGCACTGAGATAAACGGTAAATACACCGCAGATGCCTGATAAGAACCCAAAGGGTGTTCTTTTATCACTCATAGATTTTACCTCCACTATGAATATATTTTAGTGATAATATAATTGTATCACAGTATACTTTTGGTGTAAATTGACAAATTCGATAAAATTGCTCAAACCATTTTGTTTAATATGCATAATACTGCGCGTGAAAATAAAAAAACGAGCGGAATTTTCTTCCGCTCGCGGTGCTCGGTTGTTTTTATGCCTCAAGATGTGCGAGGATTTTATCCCAAACGGCCTTGTCCTGCTCGGTCATTCTCTCCCAGTCGAAGGAGGAGATAAAGTCGGCCTTTTCCTTGTCTGTAAGGCTCTTCTTACGAAGGAGCTTTGCTCTTGCGCTGACGAATTCGTTAAGATACTTTACCGCATCCTCGGTGTAGTTGGGGTTATGTCCCTTGTTTTCTACGAAGAGGAAGCTTACGTTGTCGCAGGAGTCGAGACCTGCCTTAAGAATATCGTAGTGATTGCGCTTGCAGAGGTGATCGTTTTCGGAGTAGATAAGCAGAGCCTTGGTTTTGGAGGCCTTAAGGCTCTCCACCGCATTGTATTTAACAAAGGTGGGGTTGGACTGTCTCTCCAGAGCCATAACGGGTGCGCGATAGCCCTTCATAATGCCGTCGAAGAAGGTGCTCACCATATCACTTACCGACACGAAGCCTGCGATGGCAACGATGTGGGATATATCGGGGTGAAGTGCAGAGATGTTGAGGGTAGAGAAGCCACCCCAGCTGTGTCCTATTACCGAGATTTTACGGCCGTCTGCATATCCCTCTGCCTTCAGCATAGAGATACAGTCGTTAAGGTCGCAGAGCGACTGGGCAAGTCCGTTGGGATTTTCACCCCCCGACTGCATACAGCCTGTGTGGTCGTAGGAAAATACTCTGTATCCGTTTTTGCAGATAAGCTCAATCTCCTTCATATATGCCTGATGACCGCCACCAAAGCCGTGGTCAAAGACGATGAGTCTATCCTGCTTTGCATTACCGTATTCGTAGAAATAACCCTTAAGCTCGTGACCCATAGAGGACTTGAAGCTGTGGGGCTCGGCCTTAAGGCCGGGGAAATCCTTAGCACTGAAGTAGAATACCGTTTCGGTATCGTCGCATCTTGCATACATATTGCCCTTGTATGCACCGACTATCTGTTTTTCAAACAACATAAGATTACTCCTTACGGAAAATATTTTACTTTAGACCATTATAGCACGGGACGGCGGTTTTTTCAAGTGATTTTAGAAAACCTAAGGTGGATATTTTTTTATTACCAATCTTGCCAAAGTCCCAGACCTGTGATATAATAAGATTAATAAGGTTTGGGGGCAAGGGAATGACCAGAGAGGAATTTGAGGCTACGGTGCTTGACTTTTACGGTGTGCGCGCCGATTATCCCTTTGAAGAGGATTTTGAGACGGGTGTATTCCGTCATGGCGATAGCGGTAAGTGGTTTGCCATTGCTATGCGAGTGCCTGAGAGCAAGATAGGGCATAATGGCGACCGTCTTATTGACCTAGTGAATTTCAAATGCGCTCCCGAGGTGATAGAGTCTATCGCGGGGGTGGAGACCGGTGTTTATAGGGCCTATCATATGAACAAGACCCATTGGCTTACGGTGGCGCTTGAGGAGTGCGACGTTGACACTCTCACCTGGCTGCTTAACATAAGCTATGAGCTGACGAGAAGGAAAATCAAGAGGGGAAAATAAGGATATCTTCCTGCTTTCCCGTTTTGTGGGGAGCAACAGAGTGGAATACGATTACGTAAATAGAATAAACGAGGGATTGGCATACGGCATCCTTATCGGTGACAGGCGGATAGCTTTCATAAAAACGGGGCTTGGCAGCGATCATCTGGGATATGAAAACAAGTATCTTAAGATGGCTCACCGTCTGCGCGATAAATACGGCTGCAGCGTTATCGTGGCCGCCAATCCTTATGACAATATGAGTCATCTCGAGGAGGACAAGGCGGCTATCCTCGGATATATTGCAGAGCAGGGCTTTGACGGAGCAGAGCTCAGATTTTTCGGCCATTCCAACGGTGGCATCAAGGGACTTGCCCTTGCTTATTCGGGCATTAATTTTGGCAAAATGATGCTTGTAAATATGCCGCTGATGATAAATTTCCATAAGACCAAGCGGTATATTTCGGCTATCCCCGACACCGATATTCTGATGGTATACGGTGAGAGGGATCCTTCATTTAGCTACCTTGGGTTTATCAAGGGAAAATTTGCTAATCTTAAGGTCGTGGAGATAGAGGGCGCAGACCATACCTTTGAGGGACGGACCCGGGAATTTATCTCCCTGCCCGAGCTTCTTTTTGACTAAAAAGACCTTTAGGTCTTTGATTTATGTAAAGGAATAAAAAATGAACTGTGATTTACACACCCATACCGTCCATTCCGACGGTAGCCTTACCCCCACAGAGCTGGTGCGCGAGGCAAAGGAAAGGAATTTAATAATCGCGCTTACCGACCATAATACCGTCTCGGGTCTGCCCGAATTTATGGCTGAGGCTCAGCGTCAGGGTGTTACTGCCGTAGGTGGCACCGAGCTATCCTGCGTTTACGGGGGCAGGGAGTTTCACCTTATCGGACTTTTTATCGAGCCCGAGCATTATGATGAGGTGGAGAAGCTTTGCACCGACTACCACGCACTTAAGGAAAAGAGCAATATCGACCTGATAGATAAGCTTTGCGCTATGGGGTATGACCTTGACTACAGGGAGATACAGAAGGAGAACGTAAACGGCAGAATTAACCGTGCCCACATAGCCACCGCGCTTGTTAAGGGTGGCTACGTTTCCTCTGTTCCCGAGGCCTTTGCGAGTCTGCTAGACGAGAAATGCGGAATTTACACCCCTCCAAAGAGGCTTTCTCTTGCTGACGGCATCAGATTTCTCCGTAAAATCAAGGCTGTGCCCCTGCTTGCTCATCCCCTGAAGGAAATCGGACCTGAGAGCCTTCGAGAAATGCTGCCCGAGATGATAGAGGCAGGCCTTGTGGGTATGGAGACCATGCACTCCTCCTATGACGAGGAGAAAATTGCTGTGTCTCGGGAGATAGCGGCTGAGTTTGGTCTCATCGAGAGTGGCGGAAGTGATTTCCACGGTAGATTCAAGCCCGGTGTTTTCCTCGGAGTAGGTAAGGGAAATCTCTCGATTGATGAGCGTATTTTTCTCAATTTCCTTGAAGCTAAAAGCAGGATGTAAAACCGAAAAATATAAGAAAAACAACCAAAATGCAAACAAAGGTGAGCATTTTGGTTGTTTTTTATTTAAATCTTAGAGAAACCGAAGTTGTTTACAAGTCCCTCGATGCGTTGTCCTCTTTTACACATAGGGCACTCGTGGGGAGCGTATGAGCTGTATCCGGGAAGATCGCCCTCGTCAAATGCCGATACAATATCGTATCCCATAAAGCTGTCCTGCATAGAGAAGATGCTGGAGATACCTGCCACGTTGCCACCGTAGTAGCTGATGGCTTCGATAGCCGACTTTACAGTATAGCCTGTAACGATGGATGCCGCAAGGACAAGCACGTTTTTACCCACAATAGCAGGTGCGATGTTATCGCGGAAGATAAGCTGGCTGCCCGACGTGTACTCGGGGGTAAGCACGTATATGGTCTGGTGGGCATTAAGATTCATAAAGTTGTTGTTGGTAAGCGCCTCTGCAAGACAAGCGCCAACCACCTGCATACCGTCAAGACAAAGTATGGTGTCGATGATTGTGGTGCTCTGGTAGTAGGAGAGAAGCTCCTCTGCAATAGCCTTGGCCTCGGACAGACGGGATTTCTGCATCGTGATGTCCATAAAGTAGTTAATATGGCTGTGGCTGGTTGCAAAATGTCCGTTTTTGACACGGAGCAGCAGATTCTTTCTCTTGGTTACCGTAGTGTAGTCTTTCTCAAATGGCATAAGCCTTCCTCCTTAATCTATATGGGAGTTTTTCTCTATTTTACAACAAATGTCTTGTTCTGTCAAGTTTTTTATTCTACAACTATAAGAGTATAGTCTCTCGAGCCGTATCCGTGCTCTGCCGCGGTCTCGATGGTATGAATACCGTTGCGACTCTCGATACGCTCGATAAGGTGGGGCTTGCCGGGGTCGGAGCAGGCATAAACAAGGTCGATGCAGGCCTGGTCGATAGCAATGGGGTCATCCGAAACAAGCACGCCGATGTCGGCAATACAAGGGTCCTCTGCCACCGCACAGCAGTCGCAGTCCACACTCATATTTTTCATTACGTTTACGTAGAGGATCTTGCCCCCAAAGTACTCAACCACCGAGCCTGCCGCGTCTGCCATAGACTCAAGGAAGGAATCGTGGTCGGAGGTCCAGATCTTTTCGGGCTCTCCTGCACCGTGGATATATGCCTTACCGAAGGAGGAGGCCACACCGATGGAAAGCTGCTTTAAAGCTCCGCCGTATCCGCCCGAGGGATGTCCCTTGAAATGAGAAAGCACAAGCATAGAGTCATAGTTTTCTATAGACTTACCAACGTAGTTTTTCTTGATGACCTTGCCGTTAGGGATGGGAAGCTCAAGGTCGGGACCCTCTGCGTCAAGAATGTCAACAGAGAAGTACTTGGTCCAGCCATGGTCTGTGATAAGACGGCGATGGCGCTCGGTGGTGTTTCTCTCGCCACGATATGCGGTGTTGCACTCAACAACAGTGCCTCCCACGTAATCTACAACAGGACGCCAGAAGTCGGGACGAAGGAAATTCTGATTACCCTTTTCACCCGAGTGAACCTTGATAGCCACTCTGCCTGTAAGCTTCTGGTCCAGCATTTTATAAAGCTCAAGCACCTTTTCAGCGCTTATTGTTTTAGAAAAATAAACCTTTGATGCCATTAGTCGTTCTCCTTATTATCAAGTGTATTTTCAATTGCCGCGATTCTGTCGGAAAGAGGAGGATGACTGTATTCAAGAAGCACGCTGATGCGTGTGGGTGCAAGCTCGGCAAAGTTCTCGCGTGCCAGCTTCTTAAGTGCGCCAACCATTGCTCTGCCGTAGCCCTCGGTGACAGCCTGTCTGTCTGCACGATATTCTGCCATACGGCTGTACGCGTTGGTAAGCATAGCGGTGAGGGGCTGAATAAGAGAAATGAATACACCTGTAAGAATGTAGGCAAAGCCGTAGTTTACCCCGCTGAAGCCAAAGGCCTGGTGAAGTCTGCCCTCGCGAACGCTGAGCCATACTGCCACAGCCATAAGAAGCAGATTGAGGATGTTCATAATCTGCATTTTAAGCACGTCCTTATGCAGACCGTGGCCAAGCTCGTGGGCAAATACCGCGCATATCTCCTCGGTGTCCATTGCATTTACAAGGTTATCGTAAAGCACGATGGTCTTGGTAGAGCCAAAGCCTGTGAAATATGCGTTAAGCTTTGTTGTTCTGCGAGAGGCGTCCATAACCTGAATATCACGCACCTTGTATCCGTGGCTGGTAAGCAGCTCCATAAGCTTGGTGCGAAGCTCACCCTCCTCGAGAGAGGTAAACTTGTTGCCGATGCGGCTTAAGTAGGGTGAAATGAAGGAAATAAGCAGGGTAAAGAGGAAGAGGGCAACGGTGAAGAGTATAATAATGTAGTCACCGAGCCATACGTGAAGTCCCGCCATAAGAAAGGCGAGGAAAAGACCGAGAAGCAAAGAAATGATAAATCCGCGTATCTTGTCCACAATAAAGGTCTTAAGAGTGGACTTGTTGAAGCCGTATTTTTCCTCAATAACCATGGTTGCATAGTAGCTGAAGAACAGGTTGACTATAATACCTACCGTTGTCTCAAGAAGAAGCACCGCAAGGGTCTGCCAGACAAGTCCCTCGGGAAAGAGAGATGCAAAGGCGGAGTATACGTTGGTGAGGAGCATTACTACCGTAACGATTAAAGCAGCTATGCCGCTGATAAGGTCCAGTCTTGAGTGCTCACCCTTGTAGGCGCGCCACCTTTCGTAGGTCTCGTCATCGTACACGTCGCGCACGTTTTCGGGTATGGGATTTTTTGTAGATTTGCGCTTAAAGAGGTTAAGCAGAATGGGAAACAGTCCGCTGATAATGGCAAGTGCAATTATAAATATCTTTTCGGGCATTTTAATTCTCCCCCTGAGCCTTAAGCTCGGTGTATTTTTCTTTGTTGCCGTAGGCTGCCTCTACGGGATATTTCTCAGCATTTCTTTTTACCTTTAGGTTTATAATCTCGTCCATATCGAGACCGCATCTGTCTGCAAGAAGAATGCTGTAGCAGAGCACGTCGGCAAGCTCCTCCTTGATTTTGTCAAGCTTGCTTTCGCAGACAAGGTCGCTACCGCTCCATTGGAAGATTTCAAGCAGCTCGCTTGCCTCAAGAGAGAGGGAGATGGCCAGATCCTTGGGGTTATGGAATTGTGCCCAGTTGCGCTGATCGCGAAAGGCCGTTACCTTTTCAACCGTTTCTTTGGAAATCATATGTTTTTGTCCTTTTTAATCGTTTTGTTATATTATAACATATATGAATGATAAATTCAAGGTGAATATAAAAAGAAAAAGCGGCGAGCCGAAAACCCACCGCTTTTTGTGTAAAAATAGGTAAAAATGTAAACTAATATTGTCAAATATCCGAATATTCATTGCATTTTTGCAGGTCTACAAGGTCGTCGAGCGGTATTTCTGTGCCACCAACCATAATGATTTTTCTCTTCACCTCGTCAATTTTATATATCTCGCCCGTCGCGGTAATATAGCTTCCGCCCTTCTTTTTTCTGTCGGGCTTAAAGAAGGTTATCTCTGCCATAGCTCCTCCCTCGGAGGATAAAAGATAGGTGAGGGCCTCGTTGATTTTCTCCTTCTCGTAGTCGTCAAGCTCACCCTTGGTGTCAGTCAGCCTTGCCGTCTCCCTCACCGCATCCTCATAGCCCGAAAGGGCAGAATAGGGGGCAAACTGTGCCGCCCTGTCATGCCTTGACATTCTCGGTCTGGTTTTTGACTCGTGATGCGGTAAATCTATAATTTTCGCGTACTTTTCGTTCACCCTTCTCCCCCTCCTTTTTTTGCATTCGATTTTTTACGCCTTGTGACCGCCAATCTGCTCGTTTCTCTCGATTGCGGTTGCTCCCTCGCTGAAGCTTACGCCCCTGAGTATTGCGTTTCCGCCATACCTTTTTCGTATGCGGATAAGGGCATTTTGCTTTTGCTTTTCTCTCGCATATTCCTGCTCGGCACTCTGCTTTTCCTTCTCCGCCTTGCTGTAATCGGTGAAGAAATCAAGCTGCTCGTGAGTGGCCTGATTTTCACGCACACTCTCGCTCTGAATATTGTTTACGCTGATGTTTAATCTTCTTATAAGAAGATTCCTGTCCACAATTCTATCGTAAAGCGACAGGGCAGCGCGGATAATTTCCTCGGTTGACGAGCTGTGCTTTTTAAGATTTTCTGTGCCGTGGGCGTGCTTTGGCACCTGCCTGCCGTAGTGGTCCACCGTCACCTCTCCGCTGTAGGCTATGCTATTGGACGTCAGGCTCTCTGCATCGTAGCCGACGGTGATGACTATCTGGTTTGTGGCAATGCCCCTTGATACCATATCAAGCACCAGTCCGTCGCACATCTCCTCCAGCACAATTCTTGCCCCCGCATAGGTGTAGGGGGACTGAAGCACCTGACCCGAATTCAGACTCTTCGACATCGGCTTATATGCCTTGATGTCGGCAATTTTACAGCTCTCGTATCCCCACGCGTGGTCGATAAGCAGCTCTGCATTCACTCCGAAAAGGCGGTAGAGCATATCCTCACATTCCACCGATGCAAGAGCCACGTCACCCATGGTGTGAATTCCGCGTGACTCCAGTTTTTTTGCATATCCCCGTCCCACTCGCCAGAAATCTGTGAGAGGTCGGTGCTCCCAGAGGATACGTCGGTAGCTCATCTCGTCAAGCTCGGCAATTCTTGCACCCTGCTCGTTGGGGGTCATTCTTTTTGCCACGATGTCCATAGCCACCTTGGCAAGATAAAGGTTGCTTCCGATACCCACCGTAGCAGTTATTCCTGTGGTACTCAGCACGTCGCGAAGCACAATTTCGGCAAGCTCGGTGGGAGTTTTTCTGTAGGTCTTAAGGTAGTGAGTAACGTCGATAAACACCTCGTCGATAGAGTAAACGTGAATATCGTCGGGTGAAAAATATTTGAGATACACCTGATAAATTCGGGTGCTGTAATCGATGTAAAGAGCCATACGGGGAGTGGCAACGATGTAGTCCACCGCTAAGGCGGTGTTTTCAAGCAAAAGACGGTTGTCATAGGTAGCACCGTCAAATTTCTTCCTCGGGGTGCTCCAGCGTCTCCTTGCATTGACCTCGGCCACCTTGGTGATAACCTCAAAGAGCCTTGGTCTGCCCGGCACACCGTAGCTCTTAAGACTGGGGGAGACCGCAAGGCAGATGGTCTTGTCGGTCCTGGACTTGTCGGCCACCACAAGATTGGTGGTAAGAGGGTCGAGCCCTCGCTCTATGCACTCAACGGAGGCATAAAATGACTTCAGGTCTATGGCGATGTAATATTCTCTCATTTTTCTACCTCCTTATACTATGCGAACAAGAGTTCGTAAAAAATTATATCACGTAAAAACCGAAATGTCAAGAGCAATTTTTGACAAAAATTTTTAAAAGAAAATAAACATTGACACGCAAAAAGTATTATGATATAATATTATTATTGCTTTTAGAAAGGACAAGCTATGAGCGAAATTTTTTTGAAATTTAAAAAGCGCTTAACTGCGTTTAGAATAATCAAGTCGGCTATTTCGGCACTTTCGGCAGGTCTTCTGACCTCGGGAATCAGCCTTACTCTTATCAGACTTGCCATACTGTCGGCAGAGCCGTTTGTGGCAATTTTCATCGGTGTGGGCGGTGCGGCACTGGGCTTTGCCCTCTGCTTTTTCCTGACGGGACGGACGGACATTTCTCTTGCCAGAGAGCTTGACACCGACTTTGACCTTAACGACCGAGTACAGACTATGATAGAATTCTCGGGTCAGTCGGGGGAGATGATACTGCTGCAGAGGCAGGATGCGGAAGGCCAGCTTTCCGAGATACCCCTGAAGAGCTATAAATTCAAGAGACTTTGGATATACCTCACAGCACTTTTAGTATCTGCGGCTGTGCTGGTGGTAGGATTTATTGTGCCCGACAGACGCGGCTATATTTCTCCTACGGTAAAGCCCTTCAGCCTCTCGGCCCTTCAGGAGAGAAGCCTTACAGAGCTTATCGACAATATCAGAGAGTCGGATATGGAGGAGGAGTTTAAGACTCCTACGGTAAACGAGCTTACCGACCTGCTTGAGGTCCTCCGCGTGACCGACACCGAGGATGATATGATTACTGCTGTGACCAAGAGCATGGCGGTCATCTCGGATATTACATACCGTTCATCCACCACCACAGAGCTTTTGACGGGGCTTTGGAATAGCGGTGATGTTTACTTAAGACATCTTGCCAAGGCGCTTGCAAAGAGCAGCTGGGACTATGATGACTGGTCGGGCTTTGGCGATGAGATGGTGGCTTACAAGGCCGTTCTTATGGGTGACAACGAGACGGATGAGGATGCTATCATCGGTGCTGAAAGAGTCAAGGCCGCGATTTCAGGTATGAACGGCAAGCTTCCCGGTGCTCTTGCTGCCTCGGGTGTTGGCACGGATGATGGTCTTTACAGTGCGATTTACAGAATGTTCAGAGATGAGACCTACGGTCTCTCGCTTATCCTCACCGAGATAGACAGTCTTTCCGACGATCAGGTCAGGGCGGCCATCGGTGCTGATATTGATGCGTCGGGCGGAGAGCTTTATGCGGCCCTCGTCGTTAATCTTACCAATGCATCCTGGGGCGAGGAGGCTATGGAAAAGCTTGAGGATCTCTTCACCGTACCCGATCCCAAGGCCGAGCGTCCCGACTTCTATACTCACGATTGGGCTATCAACGTGGGACAGGGTAGCGACGGTGACGTCGGTAACTCGGAGGTAGAGAGCGGCGGAGGCGGCGGTGGTGGCGGTGTCAGCTACGGTAGCGACGATCTTGTGCTTGACCCCCTGACCGGTAAAATCGTAAAATACGGTGATATAATCAAAAAATATAACGAAAAAATGTTCGCAATGCTTGAGAGCGACCTTTACACAGAGGAGCAGAAGGCTGCGATAAGGAAATATTTTGAGCTGCTTTACAGCGGACTTGAGAAAAAGGAAGGATAAAAGAAATGTCAGAGATTATTACTGAGGTAAATACAGAAAAAATAAACGAGTTTAGCTTAAAGGTTGCTAAAATCAAAGAGGAGCTTGCAAAGGACGTGGTGGGCCAGGCCGATATTATCGATGGCGTTATCACCGCAATTATCGCAGGCGGAAACGTGCTTCTTGAGGGTGTGCCCGGTGTAGGTAAGACACGTCTTGTACGTTCTCTCGGCAGAGTACTCTCCCTGCCTTTCTCCAGAATTCAGTTCACCCCCGACCTTATGCCCTCCGACGTTACAGGTGCAAACGTGGTAGAGAAGGATGAGAACGGCAGACTTGAGACCAAGTTCCGTCCCGGCCCTATTTTTGCAAACCTTGTTCTTGCCGACGAGATTAACCGTGCTACTCCCAAGACCCAGTCTGCTATGCTTGAGGTAATGCAGGAGCACAAGGTTACCGTAGGTAAGGAGACCTACAAGCTTGCAGAGCCCTTCTTCGTTCTCGCTACCGAGAACCCCATTGAGCAGGACGGTACCTATCCTCTTCCCGAGGCACAGATGGACCGTTTCGTGTTCAAGCTTATTGTAGATTACCCCACCAACGAGGAGCTTATGGGTATCGTAAAGATGACTCAGAAGACCATGGAGGAGACTGCCGAGGCGGTTATCTCTGGTGAGGATATTCTCGAGATGAGAGAGGTTGCCTCTCAGGTGCCCGTATGCGACGAGGTGCTTTACTATGCGGTAAGACTTGTGTCGGGCACACATCCTGCCTCTGACGACTGCGCTCCCTCTGCAAAGAAGTATCTTAAGTACGGTGCTTCTCCCAGAGCCGCACAGGGCCTTGTTACCTGCGCAAAGGTACGCGCGCTTATGCAGGGCAGATATAACGTATCCTACGAGGATATCGAGGCTCTCGCATATCCCATTCTCAGACACAGAATCAAGATTAACTACACAGCCGTAAACGACAGACTTACAGTTGACGACGTTATCGGACTTATCGTAAAAGAAACTAAAAAGGGTTAATAAATGAAAAAAATGGTAATCGACGAGGCCTTTCTCTCTCAGCTTGAGCAGATAGAAACGGTCCTCAGGAACAACCTGGCCGGAATGTTTGGCGGCAACCGTCGAAGCAAGAATTTCGGCTCCTCCTGCGAATTTGCGGATTACCGAGATTATATGCCCGGCGATGACGTGACCAAGATAGACTGGAATGCTTATGCAAGATTTGATAAGCTTTACCAAAAGCTCTATTTTGACGAAAGACAGATGCACACCAGGATTTACATAGATACCAGCCGCTCCATGATTCACGGAAGTGAGGAGAAGGCTCTTGCAGCCATCAAGCTTGCGGCCGCATTTGCTTACCTCTCGGTCAGCGAGATGGATAAGGTGTCTATCTATGCTATCCGCGGTGCAGAGCTTGTAGAGGTTGTCAGCGGTATGGTAGGCAAGGATGCTTATCTTAACTGTGTTGGAAAGCTTAATGAGCTTGAGTTTGATCTTGATTCTAAAATCGGTGAGGCAATTGCGCCCTCTACCGTTGGTCGCGGTGACGGATATTCTATAATTATCTCGGACTTCCTGACAGACGATAACTTTGAGTCTGCCATCGACCGCTTCGCAGAGCAGAGGAGAGATATTCTCTGCGTGCAGATACTTGCCAGAGAGGAGCTTAATCCTCAGATTCGAGGCAAGATGCATCTCTTCGACTCGGAAAACTCCACCAAATTCTTCCGCAAAAGGATTGACGCGGACGTTATACGCGCATACAAAGACGCGCTCGCCTATGCGACCGACAGAATAAGAGTCTACTGTGAGTCCCGCGGTGGATCATATCTCCTTGCGCCCGCGTATGCGAGCCTGCCCGAGATATTCTTTGAAAAGCTTATGGACGGGGGGGTGGTAATATGAGATTTATGTATCCCCTCGGCCTGCTTGGTCTTATCGGTGTGCCCGTTTTGGTGCTTATCTACATTCTCAGAAGCAAGTATAACGAGCAGACTGTAGCATCCACCTATCTTTGGACACTCAGCGAAAAATTCTTTAAGAGAAGAAACCTGCTTAGCGGAATCACAGGTATTATCAGCCTTATTCTGCAGATATGTATGGTGGTATTTCTCTCTCTTGCTATAGCAAGACCTATATTCACCATTCCCGATTCGGCGAGTCAGTATTGCTTTGTGCTTGACGGCTCGGGCAGTATGAATACCTTGAGCGGTCTTAAGACCCGATTTGAAAAGGGCAAGGACTATATTGAAGAGACGATCAGCTCTGCCCGTCTTGGCAGCAGCTATACACTCGTGTATCTTACAAACGAGGGCTCTGTCATTTATGAGCAGGTGACCGACAAGAAGCTTGCGCTCTCCATGCTTGATGACCTTAGGTGCACGGACAGTCCCGCAGAGGATAGTGACGTGCTTGAAATCGCACAGAGCTACTTTGACCTTGATAGCTCCACTCTGGTATACTTTGTGACCGACAAGGACTATGAGGATAGCGAAAATGTGGAAATTGTAAACGTTAGTTCGCAAAATGTCACAAATTATGCTATCAGCGACGTTGTAGGCAACCTTACAGACGGCACACTTTATACAAGCGGAAAGGTAGTTTCCTATACTGAGGATGCAAAGCTTAAGGTAGAGCTTTACGTCAACGATGACACAAGACCTGCCGAGACGGTATCCGTTTCGGTAATCAAGGGCGAGCCTGCCACCGTAGAGCTTTCTCACAGGGTGGATAGCTACGATTCCTTCAGACTCGTTATCTCAAATAAAGATGACCTTATGGCAGATAATGAGATTGTAAGCTACAACCTTAAGAGCGAGGAGTCCTACAGTATCCTTATTGTCAGCGAGACTCCCTTCTTCCTTCAGGCCTCTCTTGACGCACTTACCGACTCGGTGGTTGATACCCTTACTCCCGAGGAGTACGTGGGACAGTCCGGCTACGGTCTTTATATCTTTGAGGGCTATACTCCCGATGAGCTTCCCGATGCATCGGTTTGGCTTATCAACTCCACCAAGAGTGTGGATAACTCAGGCTTCGGTGTGAGAGGTGTAGAGGGTCTCAGCTATCCTGCAGAGATTGAAAAGTCAAGCTCCACCTCCAGCAAGGCAAGAAAGCTTCTTAGCGGAGTTGTGGGTAAGGAAATTTACGTCAGTGAGTATGTAAAATACAGCGGAATGTATACCCAGTTTACCACTCTCTTCTCCTACGAGTCTCACCCCATCGTTTTTGCAGGTGTAAATGCTCTCGGTAACAGAGAGGTGGTATTCGCCTTTGATATTCATAAGTCGGATATTGCTATTTCCGCCGACTTTGTTCCTCTTGTTTCAAATCTTCTTGACTATTTATGTCCTGCTATCCTTGATCGTGCGGTTTATTCCTGTGGTGAGGAGGCAGAGGTAAATATAACTCCCAACGTAGACAGCGTTAAGACTATTGCTCCTAACGGAGAGGAGAGCTTCATTGACACTGCTACCGATATCGGCATAATTCCTCTTGACCAGGTAGGCACGTATACGGTCAGAGTAAGCATCTCGGGAGAGGAAAAGATCTATAAGATCTTCTCTATGGCCTCCGCGGAGGAGGGAGACCCCAACGTGCAGGGTCAGTCCTTCTCTCTTGTGGGTGAGCAGACTTACGAAAAGACAGACGGTGAGTATGATCCGCTTGTCCTTCTGTTTGTGCTTCTTGCCGTAGTATTTTCTGCAGATTGGATGGTGTACTGTTATGAAAAATATCAGCTTCGATAATCCCTATCTGCTCCTGATAGCAATACCGCTTCTTGCGATACTGCTTATCCCTTATTTCATCTCCGTAAATAAGGACAACCGTAACAAGGGCTGGATTGCATCTCTTGTTATCCATATCGCAATTGTTGTCTGCGTTTCTCTCGCGGCAGCAGGTCTTGTGCATACCACCGTTATGACCAGAACAAAGGTCTACGTGGTTGCCGACGTTTCCTATTCCTCTAACCGCAATCTTGATAAAATCGATGAGTATATTGCCGAGATTGCAGATAATCTTCCCTCAAACTCCAAACTCGGTATAGTCTGCTTCGGTAAGGATTATGAGCTTATCAAGTCCTCCTCCGACAGTCAGCTTAAGAGCGTTAAGGAGAATACCGTTGACGACAGCTGCACGGATATAGCGTCTGCTATTGATTATGCGGCCACACTCTTCAGCGTGGGAGAGATCAAGCGTATCGTTCTTATCACCGACGGATTTGTCACCGCCAGCGACGGAAACGCAGGCGCGGCTATTCTTCGTGCTGCCGAGATGGGCATCAAGGTGGATGCCATTTATCTTGACAACAATCTTCACGAGGGTGAGGGTGAGGTGCAGATTTCTGACGTAGAGTACACCAAGGCCACATATCTCGACCACGAGAATAAGCTTAAGGTGCTTATCGAGTCTAACACCGACACCAACGTACGTCTTGAGCTTCTTGTTGACAGCGATGGCGAATACGCTCAGGTTTCTTACAAAAATATTTCTTTGGAGCAGGGTGTAAACCTTGTTACTCTTGAATTGCCCTCGAATAAGCAGGGAGACTTTGACTATAAGGTCAGCATCTCCAGCAACGATGGCAGCGATTTCTCCGAGGAGAACAACGAGTTTTACTTCACACAGACCGTGGCAGGGCAGAGAAGAGTGCTTCTCATCACCGAAAATACCCTTGATAAGATGATGATCGAGAGTATGTACAGCGATTCGGCAAAGGTTGAAACCTGCCTTGTTACCTCGAGTGACGGTGAGGTGCCCTATACCGTTGAGAAGCTTGTACAGTATGACGAGATTATTCTCTCAAACGTGGATATCCGTAAAATTAATAACGTTTACGCGTTTATCGACGCGGTGGACCTTGTTGTTTCACAGTATGGCAAGAGCCTTATTACCCTTGGAAATCTTTATATGCAGAACAAGCAGGAGGACGTCTTTGTACGTCTGGAGGAGCTTCTCCCCGTAAGCTACGGTAATGCAAATAAGGACGCAAAGCTTTATACCATAATTCTGGACATTTCCAGAAGTATGTACGATACCTCTCAGTTTGCAACGGCACAGGCGGCGGCACAGCAGCTGCTCTCTATCCTTGACGATAACGATACCGTTGCATTCATCACTCTCGCAGGTGATGCCAAGATGATTCAGCTGCCTGCAAAGCTGGGCACAGTGCGTGAGGAGCTGATACAGAAGATAGAGGCGCTTAAGCCCACTCAGGGTACCTTTATCGGCAGCGCGCTGAAGCTTGCCTATGACACTATGGAAAATCTGCCCTTTGCAGAGAAGCAGGTTATGCTTATCTCCGACGGTCTCAGCTCTACTCTTGAGCATGAGGATGCCTCCGAGATTGCACAGCAGATGTATGACAACGGCATTATTCTCTCTACCGTAAACGTTATCCGCGAGGAGGACGAGGGCTACCTCAAGGGCCTTGCTGCAAACGGTGGCGGTAACTACTATTTCCTCAAAAACAGCGACGGAATTTCTGACCTCATCTTCTCGCAGATAGCAGAGGATTTGAGTGATGCGATTGTCGAAAAGCAAACAAAAGTTAACATTGAGACGTCAAAAGGCGGAATTACAAGCGGAATTCTTCATCTTCCCGACGTTAACGGATTTGTAAATAGTGCGGCAAAGCTTGATGCCACAACGGTGCTTACCGTAGACTATCAGAAGAGCGAGACGGTTACAAAACGCGTGCCTCTCTATGCCTACCGTGACCATGGAAACGGCAGAGTTGCAAGCTTTACCTCCAGTCTCTCGGGCAACTGGCTCTCCTCTTGGAGCACCGACCTGACGAGCCGACTCTTTGGCAACATTCTCGTTGCCAACACTCCTTTGGAGTGCATAAACTACCCCTTCAACATCGACGTGCGTCATTACGTGGGATATTCCACCATTGAGGTTATTCCCTCGACGGTAAATCCCAGAGCATCGGCGCTTCTGTATCTTAACAGTCCCGGCGGCGAGTTTATCGAGATGGAGATGGACTTCAGCCTTAACAGATACGTTGCTACAGTTCCCACAGAGGAGCTAGGTAAATATCAGCTTGAGATTTTCTATAGCTACGGCAAGCAGACCTTCTACTCCTCCACTTTCTTCACACGCAATTATGCGGAGGAATACGACTCCTTTGCCGCCTACGATATCGTAGATATTTACGGCTTTATGCGTGGTGTGGGACGCGTTGTGACCGACGGCTCTCTCAGTCTTGAGAGCAATAAAAACGAGGTGGACAGATACGAGGTCAGCTTCCGTGCACCCCTCTTCATCGCGGCCATTCTCCTCTTTGTAGTCGACGTTATCATCAGAAAGTTTACCCTCAAGGACATCAAGGGACTTTTTGCAATATTCTCAAGAAAGGAGACTGAAAATGCTTGATTTCAAAAGAATTTTATCGCTTTTTCTTGCGGCAGCTATGCTATTTTCACTCTTTTCTTGCGGAGAATTTAAGCCCTCGCAGGGCGCGGGATCGGGCTTTAAGCCGGGCGGCTCGGGTAGTAATCCGGACCTTGATAATGACCCTACAAACGACTTTGTTGTGCAGCTGAGACTTGGTGACAAGGCCTTTGTTCCTACCACAAACGTGGAGGTTTATTGGAACGACGGATACAGTATTCATACCGCCACAGTTGACAGCACAGGCAGGGCTGCGGTAGACGGTCTTGACGGTGATTATCGCGTAACACTTTCTAACGTGCCCAGCGGATACGCATACGATCCCAACGGCTACGTTGCCACAAATGACAACCGTACTATTATTATTGATATGTACGAATTGAACACGCTCCGCGGTGTGGGAACGGGTCTTTATGACTGTCTTTCTGTCAGCACCACAGGTGTTTATACAGTTACCTTAAACGGCCCTGATGACTTTATATTCATTGAGTTTTCTCCCCGCACCAACGGTGTTTATACGGTGGAGAGCTGGGTCGATGTTATCGACAATGACGTTAACCCGATTTGCACAGCATACTACGGCAGCTCGCAGCATAAATACGACCCTCACAAGGTGTCTGTAACAGGCCCCTGCGGCAGCTATACAAAGAACTTTATTCACGAAGTGAATATTGCCGACGAAAACATCAGCGTTGGCGGTGGATCTCAGACCTTTACCTTTGCTATTTCGGCAGAGAGCAAGAGCGGTGCAGATTCCATCAAGGTTACCTTTGCAATAAAGCGTAACGGCGGCTTTGATATCCAGAGAGCAGAGAGACAGCTTATGCTTGTCAGCCACGATTTCAGCGCCTTCGACTTTGATGCATTCAATGCTCTTGCAGGTGGCACAATCGTTAATGCCGAGGTTCCTTACGGCAATTCCAACAGCATTTTCGTTTTTGACGAGTCGAATTACCGAGTTTGGCCTGTTTCTCAGGGCGGTGACGGTGTTTATCACGTCTATGATCCCGAGAAGTATCCCGAGACAGACGGCTACGGCCCCATTCTTGTGGCTCATATTGCCGACGCCTTCCGCTTCTCTCCTGTAAACCGTGACGGCAAGTCGCTTTCCTTCGTGGATCTTGACAAGGAGAGTAGCGCGCTTATCATTAACGGTCAGTACAACTACCGTCTCTTTATCCGAGGCATCAAGGCTCTTGCAGACGAGTACTGTGTGGCACAGTGTAAGTGCCGACTTGATGATGACCACGTGGTTTGTCCGCTCGACTGTCCTAACTGTAAGCCTGCCTGCGTAAAGGCTACTCCCGAGGAGATGTCTGCTATCGGCTACGCCGAGTATGCAAATGCCGACGGCGTTGTGCCTGTAACTCCCGAGATCAAGGAGTTCTTGCAGAGATACGCCTCCTCCTCAGGCTACTATTTTGCCGACGGTGACGGCTGGCTTGAGAGCAACTACAATATCCATTCGGACGAGGAATCCCAGTGGCTCTTCGCCTGCGGTTATTACAAGTAAATATCATTCGGGGCAGGCCTTGTGCTTGCCCCGTTTTTTGCCTTTGTGAAAGTTGACCGAAAAGCACTTCACAAATTTGTGACATTTTAACAAAGGTAAATTTTTTGTGAAAAAATAACTAACAAATTCTATCAAAAAAGTAAAAAAAATTCAAAAAAACTATTGCAAAAAAATTAACAATGATATATAATGTATTCGGGTTTTTATTTATAATACTAAAAATCCTGCCTGTTTGCAGGTAATTCTTTAGTTATTTCAAACGAAATAAAAATAAAAAAAGGAGGCTCTTTATTATGAAGAGACAAATTTCCATTTTGGCTTGCGTGCTTATGCTCCTTGCAATCGTATTTGCAGTTGCATCTTGCTCCCAGCCTGAGGCAGCTCACGTTCACGAGTACGTTGAGTCTGTTTCCAAAGAAGCTACTTGTACCGAGAAGGGTGAGGTTACTCTCACTTGTGCTTGCGGTGACAAGTACACCAATGAGACTGCAGCAAAGGGTCACAACCTTGTTACCATTGCAGCAGTAGAGCCCACTTGTACTACCGAGGGTAAGACCGAGGGCGTTCAGTGTAGCGATTGCGGTCTTGTTACCGTTGCTCAGTCTACCGTCGCTCCTGTAGGTCATAAGCTTGGCGCAGCTGCTACTTGTACAACTGCACAGACCTGTGAGCTTTGCGATCACGTTTTTGTTGAGGCTCTTGGCCACAAGGCTACCGTAGCTACTTGTACCGAGCCTTCCGTATGTAAGGCATGTGGCGAGGAGCAGGATCCTGCACTTGGTCACAAGCCCACTGAGGCTACCTGTACCGAGGCTTCCGTATGTACCGTTTGTGATGAGGAGCTTGAGCCCGCTCTCGGTCACAAGGGTGAGTCCGACTGCTACACCGGTTGGTGTGTAGTTTGTGAGGAAGCATGGGTTGAAGGTAACGACAACCACACCTTCTACTACGAGTGTGACGGTACTTGTAACAAGTGCTGGGCGTTCGTTAACTGGGATGCAGGCCACCAGATGGTTTACCACGCTCCCAAGGAGTCTACCTGTACCGAGCACGGTAACATCGAGTACTGGCAGTGTGAGCTTTGCGGCGGCTGCTGGGACAACGAGTACGGTATGTTCTCTCCCAACCCTGTTTTCAGATTTATACTTGATCTTGCTGAGCACGAGTACCGCTACGAGTGTGACGCTCACTGCATGAACTGCTATGAGCTTACCAATGAGAATGCTGCTCACACTCTTGTTCACGTTGATGCTGTTCCTGCTACCTGTACTACCAATGGTAACGTTGAGTACTGGCAGTGTGAGTGCTGTGGCGCTGCTTGGAACAACGCAGATGCAACCGGCGTAATTCTTACCAGAAGAGATGCAATCGTTACTGCACTTGGTCACGACTACAATTATGACTGTGATGAGATCTGTAAGGTTTGTGGTGAGATCACCAGAGAGGAGGCTGAGCACCTTCTCGACCACATCGAGGCTAATGCTCCTACCTGTACCAAGACCGGTAACATCGAGCACTGGACCTGTGAGTACTGTGTAAAGAACTTCGCTGCTGACGGTCGTATCATCACCTCCAGCGTTGATATTGCCGCACTTGGCCACGAGTACACCTATGAGTGTGATCCCGTATGTCTTGTTTGCTTCGACGTAAATCCTGATGCTGAGCACGACATCGTTCACGTTGCTAAGCAGAATCCCGGCTGTACCACCGAAGGCGCTAAGTTCGACTACTGGTACTGCACTTACTGTGATCTTTGCTGGGTTAACGAGGAGCTTACCGCTAACACCAACAAGGCTAACGCTCTTATCCCCGCTACCGGACACAGCGGCTATGAGTATGACCTCAAGTGTGATGTTTGTAACTACTACATCCGTCCTGAGGCAGGCGTAGCATTCAAGCTTGGTTTCTATCAGGCAAACAGCCAGAGTTACTTCTACATTACCGGTCAGCTTAGCGGCAACTACGGCGCTACTATCGATAACAAGTATCAGTCTCCCGACTTCTTCATTGAAGAGGCTACCGACGGATTCTACATTTACTTCATGAACGGTACCACCAAGACCTACATCTCTGTTCAGGCTTCCGGTACTTACAACAACGTTAAGTTCACCACCACCAAGGGTCTCTTCACCTTCGATGAGAAGACCGGTGCGTACATCACCAAGACAACCAACGGTACTGTATATCTTGGTACTTACAACAACTATAATACTCTTAGCGCGTCCTACATCTCCTACATCACCGGCAACAATGCTGCTAACGTAGACAAGACTCAGTTCATCCTTAGAGCAGAGATCCTTGTTCCTCACGATTGTGATTGCTCTGAGCCCACTTGTACCACAGCAGGCACTGCTTGTACCGTTTGTGGTGCGGTAAAGGCAGCTCTTGGTCACACCACCGAAGAGGGTGTTTGTGATCGTTGTGGTGTGACCGTTCAGAAGTCTAATTCTGAAAAGTTTGATTTCAGCAAGCTTTCCGGTTACAGCACTACTGCTTTGACCACATCCGGACTTCTTGATGCATTCAAGACTGCAGCTCCCAGCACCACACATGCTCTTACTTCTGTAACAACTGCAAACAAGATCTATAAGGGTAATGGTAGCGGTGGAAACTGGTCCAACCAGGGTGGTATGCTTAAGACTGGTACTAGCAGCGCTGCTGGTCAGATGGTTCTTAAGTTTAACAAGAAGGTAACTAAGGTTGTTATTACCTGTCACACTTGGACAACTTCTTCCTCTGATACCGTAAAGGTTAATGGTTCTGCTACTCAGGTTGCTCCTAAGACTGGTAGCTACGGTACTCTTACCTTTACAGTTTCTGCTTCCGATACAATTACTATCGATTTCAACAAGAGAGTATTTGTTCGCTCAATCGAGTTCTTCTATGAATAATTAATATTCATATTTCAAACCGCGCTCCTCGGAGCGCGGTTTTTCTTTTTGCAGGTAGGCTTTATGCTTGGGGGAGTATTTTCATTTTTCTACATTTTATTAATAAAACAACTTGAATAAAAGGCTCCCTCGTCGAGGGGGCTCTGCTTCGATCATAGTGAGAAGCGGTGGAGGAGTTTGACTTTAATTTACAAATAACTTTGATTATAACATTTACTTTTTTCTACATTTATTAATAAAACAACTTGAAATTTTAAGACAAATATTATATAATGTATAATAGATAGATGTTTTATAATTCAGTTTATCTAATATTACATTTTCGGAGGTCTTTATTATGAAGATGAAGATTTTTGCCCTTATTCTTGTGACTCTTATCGCTATGCTTGCCTTTGCATCCTGCGATGACGAGACTACAGATAATGGCGGTAACACTCCCGGTGGCGGTGGAAATCAGCACCAGCACACCTTCAGCGAGACCTGGTCCTCCAATGCTACAAAGCACTGGCATCAGGCAACCTGCGAGCACGGTGAGATCAAGGACGGCAATGCTGACCACGTTGACGCAGACGAGGACGGCTTCTGTGACGTTTGTAACTACGAGGTAGGACATACCCACTCCTTTGCTACCACCTGGACCTATGATGAGAGCAACCACTGGAGAGCTGCAACCTGCTCTCACAAGGATGAGAAGAAGGCTATTTCCCTTCACACCGACAACAACGAGGACGGCACCTGCGATATCTGTAAGGGACACGTACACGTTAAGGGTCCTGCAGGCATCTGCATTATCGAGGGATGTGGCAAGGCACTTGAGGAGATTGACAAGTCCAACCTTGCAGGAATTATCAACGCGGTTGTAAATCAGGGTAGCCTTGTAAACGGTACATACATTAAGCTTTACGAGAAGATTACCTCTAACAATGCGGACAGGTATGACTCTGTAAATCAGGTTTTAAAGACCTATAATACCATCAATGAGGAAAACATCACCGTTACCTTCGGTAAGAATGGCTTTGTTAACCGCTTTGTTGAGAGCAAGATTACCAGAGGCAAGAGCGGTGAAAATCAGGAGATTACCGAGTCCACCTATGAGAGCTGGTATGAGATTGACGGCAAGGAAGTATTTGGCGTTGCATCCGAGAACGGTGCTGATGTTGTACGCGTAAACGCAAACTCCGATCACCTCCTTGGCAACCTCTTCTCGCTTTCCGATATTGCCAGCGGCTACGGTACCGAGAACTTCCTCTATAGCCTTTACGAGGCATCTCAGAGTGAGGATGTTAGAGACTTCGTTCTTATTATTGACGAGGATAGCAGCAAGATCAGCTTCAACTTTGGCATTCTTAAGGTTGACAAGATCGAGGGCACAGAGGTTAACGAGAACGAGAACTACAACCCCGATGACGAAAACAGCAGTGCATTCGAGCAGGGCGATAGAGTTACCTCCTACTACGTTCAGTACGTTGAGGTAGAGGTAAGCTTTACCTATAACGAGCTCTTTGTTATCACCTCTCTTGATGCAAGCTGCAAGGTTTATAAGAACAACGCAGGTCAGCTTGAGGACAAGACCGAGAACGTTAAGGACGTTAACCTTAAGTACGATCCCAGCACAGGTGAGTTCTTCTTCGTAAAGTATGATGAGACCTACACCTCCGAGGACGGCGATCACTACAGAGTGGTTGAAAAGTCCGAGGTTTCTCCCGCATTCTACAGCTATTCCTTGACCCAGACCGTTGGTGACAGAACTGCTGAAAATGAGTATTCCAAGAGCTATTTCACTCCCCAGAGCTTTGACATCTTCTCTGACGTTGACAAGACTCAGAAGATCGAGGGTACTATCGAGGGTGAGTACAAGCAGTTCATCTACATCTACTTCGGCAACTATCAGCCTGCAGGTGCGTCTATCGACTACGTATTCGACCTTATCGATTTTACTATCCTTGATTCCAAGGGTAATCCTATCGAGGGCACCGATGCTATGGAAGGCGACAGCACCGTTATCAAGACAGCCTACGTATTTGACGAGAACGGTGAAAGACATATCTTTATCTATCCTCTCAAGACAGGTAATTACACCATCGTAATTACCTATAACGGCAAGATTGCTCACCAGGTTGCTATCACAGTAAAATAATTATAATATCCCTTTCGGGGCTAGCTTGATTCAGAGCAGAAATCGTTGTTCGCGACCGAAGGCGTACATAGGTACGACGAGAGTTCAGCGAACAGCGATAGAACGAAAATCCAATAAAAATAGAGAAAACCGAAGGTTTTGACCTTGATTTTCTCTTAAATAGCATTATTTAAGGCAGAGGCACTGTTCAGTACCCCTGCCTTTTCGTTCGGTTCTGCCTAAATGAAGCAGCCCAAGTTTTTTTGCCAAAAAACTTGCAATATGCTTAAAAAAATGTTATAATAGATTAGTAATAAATTCTAAGGAGTATGAAAAATGAAAATAAAGATTTTGGCAACTCTCCTTTGCCTTTGCATAGCACTCCTTGCTCTCGCATCCTGCGATGAATGTGAGCACGCAGATGCAAACGACGACTTTATCTGCGACAACTGCGGTGAGGACTATGACGACGGCTATGAGACCGTTCTCGTTAACTTTACCGTAAATCTTGACGCAGACCTGTCTCTTGAGGGCAAGAAGCTTGTGCTTTTGGATGGTGAGCTTCGCTATGAGATTACCCTTGATTATGCAGGAAAGGCAGCATACGAGGTTATTCCCGGTATTTATCAGGTATCTCTTGAGACCTATCTGCTTAACGTTGACCTTGTTAAGATTAAGCCCGATACTACCTCGGTGGACATTCTTGCTATGGACAACATCCCCGACGGTACTGCGATGAAGCCTTTCCCCGTATCTACCTCCAACGACGTTACTATCGCGCCTAACTCCGAGGTTTACTTTATCTACCATGGCAACAGCCTTAAGTATGCAAGAGTATATTCCGAGAGTGTGGCTATCAACTATGACGGTGATTATTACTATGCCGTAGACGGTCTTGCAGAGGCTACTATTCAGCCAGGCTTCAGCAACAGTGATAACGATGACGGTGGACGTACCACAGTTTTCTCGGTTAAGAATCTTACAAATGAGACAATCTCTATCACTCTTCTCTTTGAGGCACCCATTGGCTCCAGCGAGAATCCTTACGTGCTGAGTGAGCCTACCGCTACCGTTACTGTAAACGCGGACACAGAGATTTGCTACGTTTGGACCGCGGACAAGGACGGCATTCTTACCTTTACAACTAACACAGACCGTAACAATATTACCCTTACCAGGGTTATGGAGGACAACGTTCCCGAGGTATTTAAGACCGAGGGTCAGCTTCAGATCAGCTTTGAGGTTAAAGCTGGTGATGAGATTAGAATCAAGGCCTCTGCCTTCGCTCCCTCTGACGCAGGTGATGGCCAGGACGTAGAGATTACATTCTCTCTTAATATTGAGTAAAGATGAAAAAGTTTATAAGTATATTTTTATTAGTCGCGATCCTTCTCCTTTCGGCAGTTTCCTGCGTGCCCGGGCTTGATACAGGATCGCAAGAGCAGGGCAACGGTGACAAGCCTGGCGACATCATCGGTGACATTATCGGTGATATTTTAGGTGATTCCGACGAGGACTCGGACGATGATAAGACGGACGATGACAAGACGGATGACTCGGGTGACGGCCCTGTAGTAGAGGAGGAATTGCCCTCTTCTGCTTATCCGGGTGACGATATGGACCTCTTCAATGACCTTTTTGACCCCAACAATCACGTTACCTTTAAGCTGGATATTTCGAATTCCGAGCTTAAGAAGATACAGAAGGACTACGATAAATACGCGGGTATGGGCTCTAAATCCCCCATATACCGTATGGCGGACCTTATTGTTCGTATTGTAAAGCCTGACGGCAAGGCATACACCTGGACCGTACCTCAGGTTGGCGTACGTATGAAGGGTAACACCTCGCGCACCTCCTTCTATAGCGATAGCGACGGAATGTATAACCTTGTTCACTTTAAGCTCAGCTTCCAGGAGACCTTCGACGAGGAGGAATACTACGGCAGCTCTGCGCTTAAGTGGGATGACGATAACAAAAGAGAGGAGCGTAAGGACCGTACCTTTGCCACTCTTGAGAAGATCGATATGCGTTGGAATCGAAATGACGATACCACCTATATCCGCGAGAGCTATTCCTATGACCTGTACCGCTCCTTCGGTGTACTTGCACCTCACACCAATCTTGCCTCGGTTGACATCGGCAATGACCACGCAGGCGTGTGGGTTATCTATGAGCCTGTAGATAAGATTTTCCTTGAGAAAAACCTTCCCGAGGAGGCTATTGGCGGTGACCTCTACAAGCTTGGTTGGACCAACGAGGGTGCGACCTTTACCTCCTTTACGTCCTACGGTGTGGAGGATGAGGATAGCTGTAAATTCTACGTTTACGATCTTAAAACTAATAAGAAAAAGTCAACTCATCAGAGTCTTAAAAATCTGATAAATACCCTCAATTCCAGCTCGTTAAGTAAAGAAATGTTTGCATCTGTTGTAGATGTAGAGAACTTTATGTACTATTGCGCGGTTTCTTACATGGTAGGAAATTGTGATGATTTGAGGAATAATTACAACAATTCTTACATCTATTTCAGAGCCGATACAGGCAAGATGATGGTCATCCCCTATGACGGTGACCGCGGTCTCGGTGTCAACGTTTGGAACCCCTACGGCCACGGTATGACAAAGGACGATCCCTTCACCAGACAGAACGTTTGCGGTGACCAGCGCAGCCCTCTGTTTTTAAAGAGTGTTTGCTCGGGTGGATACTTTGTTAACGAGTATAAGGAGGCACTTAAGGAGGTTGACGGCAGCGTTATGCTGACCAATGCCTATTTCACCGAGTGCTTCAATACCGCAAAGGCTCTTTATTCCTCCGATGCCACTCCCTCAAAGACCTATAACAATGCCTCGGGACACAAATTCCGCTTTGACATCAACAGAACCTGCTCTGCAAGTGATAGCAAGAATATGTCCTTTGCCGATTATATTTCTGCCAAGAGACAGACTCTTTACAAGGCTATCGGTGATCAGGGAAATACAGAGAGTGGCGGCTCGGGCGGTGGAAATACCCAGCCTGTTACCAATGCTAAAATTTACATTATGTGTGAAGTGAACGGCTGGAGTGTAAACGGCAGCTATGCTATGAAGTCAAACGGTGACGGTACATACAGCTTTACTCTTACCCCATCTCTTCAGTGGGAATACAACGGTAAAAAGTTGATTAAATTCAAGCTCTTTGACGACAACAATAAGTCTTGGTATGGCGGTGAGATCGTTGATCCCAACTGCACGGTGGAGTATGATGACAACAACGGCAACAGAAACATCTATCTTGCCGTCGGCACCTACGTTATCACCTTTGATGCAAGCACCACAACGCTTTACATTGAAAAGATACAATAACTCTCCTATGGGGGCGCAGCATTGCGCCCCCATTTTTTATATCTTCGGGGCGGTGAAATATGCACAAAACCTCCATATTTATTCATATTGCACAAAAAATATATTTATATTTATTTAAAATGCGAATTGATAGACAAAACATTAAATGCTATAATATTTTTAGCGCAAAATAAATAAATTTTTTCTTTATGAAAGGAGAAAATGTATGAGCAAGTTTCCTTGGGGTATCATAGCTGGTATTTTAGCTATGATCTGGTCATTTACCCTTATCGCTCTCGTGGCGATATATGTGGTATCGGGTATGATGTACGTTGAGGTAAGCACGGACGACGGACTTCGTGAGTCCTGGTTTATGTTACCTTTGTTCATCGCACAGGCAGTGACAGGTGTTGGCACAGCGATCAGCCTTGTTTTACACCGCTTCAGTGA
>JAZQWB010000009.1:0-16683 GCA_045632145.1 Eubacteriales bacterium | reverse complement strand
TGCAACCCAGGTTCTGGGGTTCATAAGGATAGCTGCATCAAGTCCTACGTTGTAGGGGCACTCCTGCACGAACTTCTTCCACCATGCCTTCTTTACGTTGTTCTTGTACTCAACGCCGAGAGGGCCGTAGTCCCAGGAGTTTGCAAGCCCGCCATAGATCTCACTGCCTGCGTATACGAAGCCTCTGTTCTTACAGAGAGCTACGATTTTTTCCATTGTCTTTTTGCTGTTTTCCATTATTTCTACCTCTATAACTGAGAATTTGTAAACTTAAGTTATTATTTTACCGTATATTACACCGTCTTTGTGACTGATGGGTGCTACCATCACAAGCTCACCGCGAAGGTCGTTTTCACTCTCGCAGCAGACCTCGACATAGGAATCGGAGTGGCCGTGATACACATTTCCCTTCCTTGTCTCAAGGATAACGGGCAAAGGCTTTGCAGCCTTTATCACTCCCTCAAGGTTTTCGTCACGCATACGCTTGACCTCGGCCATAAGCCTTGCACTACGCTCCTTTTTAACTTCCTCGGGAATCTGATTTTCATACTCGGCGGCAGGAGTTCCCTCTCGCCTAGAATATGCGAAAACGTGAGCATCAAGAAGCCCCGCCTCACCTACGAAGCGGATAGTGTCGAGGAAATCCTCCTCACTCTCACCGGGGAAGCCAACCATCAGGTCGGCGGTAAGCATAAGGTCGGGCATTTTCTCGCGGATATGTGCGATATTTTTAAGTGCCATACCTCTGTTATATCTACGCTTCATACCGCGGAGCACGTTGTCCGCACCGCTCTGCATAGAGATATGGAAATGAGGCACCATAATTTTGGTATCTGCAATTCGGTCTATAAAGTCGGGTGTCAAAAGCTCGGGAGCCATGGAGCCAAGACGAATTCTCTCACAGCTGTGCCTTAGATCAAGCTGACAGATCAGGTCTGCAAGATCGTATTTTTCCTCAAAATCAGCACCGTAAGAGCCAGTCTCAATACCTGTCAGGACAATCTCAAGCGTGCCGTTTTTATAAAGCCCCTCCACCTCGGAGATAACCTCCTCAGCATTCTTGGAGCGGACGGGTCCGCGCGCCGCCGAAATAGCACAGTAGGTGCATCTGCACTCGCAGCCGTCCTCTATCTTTACGTAGGCTCTTGTTCTGGGTGCGCTCTTTACGCACATAGGCTCAAAGGCAGCGCCGCCAAGCTCTCCCACGTAAAGCTCTGCATTCTTCGCCTTCTTTACATCAAGCAGACGGGTTGCAATTTCAACGCACCTCATCTTATCCGCTGTGCCAAGCACCGCGCTGACTCCCTCAATCCCTACCACCTCGTGGGGTGCGCGCTGACTGTAGCAGCCGATGACGATAACCACCGCCTCGGGATTTTTTCTGATAGCGCGTCTTATATATTTTCTCGACTTTGCATCGCTCTCAGCCGTAACCGTGCAGGTGTTTATCACGTACACGTCGCAGACGTCATCAAAAGAGGCGACCTCAAAGCCGTCTCTTTCAAAGGACTCGCTGATAGCCTCGGTCTCATAAAGCGAAACCTTGCAGCCGAGGGTGTATAAGCCAACCTTACGCATTAGGAATATGGTCGGGATTTACTACTGCCACGTAGGGCAGGTTACGATGCTTTTCGAAAAGGTCAAGACCGTAGCCGAAAACAAACTCGTCGGGGATGATCTTACCCTTGTAATCAGGCTCAAAGTCCACCTTTCTTCTGGAGGGCTTGTCGAGGAGGGTGCAGGTCTTTACGCTTCTGGCGCCCTTGGCCATAAGATGAGCCACGAGATACTTAAGGGTATTGCCCGAGTCAACGATATCCTCAATAATAAGGAAGTCGCACTTATCAAAATCGTCACGGTCGAAGTCAAGAAGCATCTTGATCTTACCGGAGGACTCGGTGCTGTTGCCGTAGGAGGAAACTCTAACGCACTCAACCTCGTTAACAACGTTGAGCTTCTTCATAAGGTCGGTAGTGAAAGGCATAGAGCCCTTAAGCACCGAAACCAAAATGAGATTTTTGTCATCTCCGGCGTAGTCGCGGTTAACCTCGTCGGCAATGCGATCGACGATCTCAGCGATTTCCTCCTCGGAAACCAATACCTTGTCTATTAAACAGTCAAGCATAGAAAAAACACCTTCCCATTTTATTATAATATATTATTTTAGCAGATACAAAGCCAAAAGTCAATAGAAACGCCCTTTCTTTCTCGGTAAAATTCATAAAAATAAAATAAGATAGATATATAAATAATATGTTTTTATAAAACTTTTCAAAAACGACTTGACAAATCTGCTCTTTTCGGTTATAATGTATTCTGCTTTCGTATGAATACGCGAAAATTGGGGCATTGATGCCCTGACGTTAATCTAAATTTTACAAGGAGGTGCGAGTCGTGAAGAGAACATACCAGCCCAAGAAGAGACAGAGAAAAAAGGAACATGGCTTCAGAAAAAGAATGGCAACTGCTAACGGCAGAAAGGTTCTTAAGAGAAGACGCGCCAAGGGTAGAGCTAAGCTCACCTACTAATAATCACTTTTTGTGATTAGTCGTCACGGACGACACATAAAACCTCCGATAAAGCGCGATGTATGCAGACTTTATCGGAGGTTTTGCAATATCAAGGCATTTTTTTAAAAAAGGGGGTACGGATATGAAGTTCAGAGCAATCAAGGAAAATCATCTGTATTCCAAGGCGTATTCCAAGGGCAAAAGAGCAGTGACGTCAGCTCTTGCCGTCTATATTTTACCTGACTATGCCGCAAAGCGGCTGGCGAAAGCACACCCACTTAAAAAGACGGTAAACCGTATCGGTCTTACCACGTCTACAAAGCTTGGAGGCGCGGTTGTACGTAGCCGCTGCCGACGCATCATGCGCGAGGGTCTTCGTGCTGTTATGAAGGACAGACCTCTCAAGAGCGGATTTCTTATTGTTATCGCTGCGCGCTCTGCATCGGTTAACCTCAAAAGCACCGAGATCAAGAAGCAGCTTGATTTCGCATTTAAGAAGCTCGGTATGTATGCCGATCAGGAAGGCTAAGCTATGAAACACCTGATGATATGGCTCATACGCCTTTACAAAAAGTATATCTCACCACTAAAACCGCCCTGCTGCAGGTTCACACCAACCTGCTCGGCCTATGCCATTGAGGCATTTCAGAAACGTGGCTTTTTTGCAGGCTTTATCCTTATGACCTGGCGCATCCTGCGCTGTAACCCCTTTGGTAGAGGCGGTTACGACCCGGTTCCGGACAAGGGATTTAAAAGCTATTCAAAATGCAGGGAAACCGATTGTGAGACAGACCATACCGACTAAAAAAGAAAAGGAAACGAAAAAATGTTAGATTGGCTTTACGAATTACTCGGAACCATGCTCTATTGGTTCAGTCAGCTCTTTGGCGGATCCTATGTTCTTGCTCTTTTGATGTATGCCCTTTTATTTAAGGTAGTGTTCCTTCCCTTTGCTATTAAGCAGCAGAAGAACCAGATCAAAATGGCAGAGCTCACCCCCAAAATTGAACTTATCAAAGCAAAATACAAGGGAAGAACCGATCAGGCTACTATGCAGAAGCAGCAGCAGGAGATCATGGAGTTCCAGCAGAAGGAGGGCTACAACCCTATGGCAGGCTGTCTCCCCATGCTTATCCAGTTCCCCATTATCATCTTCCTTTATAACGTAATCAGAAATCCCCTTTCCCACATCTGCCAGCTTGCAGACGATAAGATTGTTGCTATCTACAACCTTATCAATACCGAGACTCCCGTTGAGGCTATCAAGGGTATCGACCAGATCAAGCTTGCAGGTCAGATCGCAAACTACGGCACTGACAAGATTGCTGCCGCTATCGAGGGCGTTGATTTTACCAGACTCCCCAACTTTACTCTCTTCGGCACCAATCTCGGTGATGCGCCCAGCCTTGAGAACTTCTCCTGGCTCGTGCTTGTTCCCGTAATCGCTGCGGCACTCACCTGGCTCTCTATGTTCCTCACTCGTAAGTGGAACAACAACCCTGCGCAGATGCAGGACCAGAATGCCAACGCATCTCTTAAGATGATGGACCTTATGATGCCCGCTATGACCTTGTTCATGGCATTCAGCTTCTCCTCTCTTATGGGTATTTACTGGATCTACCAGTCTGCTCTCGGTATTCTCCAGACCTTCATCATTTCCAAGGCTATGCCTCTCCCCAAGTTCAGTGAGGAGGACGTAAAGGACTTTAAGAAGGCGCAGAAGGAAGCCGAAAAGAACGCAAGAACAGCGGCAAAGAACGCTCCCAAGGTGCGCTCTCTCCACTACATCGATGACGATGACTACGAAAATCTCCCTGAGGTTGAGTCTACCAACAAGAACACCACCACAGGTCAGATGGATCTCCCCGAAATTTAATATCGACAAACAAGGAAAATTTGCAATATGATTAAAGAAGTTACCGCTGTCGGCAAGGATATACTTGAGGCTCAGGAAAACGCCAGAGTTGCTCTCGGTGCAGATGAGCTTGCCGACGTACAGTTTGAAATAGTTGACGCAGGAAGCAAGGGTATCTTTGGCATTATCGGTGTAAGACCTGCCAAGGTAAGAGCCTACGTTGAGCTTCCCGACACCCACGAAAAGCGCCGCAGAAACGACAAACCCAAGAAGGAAAGAACAGGCGGCGAGGGCAAGAAGAATGAAAAGCGCGAAAATCAGCAGAAGCCCAAGAAGGAAAAGAAGCAGCCCGAGAAGAAGGCTGAGCACAAGGATAAGTCCTCCAAGCCCAAGGCTGAGGTTATTCCCGAGGCAGAGCTTAAGATGGAGCGCCGCATCGTAGAGGATGGCGAGGATATGTCCTTCGACTTCGTTAAGACCGTTATCGCTGACATCGGTCTCAGTGCAGAGGCAGAGCTTTACTCCTGCGAGGACGGCACCAGAAGAATCGCTATCGTAGGCGATGATGCATCCGCACTTATCGGTCACCATGGCGACACTCTCGACGCACTCCAGTACCTTGCAAACCTTGCATCTGCAAGAAAGAACATCAAGGGCGAGCGCGACAAGAGCCGCGTAACCATCGACATCGAGGGTTACAGAAAGAAGAGAGAGGAGACTCTCCGCGCTCTCGCACGCAGAATGGCAGCTAAGGCTCTCCGTAACAAGAGAAGCGTTATGCTCGAGCCTATGAGTGCTTACGAGAGAAGAATTATTCACTCCGAGATTCAGAACATTGAGGGTGTATCCACCAACTCTATCGGCAGTGACAACAACAGAAAGATCGTTATCTTCCTTACCGACAAGAAGCCCAAGGAGCTCTTCGACGAGCAGACTCCCGACATCGAGGTAGAGGAAACAACAGAGGAATAATGAATAACTTGACGCAGGTAATTGCGGCAGTTTCGACCCCACCCGGCAAGGGTGGGGTTGCCATTATCCGTATGTCGGGCAATGGTGCATTTGAGATTGCCGACAAGGTATTTTTCACCCTTACGGGAAAGAAATTCTCCGACTGTGAGCCTAGAAAACAGATCTACGGTCACATCGTGGAGGATGGCGAAAAAATTGATGACGTGCTTGCCACCCGATTCCCTGCCCCCCACTCCTACACAGGTGAGGATACGGTTGAAATCGGATGCCACGGCGGTATTCTTGTCACCAGAACGGTGCTTGAGGCCCTGCTCCGCGCAGGTGCTGTGCCTGCCACCGCAGGTGAGTTTACCCGTCGCGCGTTTATTAACGGCAGACTGACTCTTACAGAGGCAGAGGCTATTTCCACCCTTCTGGAGGCTAAATCGAGAGAGCAGATTCGTCTCTCGGGTGACTCGGCAAGAGCGCTCCTCTCGGGCAAGATCCAGACTATAAGAAGAAATCTCGTGGAGCTTATGAGCTCTATTTACGCAAGAATCGACTATCCCGACGAGGACCTGGGTGACTTCACCGACGAGCAGGTTCTCGCGCGATTATATAATATAAAGGAAGACTGCGAGAGACTCCTCTCCACCTATCGCACAGGACGAGCTATCAGCGAGGGTGTGGATACGGTTATCTGCGGCAAGCCCAATGCGGGAAAAAGCAGCCTTTACAACCTGCTTGTAGGTGATGATGCGGCTATAGTAACCGACATCCCCGGTACCACCCGAGACGTGCTTCGTCACAGCCTGCCTCTCGGCAGAATTATGCTTAACATCGCGGACACCGCAGGCATCAGAGAGCGAGACGATATGGATGCTGTTGAGCGCATCGGCATCGAAAAGAGCCGCAGAATGATTGAGAAAAGTGAACTATTGTTTGCAATTTTTGACATTTCAAGACCCTTCGACCAGGAGGACAGTATGATTATTGATGCTGTGAATTCCTCCTCTGCCACCAAGATTGCTATTCTCAACAAGACCGACCTCCCCTCCCTCTTTGACGAAAGCATGCTTCATGGCTTTGATGCCACCGTCAGAATTTCTGCAAAAAATGAAGGCGAGGCACTCACCACCCTTATCGGCACGGTAGAAAAAATGTTTGCCGATGAAAAAATCGTGGTTGGCACCGACCCCATCATTTCCTCTGCGAGACAGCACGCATCGATTACCCGCTCCCTCGACTTTGTGAGGGCGGCAATAGAGAGCCTTCAGCTCGGCTTCTCTCAGGATGCGGCATCCACCGACGTAGAGCGCGCCCTTGGTGCAATATCCGAGCTTGACGGTCGCGCGGTAAGTGAGGAGATAGTGGCAGACATTTTCTCCAAATTCTGCGTGGGAAAGTAACTACAAAATCAGTAGGTGAAGATATGGAAAACAAGAGATTTAAGAAAAACGATGCAGGCTTTATCTGCCAAAACTGTGGCAGAGAGGTGCTCCCCCTTGGATACACCTCGAGAAATCACTGCCCCTTCTGCCTCTGCTCGCTCCACGTGGATATAAATCCCGGTGACAGAGCCAACGACTGCAAGGGTATTCTTCGTCCCATACAGACTCTCCCCGACCCCAAGAAGGGATTTATCATCATCCACCGCTGCGACAAATGCGGACAGACGGTGCGTAACAAGGCTGCCCTCGAGGGTGAGCAGAGCGACAACAACGACCTGCTTATCAGGCTTACCGCAGGGCTTAACTGAATAGGACATTAGAGAGCTTTTTATATCGAAAGCTCTCTTTTTTTAATAATTTTTTGAAAAATAATTAACTTTTAAATATATACTTGATTTTAAAGAGCATTTATGCTAAAATTAAACTGGTGTGAAATGATTATTTTATTATAATCAACCAAATAGCTTGGTATTTTACACAGTACCGATAAATCAGGAGAGCCTTATGTACAAAAAGCTTGTCAGCACCCTATATGCTATAAATATCGTGTCGCAGGCTATCCTTACTCTGCTGATTCCCATCGGTCTTGGCGCGCTGGTGTCCTACCTGCTCACCACCTACGCAGCCGCAAAGCCCTGGATATGGGCGGTGCTCATCCCTCTCGGTGCCATCAGCGGCATCATTTCTATGATTAAATTCGTGCTGTCGGCCATGTCGGCTCTTAACGCCCTTGAAAAGCAGCACAAGGAAACAAATAATATAAGCACAGGAAAAACAGATGAACAACAATAAGCTGTCCATAAGGGACATACTTTTTATGGCAATAGGAGAGGCGGCCGTCGCACTGCTGGTGGTCCTCGCCTTTCTGCTGCTTGACGGACTCGGCTACTACGGGTTTAGCTACCGTATCATCACAGGTGCCCTGCTGGGTGTGGTGGTAACGCTGTTTAACTACAGCTTCCTTATTATATCGGTAGACCATGCGATTAATAAATTCCTCGACAAGAGAGGTAGCAAGGAGATGGACGAGGAGGAGGCGGATAAATTTGCCGCCGAGAATGCTATGCCGGTGCAGAATGCTATCAAGACCTCATTCATTCTCAGAACGGCAAGTATGCTTGTTACCCTGGTAATCGCCTTTCTCTTAGATTGGTTTAACCCCATCGCAACCGCAATTCCCCTTCTTGCATTCCGTCCGCTACTCACAGCAATTGAAATGATAAAAGGAAAGATAACGAAATGAAGAAAAAGATTATCGTAAGACTTGCGATACTGTTGTCTGTTGTCGCAATAATTGCCGCCCTGTGTGCTCTTGTCTTCGTCTTTTACGATGACATTGTGGTACGTGATGACGGTGGAGCGCTCATCTCCCCCAGCGGCTCAAGAATCATTCTTGCTATCCCTGCATTGCAGAAGCTGTCCGAGCAGATTCCTATAGTGGAGCTTGGCAACCTGCTGACAGTTACCAGCGTTTCGCTCTGCATTGTGACGGTGGTTATCATCATCGTGGCTAGCCTTTTGACCAAGAATTTAAGCAAGCGTCCCGGCAAGGTGCAGGTGGTGCTTGAGACTATTATAGATATGCTTTACGGACTGGTCAGAGACACCATGGGCGCTCACAATATGAGATTTGCCCCCTACATCGGTACTCTGTTCTTAAGCTCTATCGTAGGCACTCTTATCGGTATGACACAGCTCATCCCCTCTACCACCTCCGACCTGTCGGTTACTCTGGCATGGGCGCTTGTTACCACCGGTATGGTATGGTATCACAACATTAAGCACTTCGGCTTCAAGGCATGGCTCAAGGGCTTTACCGAGCCTATTGTGGTTATGACCCCTATGAACATTGTTTCCGAGATTGCACAGCCCGTATCTCTCGCCTTCCGTCACTTCGGTAACGTGGCAGGCGGCGGTGTACTTACCGCACTTATCTACGGTGCTCTTGCAGGACTCTCTCAGGCCGTTTTCGTATGGCTGCCCGAGACTGTGCTCGGATTTATCCCCCCTGTGCTTCAGGTGGGTATCCCCGCCTTCCTGTCCATCTACTTTGATTTGTTCTCAGGATTTGTACAGGCGCTTGTATTCTCGCTTCTTACCATGGTTTACGTCGGCGGTGCCTGCCCTCCCTTCGAGGAGCTGCCCGAGGACAGACAGAAGAAGCTTCTTAAAAAGACTAAAAAGCAAATTAAAATAAAAAATATTTAAATCTTAGGAGGATTTTAAAAATGGATGTTAATGCAGCAAAGATGCTCGGTGCAGGTCTCTGTATGGGACTTGGTGCTATCGGCCCCGCTATCGGTGAGGGTAACGCAGTAGGTAAGGCACTTGAGGCTATGGCTCGTCAGCCCGAGATGGCAGGCGACCTTCGTACCAACATGATTCTCGGTTGTGCTATTACCGAGACCACCGGTATTTACTCTCTCGTAATTTCTCTTCTTCTTTTGTTCTTGTAATCGTAGAATAAAACGAACATAGCAAAGGAAGGACTACACCATGGAATTTCAATGGTTTTTAGAAAAATTCGAGGCTTTCGTCGGTGTTAATCCTTGGACAATGCTTTTTGCATGGGTCAACCTTCTTATTCTCTATCTTTTCCTTAAGAAGCTGGCATTCCAGCCGCTTATGGATATGATCACCTCCCGTCAGGAGGAGATTGACGGTATGTATTCCGATGCTGAGAAGTCGAGAGACGATGCGGCAAGGATGAAAAACGAGTATGAGGAGAAGCTTTCCTCTGCAAACCAGGAGAGCGAGCAGATTCTTAAGAGTGCAGTCAGACGCGCACAGCTGAAGGAGGAGGAGATCCTCAAGGAAGCAGGCGAAGAGGCCGCACGCGTGCTCGAGAGAGCGGAGGAGCAGATTGCTCTTGAAAAGAAGCAGGCTCTTAATGACATCAAAAACGAGGTTTCGTCTATGGCTATCGGTATTGCCTCGGCAGTTATCGAGCGTGACGTTGACGAGCGCGAGCACAGAAAGCTTATCGATGACTTTATTGATAATATGGGTAATGAATAATGATCGACGCTAATGAATACGGCAAGGCCCTCTTCCTGATTACCGAGGAGGATCGCACTTCCGACAAGATCATTTCCGACGTGCAGACGGCGGAGCGCGTCCTTATATCAAACCCCGATTACGTAAGGCTGCTGGATTCCCCCGCCCTCTCTAAGGAGGAGCGCGTGGAGCTTGTGGGCAAGGCATTTTCAGGTCTTGACTCATCTCTTTGCAACCTTTTAAAAATACTGACCGAAAAGCGCTCTATTCACCTTTTCCCAAGAGTGGCAAAGACCTACTACGCACTCTATGATGAGTCGAGAGGCATACTCAGGGTTGAGGCTGTTACGGCTATCCCCATGAGCGAGGGACAGGCGGCTGCCATCAAGGCAAAGCTTACACGCAGCCTTGGTAAGACCATTGTGCTTAACTGCACTGTTGACCCCTCTATCCTTGGCGGCGTAAAGCTCCGTTACGATGACGTGCAGCTTGACGGCTCGGTTAAGACCAGACTCGATAAATTCGAGGACGCACTTAAAAATACGGTAATTTAACAAACTATCTTGTGTAAGCAAGAAGAAAGAAGAATAAGATGCAGTCTAAAATAGATGATATCAGCAGGATAATTAAAGAGCAGATCAGAAACTACTCCAAGAAGATCGAGCAGGACGAGGTCGGCTACGTTATCTCTGTAGGTGACGGTATTTCAAGAGTTTACGGCATTGAAAAGTGCAAGCAGAGTGAGCTTCTTGAGTTTTCCAACGGCACCTTTGGTATGGCACTCAACCTTGAGGAAAACTACGTCAGCGTAGTACTTCTCGGTAATGACGTGGGTATCGCAGAGGGTAGCATTGTAAAGCGTACGGGCCGAGTTGTTTCTGTCCCCGTAGGCGAGAGCCTTATCGGCAGAGTAGTAAATGCTCTCGGTGAGCCTATCGATGGCGGTGGACCTATCACCGCAAGTCAGTACAGTCCTATCGAGCGTAAGGCTTACGGCATTATTGAGAGAAAATCTGTTTCTGTACCTCTTCAGACAGGTATTAAGGCTATCGACTCCATGATTCCTATCGGACGTGGCCAGAGAGAGCTTATTATCGGTGACAGACAGACAGGTAAGACGGTTATTGCAACCGACACTATTATAAACCAGAAGGGCAAGGACGTTATTTGTATCTACGTTGCTATCGGTCAGAAGCAGTCTACCGTTACAGGCGTGGTTGATACACTCTACAAGGCAGGCGCTATGGATTACACCATCGTAGTAAGTGCTACCGCCTCCGATCCCGCACCCCTTCAGTACATCGCTCCCTATGCGGGATGCGCTATGGGTGAGTACTTTATGGACAAGGGCCGTGACGTGCTTATCGTTTACGACGACCTCTCCAAGCACGCGGTTGCATACCGTGCGCTCTCACTCCTTATCAGACGTCCTCCGGGCCGTGAGGCATATCCCGGTGACGTATTCTACCTTCACTCCAGACTTCTTGAGCGTGCGGCAAGACTTGCGCCCGAATACGGTGGCGGCTCTCTTACTGCTCTTCCCATTATCGAGACTCAGGCAGGCGACGTTTCTGCGTATATCCCCACCAACGTAATTTCTATTACCGACGGTCAGATATTCCTTGAGACAGAGCTCTTCCACTCGGGTGTAAGACCTGCGGTTAACCCCGGTATCTCGGTATCCCGTGTAGGCGGTAACGCACAGATCAAGGCTATGAAGAAGGTTGCGGGTACACTCAAGCTGCTCTACTCTCAGTACAGAGAGCTTCAGGGCTTTGCACAGTTTGGCTCGGACCTTGATGCCGACACCAAGGCAAGACTTGACCAGGGTCAGCGTATCGTTGAGGTGCTTAAGCAGAATAGAAATTCGCCTATCGCAGTAGAGCTTCAGGTAGCTATCATCTACGCGGTAGTTAACAACCTCTTAAAGGATCTTCCCGTCGAGGCTATCAAGGACTTTGAAAACGATCTCTTCGAGCACCTTGTTGCCACCAAGGAGAGCCTTCTTTCAAGCATCAGGGAAAGCGGTGTGCTCAGCGACGAGAATGCAGCAGAGCTCCGCGAGGCTATTGAATATTGCAAGGCAAAGTTCATTTAAGGCCGATGACTGAAAACAAAAATAAGTAAGAAAGGAAGGAATGGAGAAATGTCAGGCGCATCAATGAATGATATTAAGAGCCGCATAAAGAGTGTCACCGGCACCATGCAGATAACCAAGGCCATGGAGCTTGTTGCCACCTCTAAGCTCCGTAGGGCAAGAGAGAAGATTGAAAGCTCTCGCCCCTTCCATCAGATAATCAGCGAGGCTATTGAGCACATATCCACCTGCGACGGAGTGCAGGACTCGGTATGGTCAAGGACCTCGGAGGGCAAGAAGCCTCTCATCATCGTTATTGCAGGTGACAGAGGTCTGGCAGGCGGCTACAATGCAAATATTTTCCGCCTTACCGCCACACTTGCTGAGGGCAGAGAGGCAACTATTCTGCCAGTTGGTAAGAAGGCCCTCGACCACTACAACCACCGCGGTGTAAAGCCCTATTCCTCGAGCTACGGCTGTGTAGCAGAGGTTTCCGTTGGTGATGCTCTCGCTCTGGCAGACAGCATCTGCCGCGGATACGTATCGGGGGAATTCGACTCGGTTATTGTGGTATACACAAAATTTGCTTCTATGATTTCGCAGATTCCCGTATATGAGCAGCTGCTTCCCTTCGAGAAGGAGGACAGCGGAAAGCGAAATGACACAGACCCCATCTACAGCGGTGATCCTGCCACAATTCTTGACAAGATTATTCCCCAGTACGTGGGCGGTGTGCTTTACTCCACCGTATGTGAATCGCTTGCATCCGAGTCTGCCGCAAGACGTACAGCAATGAACGCGGCAAACAAGAATGCTGCCGAAATCATCGACACTCTGGTGCTTAAGTACAACAGAGCACGTCAGGCAGTGATCACTCAGGAGATTACGGAGATCGTATCTGGTAGTGAGGCACTTTAGTGACGAACGGCCTGAGGGTATTGAATGACAGTCCGGTGGACTGTCAGACCCCGAAGGTGACCGAGTCGCAACGAGACGAAGCGCTGTAATTTAGAAATTCGAAATTCGAAGTTCGGATTTTAATGAAAGGAAAAACAAAAATGAGTCAAAATATCGGAAAGGTTATACAGATAATCGGTCCTGTACTTGATATTAGATTTGAAAACGGCCACCTTCCCAACCTGCTCAACGCTATTGAGATTGAGCACGAGGGCAGAAAGGTTGTTTGTGAGGTTGCCAGCCAGCTTGGTGACGACGTGGTAAGATGTATCGCTATGTCGGGTACTGAGGGTATGTGGCGCGGTATGGATGCGATTGACACAGGCACAGGCATCACCGTTCCCGTTGGTAAGGCAACTCTCGGCCGTATTTTCAATCTTCTCGGTGAGGCTATTGACAATCAGCCTCAGCCCGAAACCGAGGAGGAGTGGTGTATTCACCGCGATCCTCCCCCCTACTCTGAGCAGGAGAGCGCTACCGAAATCCTTGAGACAGGTATCAAGGTAGTTGACCTTATCGCACCCTATGCAAAGGGCGGTAAGATCGGTCTGTTCGGCGGTGCAGGTGTTGGTAAGACCGTTCTTATCATGGAGCTTATCAACAACGTTGCAAAGCAGCACGGCGGTATCTCGGTATTTACAGGTGTAGGTGAGCGTACCCGTGAGGGTAACGACCTCTATAATGAAATGAAGGAATCCGGAGTTCTCTCCAAGACCGCCCTTGTGTACGGTCAGATGAACGAGCCCCCCGGAGCAAGAATGAGAGTAGGTCTCTCGGGTCTTACCATGGCGGAATACTTCCGTGACAAGGAGGGCCAGGACGTGCTTCTCTTCATCGACAATATTTACAGATTTACTCAGGCAGGCTCTGAGGTATCGGCTCTTCTCGGCCGTATGCCCTCTGCGGTAGGTTATCAGCCCACCCTTGCAACCGAGATGGGTGCTCTCCAGGAGAGAATCACCTCCACCAAGCGTGGCTCTATCACCTCGGTTCAGGCGGTTTACGTTCCTGCGGACGACCTTACCGACCCTGCTCCCGCAACCACCTTCGCACACCTTGATGCTACCACCGTACTTTCCCGTGGTATCGCATCTCTCGGTATCTACCCTGCGGTAGATCCCCTTGACTCCACCTCCCGTATCCTTACTCCCGACGTTGTTGGTATTGAGCACTACGAGGTAGCAAGAGACGTGCAGAGAATTCTCCAGAGATATAAGGAGCTTCAGGACATTATCGCCATCATGGGTATGGATGAGCTCTCTGAGGAGGATAAGCTTATCGTTGCAAGAGCAAGAAAGATTCAGCGCTTCCTCTCCCAGCCCTTCTCTGTTGCAGAGCAGTTCACAGGTATGGAGGGACGTTACGTTCCCCTTAAGGAGACCGTGCGCGGCTTCCGCGAGATTCTCGACGGCAAGCACGACAATCTTCCCGAGTCGGCCTTCCTCTTCGTAGGTACAATTGACGAGGCTGTAGAAAAGGCAAAGACCCTGCTTAGCTAATCTTGTGAGAGGATTTTAGGTTATGAAGGCTTTTCACATTGATATTGTAACCCCCGACGGTCTTGAGTACAGCGGCGAGATTGAAAGCCTGCTTGTAAGAACCGACGACGGCGACGTTGAGATCCTTGCAGGTCATACCGACCTTCTGGCTGCCATTAACGTTGGACGTGCCAGAATTACCGAGAACGGTGTAAAGCGTTATGCTGCCGTTAACGGTGGCTTCCTCTCGGTTAAGGATAAAAAGGTAAAACTCTGCGCTATAACTTTTGAGTTCGCAGATCAGATAGACCTTAAGCGTGCCGAGGCAGCAAAGGAAAAGGCAGAGGCGGCTATAAAGGACGCCCAGAACGCCATGGACATCGACCTGGCAAAGGCAAAGCTCATGCGTGCGCTCAGCCGCATTGACGCAGCACAGATGAAATAAAAACAAAAGTCAGGCAACCCAAGGGAAGCCTGACTTTTCTGTATAACTCGGAATTTTGCAAACAATTATAGTCAAATAGTCCACTCTATTAGAAAAACCCGACTGTAAAACCAGTCGGGCTTTTGATTTATTTTGTATTCAGTATTACAAAGATCACCACAGCTGTAATAAGCGAAAGCGCTGAAACGATGATGGTAATAACAGATTCTTTTCCAAATTTAGTGTCCATCGGTCTGCCTTCAATGATACGTGCCTTACGGAGTGCGACAACCACAGGCTTGTAAATAAGCATTACGATAGCCGCATTAAGCAGGGTCTTTGCAAAATTAAAGGGCAGGAACAAGGTGGGAAGCATATCGATAACAACGTTAACAGGTACGTTCTGATAAATAGGAGTAAGAAGCAGGTTCATAAGCAGCATCACTGCCGTTGTTGTGCCGACAGCACTGAAAAGTCCGATTATCGCACCGTTGAAGGTTCTCTTGAACTTGTAAATAAGAGCCGCTGTGCCTGCGAAGGCCGCCGATGAGATAAAGTTCATCACAAAGCCGATAGGTCCTGTCTCGCTGATGATCATCTCAATGAGCGAAACTAAAAGTGCAATCACTACCCCGCTGACGGGTCCGAAGATCATACCGCCAAGTGCAATGATAGAATCCTTAATATCAAAGGTAAGGAAGCTAACGGGGATTTTAAAAATAAGTCTTGCAAGAAATGCAAGTGCGCTGAGCATAGCTATGCTGGCAATAGTTTTATAACTCGTAATTCTTTTATTCATTTTTCTTCCTTTCTCATCCGGACTTTACCGTCGGTTGAGGAGTTTCACCTCATCGGGAGCGCGTAATTTTCGCTCTTTGCAGACTATACTGCCGGTAGTGAGTTGCAGAGCTATTCCCTGCTCACACCTTCTCAAAGAATTTATTTATTATAATATTGAAGGCAAAATTCCTTCTTTTTTTAAAAACCCCGACGCCAATACTGACGTCGGGGCATTTCTGACCTAACGGTCAAATATATTTAAGATATAATTCTTAAATTAAGCGAAGATCTCGCCTACAACGCCGGAACCTACGGTTCTACCACCCTCACGGATAGCGAAACGAAGACCCTTCTCGCAAGCGATAGGAGTGATAAGCTCAACGTTCATGTTGATGTTATCACCAGGACGGCACATCTCAACATCCTCAGGAAGGTTGATGATACCGGTAACGTCGGTAGTTCTGAAGTAGAACTGAGGTCTGTAGCCAGAGAAGAAGGGCTTGGAACGGCCGCCTTCCTTCTCGGTAAGAACGTAAACCTGACCCATGAACTTGGTGTGGGGCTTAACGGAACCGGGCTTGCAAAGAACCTGACCTCTCTCGATGGACTTCTTGTCAACACCACGAAGAAGGAGACCTACGTTGTCACCTGCCTCAGCATAGTCCATGAGCTTGTGGAACATCTCGATACCGGTTACAACGGTGGAAGAAGCCTCTTCCTTGAGACCTACGATCTCAACAACGTCAGCCATCTTGATGGTACCTCTCTCAACTCTACCGGTAGCAACAGTACCACGGCCAGAGATAGAGAATACGTCCTCTACGGGCATAAGGAAGGGAAGGTCAGCCTTTCTGTCGGGAGTAGGAATGTACTCGTCAACAGCGTTCATGAGCTCCTTGATGCAAGCGAACTCAGGTGCATCAAGACCGTTGGAAGAAGTGAGAGCCTCACGAGCGGAACCACGGATAACGGGAATGTCATCGCCGGGGAACTCGTACTCGTTAAGGAGGTCACGGATCTCCATCTCTACGAGATCGAGAAGCTCCTCGTCGTCAACGATATCGCACTTGTTCATGAATACAACGAGTGCAGGAACGCCTACCTGACGAGCAAGAAGAACGTGCTCTCTGGTCTGTGCAAGAGGGCCGTCAGTACCAGCAACTACGAGGATAGCGCCGTCCATCTGAGCAGCACCGGTGATC
>JAZQWB010000008.1:0-7774 GCA_045632145.1 Eubacteriales bacterium | reverse complement strand
ACGACCCATAGGAGTAGCAGCCTTAAGTGCCTTAGCGTCGAACTGGGGGTGAAGAAGAGTGTCAAGGTTTCTGGGGTCGATCATAAGAACAGCCTCTTCCTTGGTCTTGTGGCCCTCTGCAACGAGGTCAACAGCGATCTGGAGAGCTGCGGGAGCGGTTCTCTTACCGTTTCTGGTCTGGAGCATGTAGAGCTTCTCGTTCTCAACGGTGAACTCCATGTCCTGCATATCGTGGTAGTGGTTCTCAAGGATCTCACATACCTTTACGAATTCCTCGTAAGCTGCAGGGAACTTGTTAGCCATCTCAGCGATGGGCATGGGAGTACGAACACCGGCAACTACGTCCTCACCCTGAGCGTTGGTAAGGAACTCACCCATGAGCTTCTTCTCACCGGTGGAGGGGTCACGAGTGAAAGCAACACCGGTACCACAGTTCTCGCCCATGTTACCGAATGCCATTGCCTGTACGTTTACTGCAGTACCCCAGCTGTAGGGAATGTCGTTGTCACGACGGTAAACGTTTGCACGGGGGTTGTCCCAAGAACGGAATACAGCCTTAACTGCACCGATAAGCTGCTCCTTGGGATCGGTGGGGAAGTCAGAGCCGATCTTAGCCTTGTACTCAGCCTTGAACTGGTTAGCAAGCTCCTTAAGATCCTCAGCGGTAAGCTCAACGTCAAGCTTAACGCCCTTTTCTTCCTTCATCTTGTCGATAAGCTCCTCGAAGTACTTCTTTCCAACTTCCATAACAACGTCAGAGTACATCTGGATGAATCTTCTGTAGCAGTCGTAAGCCCAACGGGGGTTGCCGGACTTAGTAGCCATAACCTCAACAACCTCTTCGTTAAGACCGAGATTAAGGATGGTATCCATCATACCGGGCATGGATGCACGAGCACCGGAACGAACGGAAACGAGAAGGGGATTTTCAAGGTCACCGAACTTCTTGCCGGTAACGCCTTCCATTTTAGTAATGTATTCCATGATTTCAGCCATGATCTGATCATTGATCTGACGGCCGTCCTCATAGTACTGGGTGCAGGCTTCGGTAGAGATAGTGAAGCCCTGGGGAACAGGAAGACCAATGTTGGTCATCTCTGCGAGGTTAGCTCCCTTACCACCAAGGATCTCACGCATGGTTGCGTTACCCTCGGAGAAGAGATAGCAATACTTGTTTGCCATTTTTGTTTCCTCCAAATATAAAAATTTTTTGATAACATGTAGAAAAGTCAGCTGAAAAAGTCGCTTTTTCTTCGCACACTTCCTCATCTTAACCGACTTATTATAACACACGCGCGAGCAAATTTCTATATATATAATAAAAAAATAAATGCAATTATGTAAAATTAACAATTTGTTCACAATTTGATTAGCATAATAAACAAATAATTTTATTTACATATTGCTTTTTGTTCCATTTTAATGTATAATCATCTTTGCACTAAAACAAAACGGAGAATTTATGGAAAAGTTAAACAAAAAATACGGTCTGTTTACAGCCGTTTGTATGGTTGTCGGTATCGTAATCGGCTCTGGAATATTCTTTAAGGCCGAGGAGGTGCTTAACAACGCGGGCGGAAATGCACTTCACAGCATTCTTGCCTGGCTGATTTCAGGATTTATTATGGTTATCATTGCAACCACCTTTGCCCTTCTTGCTACCAAATATGAGAAGATAAACGGCGCGGTAGACTATGCCGAGGCCATTTGCGGCAATGGATATTCCTACTACGTAGGCTGGTTTATGTCGCTTATCTACTATCCCGCTATGACCGCTGTGCTTGCCTGGGTAAGTGCAAGATATACCCTTGTTGCCATGCTTGGCAATGATGATAAAATCTTCTCTGCCGAGTGCATCACTCTGTCGCTGTTTTATCTGATACTCTCCTTCTTTATCAATACTATCGCACCTCGCATTGCAGGTAAGTTCCAGATTTCCTCAACTATAGTTAAGCTTGTTCCCATAGCATTTATTGCTCTTGTCGGAACTGTTGTCGGCTTGGTTAACGGTTCTCTCGGCGCAAACTTCAGCGCATCGGGTGTGGAAGGCGGTATGGGTGGCAGTCTGTTTGCTGCAATATGCAGCACCGTATTCGCCTACGAGGGTTGGATTGTTGCTACCTCGATAAACTCCGAGCTTCGTGATTCGAAGAAAAATCTTCCCATATCCCTCTGCCTCGGTACACTTATCATCGTGGCTGCATATACACTTTACAACGTCGGTATTCTCGGTCTTGCAGAGGTAAAGGACATTACCACCGAGGGCACTACCGTTGCATTTAAGAGCCTCTTTAACGGTGCACTTGCTCCGGTTATCAATATTCTTGTTGTAATCTCCTGTCTCGGTACTCTTAACGGACTTATGCTTGGCGGTGTACGCGGTATATACTCTATTGCCGCCAGAGGTCAGGGCTTTGCTCCCGAGACCTTTGCCCAGGTCGATAAGATGACTGGTATTCCTCACAATTCCGCGATCTTCTCGCTCTTTATGTGTGGATTCTGGTTTGTTTACTTCATCGGCTTCAGCGCAGGAGTATTTGATCTCGGCAATGCTTCAAATTACGCATTCGACTCCTCCGAGCTTCCTATCATCACCCTCTACGCGATGTACATTCCCATTCTTGTGGTAATGATGATAAAGGAAAAGGAGCTTCACCCTGTAAAACGCTTCCTGCTTCCCATTCTTTCTATCGCAGGCATAGGCGTTATCATCACCGCCTGCATTATCAAGCACGGTATGGGTAACGTATGGTATCTTATCGTGTTTGCACTCTTTATGGTTGCAGGCTTTGTGGCACAGAAGCTTAATCAGAATAATAAATAAAAAACGGGCTGTCCGACAGGGCAGCCCTAAAATATTACTTATACCTTTTGATATGCCACGCGAGAGTCACCGTTTTGAAGATAAATAATACCGCAGTATTCAAATCCGTTTCGCTCAAGGCACTTTTTCATAGGAATATTGTCCTCGTGGGTGTCGATTTTCAGGTTGGGGATTATCTTGAAGCACTCGTTAAAGCAGAAATCCACGATGCCTCTGCCATGGTATTTTACTGCAATTCGGTGAATAACTCCGTAGGGCAGATCGTTTTTCCACTCTCCTCCGTATATTTTACGGTAGGTAGGATCGTCGGCATTTGCCTCAAAGTGGAAGGTCGCAACCACCTCTCCCTTGTCCTCACACACGTAGCTTGTACCCCCTTCAATGCCGAGCCTTACGTCATATCCGTTAGGATATTCGCCTGCCCATTGAGAGGGATTTCCGCTTTCCTTCATAAATTTGCGGGCGCTATCGTATATAGCAGCCGCCTCGTTTATATCATTTTCGTTTGCCAGTCTGATAAACATTTGAAACCTCTGCTTGAAAAAATTGCATTGATGTGTTATAATTTTCTTAGTAATTAAACGGAGAAACACTATGACCGATAAAAAATACTCAAGAGTATATGTTGAAATAACTAATATATGTAACCGAAGCTGCTCCTTCTGTCCCGGCACCGTAAGGGAGAAGAGAAGAATGAGCCTTGAGGAATTCAGCCTGATTGCCAATAAGCTGGTAGGCGTCACCGACTACATATATTTTCACGTTATGGGTGAGCCGCTTACACACCCCGAGCTACCTCGCTTTATAGAATACGCAACCTCCCTTGGCTTTAAGTGTGCGGTCACCACCAACGGCACTCTCGTTACAAAAAGAGCCGACGAGCTTATTTCCTCGGGTGTTTACAAGGTAAATCTCTCTGTCCACAGCTTTGAGGAGGGGGAGGAGGAGCAGTATCTCTCCTATATCGAGAGACTTTCCGACTTTGCCGATAAGGCAAGTAATGCAGGCGTGCTTTCCGTTCTTCGTCTGTGGAATAAGGGCTATGACGGTGGACTCAACGACCGCACCCTTGAAATCTTAAGGGAAAAGCTCCTCGGTGAATGGAAATGGGGCAGCCGCGGTGCCAGAATCAGACACAAGCTTCACCTCGAGTATGGCGACCGCTTTGATTGGCCTGATATGGAGGCCGAAAATATGGGCAGCTGTCTCTTCTGCTACGGCCTTCGCGACCACTTCGGAATCCTGTGCGACGGCAGGGTTATACCTTGCTGCCTTGACAGAGAGGGAGAGATTACCCTCGGCAACGTTTATGAGACCCCCATTCGTGAGATACTCTCATCCGAGAGAGCTATGGCTATTCTCCACGGATTTGATAACAGAGTAGCTGTAGAGGAGCTTTGCCAAAAATGCGGCTATGCCCGTAGATTCGGTTAATATGTCAACTAATGTTGTCAAAATTTGCGTTTTTCACGCATTCGGGACTGAAAAGATGTGAATTTGACAGCACAAAACTTTTGGTTATCTCGGGCAAATCTCTTGTCTTAGCAAATGCAAATCTCTCGCTCTCACTCCCTGCAAGCATTGCCGAGAGACCAAATATTCCTTTGCCAAAGAGTCCTATCTCAGACCTGTCAATATCATCTAAAACCTCTGCGCACTCAAGAGCGCGTATCAAGGCCCAGGCCCATACGCATATCTTGCCCGCAGAGGATTTTTTACGCCTTGTCGGTGCAATATATCCCGATAATCCCGACTTGAAATTACCGTTGTTATCCGTTATATCGCACGCATTTAACGTAATTATGGCATAGCCCTTATTTATCCATTCCTCGACCCCATCGGTATCCTCGTTGCAGAGCATAATCACCGCAGGGCAGGGTGCTTTTCCCTTGGGCAACAGCAGCTTTAAAGGAATAATGTAGTGTCCGCCCTCAAATTCAGCATCCATATTATACTCCTTGAGGGTAAGTCTGCCATCCATAAATTGCTCGTTTACGTAGGACACACCCACCGACAGATGCAGAGGCCTCTTTGGGAGGCTGCCAAAGATATTCATATTCATTTTTGACACCTCCGTAGACTTTTTCTACATTATACATCATTATTTGGCTTTTGTCAAACCGAAACTGCTAAACGGGTATTGACTAACCGCCATTTATATGTTAAAATATTTTGTTAGTAAACTAAAAGGAGGAGAAATATGGCTTTTGACGCTTGTATGATGCGTGCGGTCCTTTCGGAGTTTTCGCACCAGTTTCCCGAGGCGAAGATAGAAAAGGTGCTTCAGCCGAGAAATGACGAGATAGATATGGTTATTCATCACGGCAGGTCCTCCCGCCGTCTTGTATTTAACGTTGGCCCAAACGCACCCAGACTTCAGCTTTCGGATAAGCAGAAGGAAAATCCCCTGAAGGCTCCCATGTTTTGTATGCTCCTTCGTAAATACTTTATTGGTGCAAGAATCATCGGTGTAAGTCAGCCCGGCTTTGACAGAATTGCCTTCTTCACCGTCTCCTGCTATGACGAGATGGGCTTTGCGGCAGAGAAGAAGATTGTCTGCGAGATAATGGGTAAGTATGCCAACCTTATCGTCCTTGACGGTGATGACAAGATTCTTGCCGCTCTTAAGATCATCGACTTTGCCTCCAGCTCGGTAAGACAGGTCCTCCCCGGCCTTAAGTATCAGGTGCCTGCCATGGCAAATAAGCTTTTGCCCCTTGAAATTAACGAGCAGCTTTTCTATGAAAAGCTTTCTCAGTTTGACAGAGAGCGCACGGGTGAAAAATTCATCACCTCCACCTATTCGGGCATCGCTACACAGATAGCGCGCGAGCTTGTTTACCGCGCCTCGGGTCATACCGATACCCCCCTCTGTAATATCGACCCCGAAAGATTTTACTCGGTATTCTCGGAGTGGCAGAGCCTTCTTATAAATGAGAATTATAAGCCAACTGTCGTCTTTGACGAGAAGGGCAAGCCCATCGACTATTCCTATATGGACATCACCTATCTTGGTGATTCCGTAAATAAACGTCACTACGACAGCCTTTCCCTGATGCTTGATTGCTACTTTGAGGAGAAGGACAGACTTGAGCATATCCACCAGCGTGCCCACGATATCACCACCCTCCTTAATAACGCAGAGGCAAGGACCGAGCGTAAGCTGGGCATTCAGAAGCAGGCTCTTCTCGATGCCGAAAAGGGTGAGGAATACAAGAAGAATGCCGACCTCATCACCGCCAACCTTTATAGACTTCAGCGCGGAATGGAGAGCTTCACCACCGTGGATTACTATGACGAGAATTGTCCCGAGATAGAGATCAAGCTTGACCCAAGACTCCACCCATCCCAGAATGCACAGAGGATGTATAAGCTTTACAACAAGTGCAAGACGGCCAAAACCGTGCTTGCCGAGCAGATAGTTATCTGGGAGAGAGAGCTTAAGTATCTTGAGAGTGTACGTCAGTTCCTCTCTCGCGCAGAGTGTGAGCAGGACGTTATCGAGATTCGTGACGAGCTTTACCGCTCGGGCTATGCCGCAAAGCTTAAGGGGTATCAGCCTCCGAAGAAGCTCAGCTCCACACCTCATCGCTTCGTGACCAGCGGCGGCTATGAGCTTCTTGTAGGTAGAAATAATATCCAAAATGACAACTTAACTTTTAAAATTGCGAAAAAAGGCGACCTTTGGTTCCATACCAAGGACATTCCGGGCTCTCACGTAATTATGCTTTGCGATGGGGAAGAGCCCTCCGAGCATGATTACACCGAGGCAGCCTCTCTTGCCGCAAGATACTCGAAGGCTACGGCAGACCTGGTTGCCGTTGACTACACCAGAGTCAAAAATATTAAGAAGCCGGGTGGCTCAAAGCCTGGCTTTGTAACCTATAAAACAAATTACACCGCATTCGTGCGTCCTGCCACAGACGGTGAAATAGAAAGAATGAAGAAATAATTTATGGTAGATTTAGTTGGACTTCCATCAGCCTTCCCCTTGAGGGGAAGGTGTCACCGTAGGTGACGGATGAGGTGTAACTGCCAATTAAAAGGTGATAATAAGGTGATAATATGGTAGATTTAGTTGGACTTCATAAGCATTTTATACTAGAGCATCTCGGTGAGGGTGATGTAGCCGTTGATTTCACTATGGGCAATGGCGGAGACACACTTTTCCTCTCCAAGACCGTAGGTGATAGCGGCAAGGTATATGCCTTTGACATTCAGGAGGAGGCACTCATCTCCACACGCGCACACCTTGAGGCAAACGGTGCTCCGGAAAATTACGAGCTCATCTGCGCCTCTCATCATAGAGTCAAGGAGTTTGTAAATGGGCCTATCAAGGCAGGAATGTTTAATCTCGGCTATCTTCCCAGAAGCGGCAAGAAGTTTGTTACCACCATGCGTGAGACCACTATGCCCGCGGTTGAGGCGGCTATTGATTTGCTCGCTCCCGACGGCGCGCTCATCGTTGCAATTTACCCCGGACACGAGGAGGGGGCGCTCGAGGGAGATATGCTTCGCGAGTACTTTAAAACGCTCTCAAAGTATCGCATCTGTGCCTCCGAATTCCACATTTTAAACTCGCCCACATCCCCCTATTTCTACCTCATAGAGAAGAGCCCCAGATGTAAGGATTGGACAACCGAGGATTAAATTGTGAACTTTTTGTAAACTTTCAAAAAGTGTCTTGTTATTTAAATAATAATATGATATTATATAACAGCTGTCAAAACGACAGTTAAAATAAATCTCACACAGCAAGTTGGATTACTGCCGGTGCTCTCACGGGTCGCAGTATTATGTTGCTGTGGCGGAAAAAACCAAGGAGGAACATAAAATGTTCGAAATTACAATCAAGCAGTTGCTTGAAGCAGGCGTTCACTTCGGTCACCCTACCAAGAAGTGGAACCCCAAGATGGCAGAGTACATCTTCACTCAGAGAAACGGTATTCA
>JAZQWB010000007.1:0-6219 GCA_045632145.1 Eubacteriales bacterium | reverse complement strand
AATCAGCCAGGACGATCCCATCGCAGCAGCAAAGATCATGAAGCAGTACGCTGATAAGGTTAAGGGCTTCGAGATCAAGGCTGGTTTTGTTGACGGTGGTATGCTTGATCAGGCAGGCGTTATCGACCTTGCAGAGACTCCCTCTAAGGAAGTTCTTATCGGTCGCATGATGGGCAGCCTTCAGTCGTCCCTTTACAGCTTTGCATACGTGCTTCAGGCTATTATCGACAAAGACGGAGAGGCAGCTCCCGCAGAGGAAGCAGCTCCCGCAGAAGCTCCCGCAGAGGCTTAATTCCTGCGAACTAATTAAACTGTATAAAATTTCTTAAATAACGGAGGATTTTAAAATGAACGAAAAGTCTACTCAGATCCTTGAAATTGTAAAGGGTCTTACCATTCTTGAACTTGCAGATCTCGTAAAGGCACTTGAGGAGGAGTTCGGTGTATCCGCAGCTCCCGTTGCAGTAGCAGCAGCTCCTGGTGTATCCGCAGCTCCCGTTGAGGAGAAGACCGAGTTTGACGTTGTACTTAAGGCAGCAGGCGCTTCCAAGCTCAACGTTATCAAGGTTGTTCGTGAGCTTACCGGTCTTGGCCTTAAGGACGCTAAGGACCTCGTTGAGGGTGCTCCTAAGACTCTTAAGGAAGGCGTTTCCAAGGAAGAGGCTGACAAGATCGCTGAGCAGCTTAAGGCTGCTGGCGCAGAGGTTGAGGTTAAGTAAAAATTTCACCCCCTATATTGAAGTGCGAGTCACCTGCTGACTCGCACTTTTTTTGAAATTTTGTTTATAGCGGCAGATTTCTAGGACTGCCGTAGGTTTGTTGAAATTTGATTACTTGCGACGATAAAAAAAGAGCCTTTCGGCTCTTTTTTTAATATAAAGGATACTTCTCGCAAAGGGCCTTGACTCTTGCTCTTGCCTCGTCGGCGCGGCCTTCAAAGTCCTTAAGGGTGATGGAGATTATCTCTGCCACCTCCTGCATATCCTCTTTTACAAAGCCTCTTGTGGTTACGGCAGCGGTACCAAGACGGATGCCGCTGGTGATGAAGGGGCTCTTTTTGTCATAGGGAATTGCGTTCTTGTTGCAGGTGATACCGATCTCATCAAGCAGATGCTCGGCCTCCTTACCTGTGTCAACCCTCATGCCTGTAAGATCAACGAGTATCAGGTGGTTGTCCGTACCGCCCGAAACGAGCTTGAAGCCCTCGTTAAGAAGTGCGCCTGCAAGGGCAGAGCAGTTTTCCACAACCCTCTTGCCGTAGTCCTTAAACTCGGGAGAAAGTGCCTCGCCGAAGCAAACCGCCTTTGCCGCAATGGTGTGCATAAGGGGGCCACCCTGAGTGCCGGGGAAGATAGCCTTGTCAATTCTCTTGGCAATATCCTCGTCGTTTGAGAGGATAAGACCGCCTCTTGGACCGCGGAGAGTCTTGTGTGTGGTGGTGGTGGTCACGTGTGCGAAGGGAATGGGAGAGGGATGTACACCTGCTGCCACAAGACCTGCAATATGAGCCATATCTACCATAAGATATGCGCCAACCTCGTCAGCAATCTGACGGAATTTCTCAAAATCAATAAATCTGGGATAAGCCGAAGCACCTGCAAGGATAAGCTTGGGTCTATGCTCAAGGGCAAGACGTCTTACCTCCTCGTAGTCGATAACACCACCCTCCTCGGTAACACCGTAGGGAATGATCTCCCAGTACTTGCCCGAGATGTTTACGGGCGAGCCGTGGCTGAGATGACCGCCGTGAGCCAGGTTCATGGACAGCACCTTGTCACCCACCTCAAGAAGTGCAAAGAACACAGCCATATTGGCCTGTGCGCCCGAGTTGGGCTGAACGTTGGCATATCCTGCACCGAAGAGTGCCTTTGCTCTCTCAATGGCAAGAGCCTCTACCTCGTCCACGTGCTCGCAGCCACCGTAGTATCTGCGACCGGGATAGCCCTCGGCATATTTATTTGTAAGTACGGTGCCATTAGCCTCCATAACAGTCTCGGAAACAAAGTTCTCTGATGCGATAAGCTCTATCTTGTTTCTCTGTCTGTTTGCCTCTCTGCCGATAGCCTCGTAGAGTGCGGGATCATTCTGCTTTAAAAGTAAGTTTTCTTTCATTTTTACCTCCTTTACCCATAAAAACAGCTGCTTTATCTTTGTTTTGTTATATTTTCTCGTCTTTCTGCAAGGTAGCTTTTTCTTACCTTGGTGATAAATTTTTGCACCCTCTCGGACTGATAATCTCTATACGTCCAGGGTAGCTTTTGCCATCCGCCCCTTGCCCAGAAGAGGGTCAGCTCGGTGTAAATACCCTCCTTCAGAGGGATACGGAAGCCTGTCTCTTTTGTGGTTGCAAGCAAAAGCCTGCCGTGATTGATAAAGCCGGGGTCAAGGTTGATTTTACGCTTTCCACCCTCGGAGAGCATAGCCTCAATCTCGTTGGTGCGAATCTTGATATCCGCCTGCCTTGAGGGGTCAACCAGCTCCTTGAAGGAGTATATCCTACGCATACCCTCGCCGCCTATCTCATCGTCGTAGTAGGTGGAAAATTCCTCGGAGAAGGAGAATTCCTCGGAGCATTCGTCTATCTCACCAAACTCCTCTTTAAGAATATCCATCGCGCGATTAAAAATTCCCTCGTCGTGATAGATAACGCCGATTATTAGCTTTTCTTTTTCAAAATCAAATACAGCGCCCATACCCCTGCGGCCTTTCTCAATAATGTATCTATTATATTATATTTTTCCTTGTAAGTCAAGCAAAAAAGTCTTTTAATAAATATTTTTTATCGGGGCAAAATAGCCTTATGAGAAAAATACTACCTCTTGATAAAATACTTTACGCCTTTAAATGTCCATCAAGCAGGCTGACTCTGTCGCTTTATTTTGGTATGATAATCAATTTTATCTATATTGCGGGCAACCTTTCTGCCGCCTTAAATCATAAAAGCGTCTGGTCGGCCACCGTCACCGTTTATCATAGCCTGTTTTTAAGTCTAAGGTTTTATCTTCTTTCATCAAGACGCAGATGCAGAGACGACAGGCAGATAAGTCAGGTTTGCTTAAGGACGGGAATACTCCTTTTGTTTCTTGACCTGGTGGCAGGTGTTATGATGATGTACACCATTCGCAAGGGCGGTGCCGTCAGGTACTCGGGCAGGGTGCTGCTGGGCTTTGTGATTTACACCGTCTATGCGCTCTCATCCTCTATCTTGGGTATGAAAAGGCACTCAAATGACAACCAACCTTTACAATTTGCCGCCCGAAATATGACTCTTGCCGCCGCCTTGATGTCGGTTTTCAACCTGCAGTACTCTCTGCTAGCGAGTATCGGAGCCAGCTCCTATATCATAGAGCGTATTATTGCTCTGTCGGGATTTTCTATATTTTTCGTCATTATTCTCCTTGCCATACGGCTTGTTGTCAAGAACCTTGAGGGTAGCAAAATGTGACAAAAAGCGTATAATGCTTATAGCGGATTTAACCGCAATAAGATAAAGGAAAAATAAATATGGATAAAAATGAAAACGGCTATCCCATGCCCGATGGACAGGGTGGCAGCGTGGGTGGAGTAACCGACGGCTGTCCCAACAACGGTGGCAGCAACGGTGGCAGTAACGGTGGCAGTAACGGTGGCTGCGGCAACCTTGGCGGAGCAACCAACCATACCTGCGGAGGCAGGGGAGATTGCCTTGACAGTATGCCCTTAGCCTACGTATATGGTCCCGACCAGAAATTCCGTATGCTTTATTCGGCAAACGATGCCCTCTCCCATGGCACACTCTTTGAGGAGCTTTATAAGCCAATGGAGGTTTACGGACGTGAATAGAACGAGAAAAATGAATAACTCGGGCGGCAATATGAACGGTATGCAGAATGGCAGAATGACCGAAAGGCTAACGGGCGACCTTTATGAAAAGATACGCTCCCTCGGCTTTGTAAAGGCGGAGCTTGAGCTTTACCTTGACACTCACCCCGACTGTCGCACCGCCCTCGACTACTACTATAAAACCCTTGCAGAGCTGAAAAAGCTTACCGACGAGTATCAGAACACCGTAGGCCCTCTTACCGCCATGGGAGTTACCGATACAGAAAGATGGACTTGGGTGGACGGACCTTGGCCCTGGCAGACGGCAGGTGACTTTATGAGGGAGGGAAAATAGTATGTGGATATACGAAAAGCAGCTTCAGTATCCTGTAAAAATCGATAGACCAAACCCCCGTCTTGCAGGACTTATAATTACTGCCCTTGGCGGTCCCGACGGTGAAACGGGTGCAGCAATGCGCTATCTTAATCAGCGCTACACAATGCCCGATGGCAGAGTAGTTGGAATACTCACCGACGTGGGCACGGAGGAAATCGGCCACCAGGAGATGGTAGCCAGCCTGGTGTATCAGCTGACGAGAAACCTTACCACCGACGAGATTTACGCAGGCGGATTTGATAAATATTACGTAGATCACGGTGCAGGAATATATCCTTGCTCCGCATCGGGAGTGCCCTTTAATGCGGCAACCTTTGCCTCAAAGGACGATGCCCTTGCCAACATCCACGAGGACCTGGCCGCCGAGCAGAAGGCCAGAGCAATGTACGACAACATTCTCCGCCTCTCCGACGACCCCGACGTAAACGACGTCATCAAATTCCTCCGCCAGCGCGAGGTCGTCCACTTCCAGCGCTTCGCCGAAGCGATGAACATTTTACAGAATAAGTAAAATGTTCGGTGAAATATGCCTTTGGCAGATGAAATCCACCCATAGCCTCGCCCTACGGGTAGTGAAACGGCACGAGAGTGTTGGAAAACAACTAAGTGTTGTTTTCCCTCGAGTGTGACCGAGCCGCAGCGAGACAGGTGTCGGCAAAGCCGACGGAGAGGGTGGATGAAATCCGACAAGTCGGATGAAATCTTTGCTACGCAAAGGTGATAGAATAAACAAGGGCGGTTTGATTAGTCAAATCGTCCTATTTACTTTTTGGGAATTTTATGGTATAATTATTTTGGGTAGTTATCTACTCGATAAACTTGAATTGGTAATTGAGGGAGGAACTTGTATGAGTGAATTTGAATTGCACAAATATTCAGGTATGGCGTATGAATCCAATCAGCTTATTACATTCTCAGAAAATGCATCCATAGCTTTGCCTGATGTTGATGAAGAAATGAAATTCCATGTAGGAGTATCTTCTGTTCAAGTCAGTAATTTGACCCAGAAAGAATTTGACTACTTCATCGAAAATTACGGAGATAATTTCGAGTCAATCCACTTCTTTCATAACACCAAAGTCAAGGATTTGTCTGCACTTTCTAAACTGAGAAAAGTTAAGTATTTGCTATTTTATAATGTTCGCGGTAGTTCATTGTGGGATATGAGCAAAAACGAGAGTTTGAAAGGAATCATGATTTCTAATAGCAAGAATATGATGTATATTCTTGATCAGATGCAATTTGCTCCTAATCTCGAAGAACTACTTTTGTTTAGCTCTACATTCAATAAATACCTAGTAAAAACAATTACTCCATTAAAAGCTTGCAAAAAGCTCAAACGCTTGTTTATAGAGTTTAATACTGAAGACAACAGTTTCTTGCCAGATGATTTTGCTTTCTTAGATGTATTTAAATATCAATGCGATAGAAAAAGGAATTTTACATATTGACTTTTTGATAGACAAATTCTAATTTGTCGGTGAGTACATAGCCAAAAATACTTCACCCTGACTGTTTTGGCGAAGCGATGAACATTTTACAGAATAAGTAAAATGTTCGGTGAAATCTGCCTTTGGCAGATGAAATCCACGAGAGTGGATGAAATCCTCTTCGAGGATGAAATCTTTGCTTTGCAAAGGTGATAGGTTAGAATAACACAGGGCGGTTTGAGTAAAATCAAATCGTCCTTGCTTTTTTGTTTGGGATGTGGTATAATGAAAATGAAAACATCATCTTTAAGGAGGCCTATGTATGAAGTGTCCATATTGCGGTAGCGAGAAAATAGAAATCGGAGTTGCGTGGGGAAAAAGTTCTGAGATGGGTAACGTGGGTCTTAAGTTTAATACGGGAGGTTTTTTTGCCACCTTTGCCGTAGCAAATGTGTATTCCGACCTATGCCTCGACTGCAAAACTATCGTAAGAAGTTACATAAAGGAAAGCACTAATAAAAACTGGAGTCACGAATCGGGTGATTTGGGTTATAAGTAAAATGTAGAATGAATTACTTCATGTTGACTGTA
>JAZQWB010000006.1:0-18187 GCA_045632145.1 Eubacteriales bacterium | reverse complement strand
GAGAGGAATATACTAATGATTACAATATTGGTTCAAGTGGTACTTTGGGTATGGTTCTTAGGTTGCACCATAACATATCGTATTGGGAAATTCCTGCTGGTAGAGGGCATGGGTATCAAAAGTGCTGAGTTCATTGCACTTTGTCTGTTTAGCATTGGTCTTGCTTCTTATCATCTCTTGCAACCTATCGGGAAATGGATTCTCTTCGCCGTATTAGCACTTTGGCTCACTGTGCAGTTTTTCTGTCACTGGTACTATACTATCTTCGGTGCAAGCGAAAAGAAGATAAAGGGATATAATGAATGTTTCAGAGATACGGTTCGTATTTTCCCTATGAGCGAGAAACGATTGGTTCCAGATTTCTACCACATCATTCTCCACATTCTAATTCTAACAAACATTGTCTTTTGTCTCTTGTAAAGACAAATTCCAATTTATCGAGCTGAATGGGCGTTTAGTATGGTGTGATTTTGGTGCAAATTTGGTGCAACATTATATGCGACGATACTCACGATATCAAACGGTACTCTCAAAACTCCAAGAGATAATTTCGACCCTTGGTCGAATACAAAAAATGCTCCCAAAATCGGAGCATTTTTTATTATCTCTTGGAGAACGTCGATATAAATCCCTTGCGGAATTTTCAATATGTTGCTAACGCAACTCGATATGCCTACAGCTCGATATACTTTTCATACATTGCCAACGGCGATATATGTCAAAAGCGAGAGGGATTTATATCATATCGAAACCGACCGTAAGGGAGGTTATATCGAATTCGAGCGTAGCGAGAATATATCGAGCGGAACAAAGTGAAGCATATCGACAAACTATCAAGCACGATTTCCCTGCTCTGCTATTTACTTTTTGAAAATTTTATGGTATAATCCAATAAAATGATAAACTCAGGATTACAGAGGCTTTAAAATGAAAAATACATTTATATGCAGTTTGATATGCCATGGCGGAATACTTGGCGGTGGATTATATCTTGACAGTCAGTCGCTTACATACAAGACAAACAAGCTGACTGTGGACAAAAAGTACAGAAACCTTGTTCTGCCCTTGCAGAATATAAATAAGATCTCCTGGAAGTGGGTAGTTTTCCCCATCTTGACCGTCGAAATGAAGGGCGGAGAGACATATAAATTTATTATGTTCAACAAGAACGAATTTGAAGAATGCTTTAATGACTATTTCAAGGACATCAAGGAGTGTAACGGCATGGAAAACAACAACAATAACAATAACAATAACAATAACAATAACAATCAGGAAGAAAACAAGACCAATTATATGATTATGTTCATGTGCTTGGGCCTTTCTGTCGGAATGGCACTCGGTGCAGCGACAAGCAATATTCCTATCGGTATGTGCATAGGTCTGGGCGTGGGTATGTGCCTTGGCTCTTCACTTGACCTTATAAACAGAAAAAAGGAAAACGAGCAAAAAGACGAGAACGAGGATAGTTCAAAGTAACTTTATCAGGATATACTTTTAAAAGCTCTGCTACGGCGGGGCTTTTTCCTATTTACTTTTTAAAAAATATGTAGTATAATTGTAATATACTATTTTTTCGAGGCAGATATGAACGGAGTAAACAAGACATTATATATTCCCCTTTACGGCAAGGCGTTTGTCAGCCAAAAGGGACTGTTTTTAGAGGATAAAAAGGCAGAGGAAATATGGGAGGCAGAGGGCTTCAAGCTTCGCGGCAAGGCAAAATCCAAGTGGCTTGCTTACTATATGGGCATTCGCTCTGCGGTTTTTGATTCCTGGCTTAAGGAAAAGATGGGTGAGATGCCCGAGGCTAACGTAATACACATCGGCTGCGGTATGGATAGCCGCGTGCTTCGTGTGGGCACAGAGGATCACAGATGGTTTGACCTTGATTTCCCTGAGGTTATTGAGGAAAGAAAGCGCTACTATAAGGAAAACGGCAACTACAAAATGCTTGCGGCAAATGCCACCGAGTGCGACTTTACGCAGGCAATTCCCGAGGGTGACTCGGCTATCGTAGTAATGGAGGGTGTGAGTATGTACCTCTCCCCTGCCGAGCTTTCGGGACTTGTGGGTAGGTTATCTGCACGTTTTGGTAAAATAGCAATGCTTATGGACTGTTACTCGGAATTTGCGGCAAGGGTGTCGAAGTACAAGAACCCTATAAACGAGGTTGGAGTTACGAAGGTTTACGGTCTTGACGAGCCTACCGTATTGGAAAGGGGCGGTTTCAAGTTCCTTAAGGAGCATGATATGACCCCCGAAAGCTATATTAATCAGCTTAAGGGAATGGAAAACAGAATTTTCAGAAAGCTGTATGCAGGCAATTTCGCAAGAAAACTCTACAAGCTTTATGAATACAGAAGGATTTAAAAATGAAGGAATTATATTTAGAATTGCGTGATGAGGAGTGGCCCTTTGACTACACCGACCACGACAGAAACATAGTAAGAGCTATCGTATATGACGATGAGGGATATTTCTACTTTGTAAGAGCCGACCGCGACGACATTTTCGCTAAGGCGGTGGTTATCGAGACCGCGGGCGGAGGTGTTGAGAATGGCGAGGATCTCTCGGAGGCCATTAAGCGCGAGCTGCTTGAGGAGCTTGGCGCAGAGGTAGAGGTTGTAGCAAAAATTGGCGTTGTAAGCGACTATTACAACCTGATACACAGGCATAATGTAAACAATTATTTCCTTTGCCGCATAGTTTCCTTCGGTGAAAGGCATCTTACCGAGGATGAAATTAACAAATATCATCTCACAACTCTGAAGCTTAGCTTTGATGAGGCGGTGGCAGAGTACGAGAAATGCAAGGCCTCAAAGCTTGGCAGAATTATCGGTCAAAGAGAGCTTCCTATTCTTTTGCGCGCGTGGGAAATTTTAAAGAAAAACAATTAAATACGGCCCTGTTTTTGCCTTAAAATTATAAAAAAATAACTTTTCTATTCTACCGACGGTTGTAAGTATCCCCACTCAACCGTCGGTATGTTGATTTTAAGGCACAACAAATGTATACTGATATCAGAAAGGAGGACTCTTATGGATCAAATTAAAATCGGAAAATTTATTGCCGAATTAAGAAAAGAAAATAAACTTACGCAAGCGCAGCTTGCAGAGATGCTTTGCATCACCGACAGAGCCGTGTCAAAATGGGAAAACGGACGCTCAATGCCCGATAGCGCTATAATGCTGGAGCTCTGTGGTATTTTAAAAATCAGTGTAAATGAATTACTTTGTGGGGAGAGAATTAAAATGGAAAACAAAAACGAGAAAAACGAACAGCTTCTTTTAGATATGGCAAGGGAGCTGGATGAAAAGAACAAAACGATATGGACATCAATGTGGACGATAATGATCGTAAGCATGGCATCTATGCTTGCAGGAATTTTTCTTGCCGCATTCTTAGTGCCTGAAGGTCCCTGGCAGGCAGTTTGCTTTATTGGAATATGCGTTCTGTTTTTAATCCCCTGCTTCTACGCCCTGAGGCTTGAAATCAGCGTGGGCGCGTATAAGTGCAAGGAGTGCGGTGAGGAAATAGTGCCTACCTACAAGGAGGCGATGATGGCTATGCACAGAGGATTTACCCGTCATCTTATGTGCCCCAAATGCGGCAAGCGCACATGGTGCAAAAAGATTTTAAAAAAACAATAGCATTATGGCGGTGCAGAATATGCACCGCCTTATTTACTTTAGTAGAAATCTATGATATAATCTAATAAAAGGAGGATCAATCATATGGAATTTTTAGAATATTTCAGTACAGAAAACAAGAATCATTGGCTTGAGAAAATCAGCCAATGCGATTGGGACGCAGGACAGTATTTAGCTTTTCTTTTAAAATCAAACGGTCTTTTCGACCTTGTAGGAGAAAATTCGCGAGTTCTCTTGCTCACCGAGGGCGACGAGCTTATTTCATTCTGTACCCTGGCAAAGTATGATGACGTTCAGCCCACCGAGCTTACTCCCTGGATTGGCTGGATTTACACCTTCCCTGCATTCAGAGGCAAACACCTTGCCGGCAAATTGCTTGAATATGCCGAGAGTCTCGCAAAAGATGACGGTGCAGAGGCCGTGCATATTTCCACCAACCACAACGGACTTTATGAGAAGTACGGATACGAATTCTTGCGATACGACAAGGACGTGGAGGGTGAGGACACCAAAATATACGTAAAAAGGATATAAGATGAAAATAATAGAAATTTTCGGTAAATATAAAAGTTCTATAGATAATAATCCTACGCGATATGGGTCATATTACCGTGAATTTTTGGCGCTTACTGAATTTTATAGATGCAAATGATATTTTTTCATAACAGAAAAAGGGAGAGGCGGTAAAGTCTGCCTCTCCCTTAAGTAATCATAGATATTTTATAATTTATTTAGACTTTTTATCAAGCTTTTCAAACATTTTCTTATAAGGCATCATCATACCCTCGTTCATCTTGTTGCCCATCTTCTTGCGGATCTTTTCGCTGGAGAGGAGTAAGCCGACCAGGTACATTTTGATAATAGTTCCCTTGTCGCGCTGTGGGAAGTCCTTATAGTAGCCGCCCTTCTTATAGAATTTGTGGTCGGCGCGCATCATTCCCTGCATCTTGTAGATAAGGTCGCGGAAGATCTTCATACCGCCAATGCCATAGAAATTCTGCGTAGGTACGTACTTATTGGTGAGCGCGTAGTCAAGCTGAAGAGCAAGTGCATCAATCTCACCGTCGGGATCGTTCTCATCGGTGGCAACACCTGCAAGGAAATTGTGACCCACCTCGGCACGTGCCTCCATAATTGTTCGGAGATTTTCCTCCTCCGAGAGAGGACCGCTTACAAGATAGCCGACAGGCATACCAACGGTTACGGTGCGGTGGCCGTTGCAGAAATTGCGGTCATCATACATCTTGAAGCGAGAGCCCATAGAATGGTCGCTTACGGTAAATGCATAGATGATAGAATCTGCAGTCTGGATATTGTTGCGAAGGAAATCATCAAAACCGTCCTTGTAGACACACTTTGCACTTACGGCACAGTTGAAACAGCCAAGACATCCGCCGCTGAAGGGGTAGTCTGCAATATTTACCACTCGGGTGTGGTAAGGAAGAACACTGCGGAAGCGATTAATCATCCAGGCAAGGTTGGAGTCGGGGTCGGTGTTGTCGGTGATGATAACAACGTCCTTGCCCTCAAGCTTTTCGTTATCCTCCGCATTGGTAGCCTGCTTTGGCAGGTAGGAATACTCGCGGTGAGAATAGGTCTCATACAGCTTGTTTTCCATAGCCCAGAGGAAATGGTCAAAGAACTTTTCTGCCACGTCTCTGCCCTCCTCGGTAAGAAGGTCGTCCATATCTGCAGAGAGTCCCTTGATATATCTGAGACCAAGGTCGCGACAGTTGTCCTCTATATACTTGTGGGCGGTCATATCGTAGAAATGCTTTGAGGTGGTTATCTGTGTGGCATACTTACCGCTGAGATCGATGCCGTCTGCCTTAAGCAGCTCTATAAATCTGTGGAGCTGGCTTGGTGCAATGAAGGTATATACAGGATAGGAAAAGACAATAGCATCTGCCTGGGTGAGCTGCTCACGTGCCTTGGTGAAATCCTTTTCTATGGCGCGAATGGTCTGTCCTGCGTGAAGAACGCGAAACTCGTGCTCAGGGAATCTTCTCTTTATAAACTCAAGGGTCTGCAGAGTAATACTGTACTTGCCCTTGGGGCTTCCGTTAACAACAAGAATATTCATAGTATTTCCTTTCGACAAATTTATTTCTTGTTTGACAATAGTATTATATCATATATGGATGCTTTTTGCAAGAATTACTTTAATCTATTGACAAGACCTGTAAAAAATGGTACAATTTACAGGCAGATGTAATACCTGCTATGAAGAAATAATATCTACCTGTGGTGAGCAGACAAAAACAGTTGATAACTGTTTTTGTCGTAGCGAATGCGCAGAAACAAGGAGTAATGGGAGTAAGGCCTGCCCTTGCGAGCAGTACGACTATGTTTCAAGAGGAAAGCTGGATAGCGCATTTCAGCGCGCGTAGTACAAATATGCAAGAACCTGCTATGAAAAAATAATATCTAATATCTACCCGTGGCACAGCTGGATAGCGCGCAAGACTCCGACTCTTGAGGCCGTAGGTTCGAATCCTATCGGGTAGGCCAAAAAAATCGGCAGGAGTGTCTTGCCGATTTTTCAAAAAGGAGATAATATGGCTAACATTATTCATATAAAGGACTTTTCCGATCCTGCTCTTGACGTATACGTCAGGCTGACCGGAGCACAGCTGAGAAACAAGCTGGAGCCCGAAAAGGGCATTTTCATCGCGGAGAGCCCCACCGTGATCGAGGTGGCAATGAGCTCGGGCTGCGTGCCTGTATCCATACTTACCGACGTAAGACTACTGGGCGGAGCGGTGGACAAGATAATCGAGATGTGCGGAGATATTCCCGTATATACCGCAGACAGAGAGTTGCTTACGCAGATGACGGGCTTTGAGCTGACACGCGGTGCTCTCTGTGCTATGAGGAGACCCTCCCTCCCCTCTGTCGAGGAGCTTATCAAGGATGCAAGACGAATTGCCGTGCTTGAGGGTGTGACCGATTCCACCAACATCGGTGCAATATTCCGCTCTGCCGCCGCTCTTGGAATTGATGCGGTGCTTATCACCCCCACCTGCTGTGACCCTCTTTGCAGACGTGCGGTAAGAGTGAGCATGGGCACGGTATTCCAGATTCCCTGGACAAAGATTGGTGAGTTGCCTGAAGACTGGCCTCATCCCTCTATGGAGAGGCTGTCTGCCCTTGGTTTTAAGACTGTGGCAATGGCTCTGACCGACAAGTCTGTCAGCATTGATGACCCCTCGCTCAAGGCTGAGGACAAGCTGGCAATCATTCTCGGCACAGAGGGTGACGGACTGTCCAAAATCACTATTGCAGACTGTGACTACACCGTAAGAATTCCTATGAAGCATAAGGTTGACTCGCTTAACGTGGCAGCGGCAGGTGCAGTTGCTTTCTGGGAATTAACTAAATAAAAAGAGACTGTCTTGGACTACGCCAAGACAGTCTTTTATGTTTTTAAGACTTGCGCATAAGTCTCTCGAAGAACTCAACGGTTCTAGAGATAGTTGCGAAGGGAATACGCTCATTGTTACCATGAATATATCCGCGCTCCTCCTTGGTAAGAGCCATTGCCGAGAAGCGATAAACCTTGTCGGAAATCTCTCCCCAATGGCGAGAGTCGGAGCCTGCAACCATAAGGTAAGGAGTAACGATAGCATCCTGCCAGGTCTCTGCAACCGAGCTTCTCACACGGTCATAAGCCTCACAGTCGGTGCGGGAGATAACCGAGGGATCATTACCGTTGATAACAGATACCTCTACGTTCTTATCCTTTACCGCCTTCTTGATATGTACAACGGTGCTCTCTACGGTCTCACCTGGGATAATACGGTGATTAGAGGCCATCTTTGCCACAGGGGGAATAACGTTTACACCCTTAGAGCCCTCCATCTGAGTGAAGGCTGTGGTGGTACGAACGATAGCATTCATCTCACCGCCGGAAAGCTTGGCATAAAGCGAAAGCACAGGGCCGAAGCACCAGAGGTTAGCAAAAAGAACTCTGTAGAGGAAGGTGGAATGTCTGCCCACAAGGTCAAACATCTGCTTTGTGGGAGCAGAAAGCACATAATCAAAGCTTGCCTTCTCTACGTTAAGGCAGGCAGAGGAAAGTCTGGCAACAGGGCCACCGGCCTTGGGAGAGGAGGAATGTCCGCCGCCCCCCTTTACTGTATACTCTACGTTTACCATACCCTTTTCTGCGATACCGATAAGTGCGATAGGAGAGGTTACACCGGGGAATACACCTGTACAAACCGCACCGCCCTCGTCAATTACAAGACCGGGAGTGATGCCTCTCTCCTTGAAGAGCTGAACGATTCCGTAAGAGCCGTCACCGTTTACCTCCTCGTTGCCACCGAAGGCAAAATAAATATCGTTTTTAGGAACAAAGCCCTCGTTAATAAGGCTCTCTGCCGCCTGAAGAATACCGTTGAGAGTACCCTTGGTATCAATAGTACCGCGACCCCAAAGAACACCGTTATCAACAACGCCATCAAAGGCAGGCTTTTCCCAGTCCTTTTCCTCTACGCTTACAACGTCGTAGTGGGACATAAATACGCTGGGAGCATCGGGGGATTTACCCTTCCATCTGAGAAGCAGACCGCGTGTGCCAACCTTCTCAAAGGCGCACTTCGAATATACCGCGGGGAAAAGCTCGGGAAGAAGTGCCTCAAACTTATCAAATTCTGCCTGATCGTCAAGAGAAGCATCTCTATTGGAGATAGTCTTGCACTTAATCATCTCGGCAAGGTCGTGAACGGCCTTCTCACCGTTTACAAATACAGGATAGCTGGTTCCCTTCTCCACAGCCTTAGGCTTGAACATAAGGGTACGGATAAGGACAACCGCAAGGAAAATTATAGCTACAGGAATAAGAATCCACATATCAAATTATTCCCTTCTTGTAAAGAATTCTGGATACAGCGATGGTGAAGAGTACACCAACGGGAACCATGATACCAACCATACCCGAGTCAAGGGCAGGAACGAAGATGAAGAGCACGAGCATAAGCGCGATGGGTGCGATAGCAATCTTCCAGTTCTTGGAGATGAGAGCTACACCGAGAGCTCCGAAGAGTGCAGGAAGCATCTGTGCAAACGCAGGCTCGAGAACGGGGTTCTCAAGAATGGGGCTGAGGGGAACGATAAGAAGCACACCGAGTGCGATAATGATAGTAGTAACGATAGAGGAAACCGCGATAGCAATGGTGGAAACGATCTCACCCTCCTCGCTCTTGGCATCAACCTTTGCATTCTCAAGTGCGTTGATAGCACAAGGAAGCTTAAGGTTAGAGATGTTACCTGTTACAAAGGAGAGGTAGGAGCCACCTGCACCAAGCATAGGGATAAAGGTGATAACCTCAACAACGCCAACCGCCCAGTACATAGGTGCGGTAGCAATAAGTCCCTCAATAACGCCACGCCAATCGGGAACGGCCTGGAAAATGATACAAACTGCTATGGGGAACATAATAAGGAGAATCATCATCGAGATGTTCCAGATAGTACCGTCGCGATGAACGGTGTCCATATATGTAAGATTATTATTGTTCTTCATATTACTTTACCTCCATACCAAGCCAAGCGGTAACAGGAATAGCAACCACCATACCGATAACCATACAGATGGGGAGTGCGTAATCGTTTAACCATTTCCACTTAAGCTTATTGATAAGAATACCGCAGATGCACATACAAGCTGCGCTTACTGCCATTACAATAACAGGAACAAGACCCGAGGTAGAGGTGAAAATCTTGGTAATCTTCTCACCTGTGATGTTATTGGTGGTTACTACCTCTCTTGCAGACTCGCTCCAAAGACGGCTTACGTCACAGAATACGAATCCAACAAAGGCGGAAATCATACCGATGAAGAGAGAGTTCTGGAGAATGTCGCTCCACTTCTTGTCCTTGTTCTCAAAGTTTACAAGTCCGTTCTGATACTTCTTTGCAATTACAGGAACAAGCCAGATACCTACCATAATAGATACGGTCATTACGATAGCGATAGTTACGTACTGAGATGCATTAATGTTGCCGATAAGGTCGGCAAGGGTGGTATCCATACCGCTGGCAGCATTGGATGCGGCAATAGCCTCATAGGAAAGAGAGCCTACAACCGAGAGTCTGAGCCAAGGAAGTGCGATACCGAGAGACTGGGACAGAGAGATAACGGTAATAACGATAGAAACCGCAGGAGCAATAGTAAAGATAGCAGCGGTAACAATGGTCTTCTTAATCAGGGACATATCCATGCCCTTTTCCTTAGCACGTCTCCATGCCTTGATAAGGAAGAATACAGACTGACCGAGTACGGCAGCAATTATAATGCCGACCATAACGAATAACAAAGGGTGATTAGGTGAAAAGTTCATTTTTCTTCTCCTTTACATTATCTGTGGTGGAACAGTTTTTTTGTTTGATATACCGGCTCGCAGGAGAGGTTGGCACCAAGCTTGCGGAAGGTGTCTGCATCTACCTGAGAGAGAATAACGGTGGAGTGTATCTCCGCATACTTAAGACCCGAGATAGCCTCGTAGGCGGCTCTGGCATATCCGTTGTTTGCGGCAGAAACCGAGAGCGCAACCAATACCTCGTCGGTATGGAGTCTGGGATTGTGGTTGCCAAGATACTTGGTCTTAAGAGTCTGAATAGGCTCTATAACCTCGGGAGAAATAACGTCTATGCTATCCTCTATACCTGCGATAAGCTTAAGCGCGTTAAGCAGTGCGGCACTGGATGCACCGAGCAGAGGACTTGTTTTACCGGTAACGATTCTGCCATCGTTAAGCTCGATAGCAACAGCAGGAGAGCCTGTTGTGTCGGCCTTTTTATTAGCCTCCTCAACGCATCTTCTGTCATTCTTGGCGGTGATAAGTAGCTTCTGCATAAGCAGCTGAATCTTATCAATCTCGGCATCGTTATCAGCACCCTTTCTCTTCTCGCAAAGGGCCTTATAGTGACGGCGAAGAATCTCCTGCTTTGCAGCATCGCAGACAGCATCGTTGTCATAAATACAGAAGCCTGCCATATTAACACCCATATCGGTGGGTGACTTATAGGGGCACTCACCAAGGATGCCTGTCATCATAGAGCGAAGCACGGGGAAAACCTCAACGTCGCGGTTGTAGTTAACCGCCATTTCTCCGTAGGCCTCAAGATGGAAGGGGTCTATCATATTAACGTCTGCAAGGTCGGCTGTTGCGGCCTCGTAGGCAAGGTTAACGGGATGATTAAGGGGTAAATTCCAAATCGGGAAGGTCTCAAACTTTGCATATCCCGACTTTCTACCCATCTTGCTCTCGTGGTAAATCTGGGAGAGGCAGGTAGCCATCTTGCCCGAGCCGGGGCCGGGAGCGGTTACAACTACGATGGGACGGTTGGTCTCCACGTATTCATTCTTACCGAATCCACCCTCGGAGGCGATAAGAGGCAGGTTGTGAGGATAGCCAAAAATCTCATAGTGCTTATACACCTTAAGGCCAAGGTTTTCAAGCTTTTTCTTAAAGGTATCGGCAGCAGGAGAGGACTTGTATCGGGTCATAACCACAGCGCTGACCAAAAGACCGTAGCCGCGGAAGGCGTCGATAAGTCGGAGCACGTCAACGTCGTAGGTAATACCAAGGTCACCTCTGACCTTATTCTTCTCTATATCCTCGGCATTGATAGAGATGATAATCTCGGCCTCGTCACGAAGCTCGATAAGCATCTTTATCTTACCGTCGGGCGCAAAGCCCGGAAGCACGCGGGACGCGTGGAAGTCGTCAAACATTTTGCCGCCAAACTCAAGGTAAAGTCTCTCACCGAAAAGGGAAATTCGCTCCTTGATTTTCTGCGACTGAAGCTTTAGATATTTGTCATTATCAAAGCCAATTTTAAACATTTTTATCACACCCTTTCAAAGATGTTGTTTAAAGCCCTAAAAAAAGTTAATACTTTAACAACTAATTATACCACATAGGTTATGTTTTTTCAATATATTTTATAAAAGTATTGTATTTATAAGTCAAAAATGATAAAATAGTAGTGTAATGTTTAATAAAAAGAGGTTTTTATGATATGAAAAATCAAAAATACCCCACTCTGACTACTCCTTACATAGAGAAAATGGATAAAGAAACTCCTTGGAATGAGTATCCCAGACCCTCTATGGTGCGTGAGTCCTTCCTCTGCTTAAACGGAGAATGGGATTTCCTTACCACAAGGGGCGACGCACTTCCCATAGGATTTACAGATAAAATTCTCGTGCCCTTCCCTCCCGAGAGCCTGCTTTCAGGTCTTGAGAGAGAGATTCCCAAGGGACACACTATGCACTACAAGAGAAACTTTATTCTCCCCGAGGGCTTTAACAAGGGACGAATTATTCTTCACCTCGGTGCTGTTGACACACTCTGCGAGGTGTCTATCAACGGATACGAGGTTGCATATCACGAGGGCGGATATCTTCCCTTCTCTGCAGATATCACCGAGTATATCAAGGAGGGCGAAAACCAGATTTACGTATGTGTAGAGGATAATCTCGACTTAAACTACCCCTACGGCAAGCAGACCAGAAAGCGCGGCGGTATGTGGTATACCCCTGTCAGCGGTATATGGCAGACCGTATGGATTGAGAGTGTGCCTGAAAAATATATCGAGGGACTTAAGATTACCCCCTCCATGACCAACGTTACTATCAAGGTTATGGGCGGAGAGGACAAGAAGAAGCTTACTCTTGAGGGTGGCAGGGTATATGAATTCTCGGGTGACGAAATTACGATTACCCCCGACGAGATTCACCTCTGGACTCCCGAGGAGCCCTATCTTTATAATTTCACCCTTGAGTGCGGTGAGGATAGCGTAAAGAGCTACTTTGCCCTTCGTGAAATAGGCATCAATAATATTGACGGCATAGCGAGAGTTACTCTCAACGGCAAACCCTATCTCTTCAACGGTCTTTTAGACCAGGGATACTACCCTGACGGCATTTTCCTTCCTGCAACAAGCGAGGGATATGAAAAGGATATTCTTTTAGCCAAGAGCTGTGGCTTTAATATGCTTAGAAAGCACATTAAGGTTGAGCCTGAGATATTCTATCACCTCTGCGACAAGCTGGGTATGGTTGTATTCCAGGATATGATTAACAACTCAAGCTACTCCTGGCTTATTGACACCGCCCTGCCCACCGTAGGATTCAAGAAGATTCCTATCATCTTCCGCCATAAGAGCAAAAAATCGCAGAAGATATTTATCGATACTATGAAGGGCATCATTGACCATCTGCACTTCTTCCCCTCTGTGCTTTACTACACCATATTCAACGAGGGTTGGGGTCAATTCTCTGCCGACAAAATGTACGATCTGGCAAAATCTCTTGACGGCACAAGAATTTACGACTCCACGTCAGGCTGGTTCTACCGACAGAAGAGCGACGTTGACTCAAGACACGTGTACTTTAAGCCTGTGAAGCTTGAGAGGCTGACCGAGAGACCTATTATCATCAGCGAGTTTGGTGGCTATTCTCACAGAGTTGAGGGACATCTCTACGGCTCTAACGAGTACGGATACAGCAGCTTTGCCACCAAGGAAGAATACGAGGCAAGCATTCACCGTCTCTTTGGTGAGGAGATCAAGCCTCTTATCAAGGGTGGTATCTGCGGACTTGTTTACACCCAGATTTCCGACGTAGAGGATGAGACCAACGGTCTTGCAACCTATGACCGTAAGGTTTTGAAGTTGGATGCGGCAAAGACCAAGGCTCTTATGGATGAGCTGGCAAGCGAAATTCTTTAATATATAATATAAATGAAGAAAAGGCGAGGATAACTCGCCTTTTTTGTTTTATATAAAAGAGAGATGCCAGAGGGCATCTCTCTTAGCTTTATGCTTTTAAGCTTTAATTACTTAAACTGCTCAGCGTGGCCGCCGGCAAGAGTAATCATCTTAACCGCCTGAAGCGAGAATCCGTCAGCAACGATATTCAGCTTCTTGGTCATTGTACCGCGGGCAAGAATCTTTACTCGGCCTGCGTTCTTGGGAGCAAGCTTCTTCGCCTGAAGTGCCTCAAGGGTTACGTCCTCACCCTCCTCGAAGCTCTCGCAGAGAGTATCAAGGTTGATGGTGGCAAGCTTACCCTTTCTCTCACGGCCGGGCTCTTCCTCGATCATCTCGATGGACTCCTCTGCCTCCTCGTCTGTCATAAGCTCGTCGGCGTGCTCGGCGTCGGTAAAGATAGGCTCTTCGATAGGCTCCTTGGCAGGCTCTTCGATAGGCTCCTCAATCTCGGGAGTGGGCTCTTCTACAGGCTCAGGAATAATCTCAGGCTCGGGAGTGGGCTCCTCGATAGGCTCTGCAGGAATCTCTACCTCGGGAACGGGCTCCTCAATAGGCTCCTCGACGGGTTCCTCGATAGGCTCCTCTACAGGCTCGGGAATAATCTCGGGCTCGGGAGTGGGCTCTTCGATAGGCTCAGGAATAATCTCAGGCTCGGGAGTGGGCTCCTCATCAGGAAGATCAAAGTCACCGAAATCAAGATTCATATCGCTGTCTGCTACAACAACCTTGGGCTTGTTGTCCTCATTGGATGCAGGAGCGGGAGCGGGTGCAGGAGCAGGTGCAGGAGCAGGTGCGCCATTGTTCACAGGCTGAGGAGCAACGGGAGCTGCAGGAGCTGCCTCATCCTCGCGTGCGATAGGCTTTTCATTAGACTCTGCCGCCTTGTTAGCAGCAAGTGCCTTATAATCAGCCATAATCTTTCTGCCCTCTTCGGTTGCAGGAAGAATGAAGGGTGTCTCAGCATCCTTAAATCCGGGTGTCTTAATGCTCATAGGAGGAATTGTAGGAATCATAGGCTCCTCACGCATAATGTTGCCCTTGGGATCCATAGGAATGGTAGAAATATGAACCTGCTTGGGAGTGTGCTTGGGTTCGTCTGCAAGAACAACCTTTTCCACTACGGGAAGTGCCTCGCGGTGCTCCTCGCTTACCTGAAGAATGATCTTGTCATCCTCCATAACGGTGGTGTTGATTCTCTTAATAAGAACGGGCTGCTCTACAGGATTAGTATTGCTTTCCTCATTATAGTTAAGCTCAAGGTAATCCTTCTTGTTGCCGTAAGCATCCTCAACAATAGTCTTCTCGGTAGTGCTCTGAGAATCACCGGCTACATCAAAGATGTCGTGAACAACGGGTGCCTCTATAATGGTTTCATCAATAACGGTGGTGCGGCGCTTTTCGTCCTCGATTACAGAGTACTTTCTGTCCTCGTAAACGTAAGCCTTGCTCTTAGGCACAACAACCTCTTCCTCCTCGGTCACAACGGTGTGAGCGATGGGAGATGCCATAGGTGTTTCTGCCTCGCGAATAACAACGGTATGCTGATACTCGGGGAATACAGTATCAACAAGAACTGTTCTCTCAACGTTGTCCTCGTAAACTGCGGCCTCGGTAACAGGAATTACCACAGGCTCCTCGTCGGCTGCAACCATGTAGGAAATAGGTGCTGCCTGAGAAGCATCGGTTGCAGGAGTGATAACCACAGGAGTCTCAACCACAGGAATGATCTCATCCTCAAGGAGAGTTCTCTCTACGGTATCCTCAAATACTGCGGCCTCGGTAACAGGAATTACTACAGGCTCCTCCTCATTTGCATAGGTATGTGCAACTGCAGATGCATAAGGAGTAACAACGTCGGGAATGCTGATGGGCTGCTCATATACAGGGATAATCTCGTCCTCAAGGAGAGTTCTCTCTACGGTATCCTCGAATACTGCCGCCTCGGTAGCAGGAATTACTACAGGCTCTTCATCAGCGGTGATCATGTAAGAAACAGGATCTGCAGGAGAAGGCTCGGTTGCAGGAGTGATAACCACAGGAGTCTCAACCACAGGAATGATCTCATCCTCAAGAAGAGTTCTCTCTACGTTATCCTCAAATACTGCAGCCTCAGTAGCAGGAATTACTACAGGCTCTTCAACGTTGACAACAAGGTCGCCAAACATAGAGCTGGAGGGAGTATTGACGGTAGGAATGATAACAGGCTCATCGATAACAGGAATAATCTCGTCCTCAAGGAGAGTTCTATCAACGTTGTCCTCGAATACTGCAGCCTCGGTAGCAGGAATTACTACAGGCTCTTCATCAGCGGTGGTCATGTAGCTGATAGGCTCGGAGGGAGACTGAGCAGTTGCAGGAGTGATGATGACAGGAGTCTCAACCACAGGAATGATCTCATCCTCAAGAACTGTTCTCTGTACGTTATCCTCGAAGATATTTGCTTCGGTCTCGGGAATAACAACAGGCTCTTCAACGTTGACAACAAGATCGCCGAACATTGCAGTAGAGGGTGTTGTAACCTCGGGAATGATGATGGGCTCTTCGATAACAACCTTAGGCTCGTCAACGAGAGTAGTGGTTGCTACGCTATCCTCGAATACAGCGGCCTGAGTTTCGGGAATCTCAACAGGCTCTTCCTCGCGTACTGCCATATAAGTGATGGGAGTAGAGGGAGACTGGGCGGTTGCAGGATTAATAACAACGGGTTCTTCGATAACAACCTTGGGCTCGTCAACAAGAGTAGCTGCAGGAATATTGTCCTCGAAGATGTTAGCCTCGGTCTCGGGAATAACAACAGGCTCTTCAACGTTGACAACAAGGTCACCGAACATTGCAGCGGAAGGTGTGATAACGTCGGGAATGATAACAGGCTCTTCCACAACAACCTTGGGTTCGTCAACGAGAGTAGTTGTTGCTACGCTATCCTCGAATACAGCGGCCTGAGTCTCGGGAATCTCAACAGGCTCTTCCTCGCGTACTGCCATGTAAGTGATGGGGGTAGAGGGAGATGCGACGGTTGCGGGATTAATGATAACAGGCTCTTCGATAACAACCTTAGGCTCGTCAACAAGAGTTGCTGCAGGAATATTGTCCTCGAAGATGTTTGCTTCGGTCTCGGGAATAACCACAGGCTCTTCAACGTTGACAACAAGGTCACCAAACATTGCAGCGGAAGGTGTGATAACGTCGGGAATAATAACAGGCTCTTCGACGATGGCCTTGGGCTCGTCAACAAGAGTAGTTGTTGCTACGCTATCCTCAAATACAGCGGCCTGAGTTTCGGGAATCTCAACAGGCTCTTCCTCGCGTACTGCCATATAGGTGATGGGAGTAGAGGGAGACTCGGCGGTTGCAGGATTAATAACAACGGGTTCTTCGATAACAACCTTGGGCTCGTCAACAAGAGTTGCGGCAGGAATATTGTCCTCGAAGATATTTGCCTCGGTCTCGGGAATAACCACAGGCTCCTCGACCTCAGCAACAAGGTCGCCGAACATTGCGGTAGAGGGAGTTGTAACCTCAGGGATAATAACAGGCTCTTCGATAACAACCTTAGGCTCGTCAACAAGAGTTGTTGTTGCTACGCTATCCTCGAATACAGCGGCCTGAGTCTCGGGAATCTCAACAGGCTCTTCCTCGCGTACTGCCATGTAGGTGATGGGAGTAGAGGGAGACTGGGCGGTTGCGGGATTAATAACAACAGGCTCTTCGATAACAACCTTAGGCTCGTCAACAAGAGTTGCGGCAGGAATATTGTCCTCAAAGATATTTGCTTCGGTCTCGGGAATAACAACGGGCTCTTCAACCTCTGCAATAAGATCGCCAAACATTGCGGTAGAGGGAGTTGTAACCTCGGGAATGATAACAGGCTCTTCGATAACAACCTTAGGCTCATCAACGAGAGTAGTGGTTGCTACGCTATCCTCGAATACTGCGGCCTGAGTCTCGGGAATCTCAACAGGCTCTTCCTCGCGTACTGCCATGTAGGTAATGGGAGTAGAGGGAGACTGGGCGGTTGCAGGGGTGATGATAACAGGCTCTTCAACGATAACTTTAGGCTCGTCAACAAGAGTTGCGGCAGGAATATTGTCCTCAAAGATATTTGCTTCGGTCTCGGGAATAACAACAGGCTCTTCAACGTTGGCAACAAGATCGCCGAACATTGCGGTAGAGGGAGTTGTAACCTCGGGAATGATGATGGGCTCTTCAACGATAACCTTAGGCTCATCAACGAGAGTAGTTGTTGCTACGCTATCCTCGAATACCGCAGCCTGAGTTTCGGGAATCTCAACAGGCTCTTCCTCGCGTACTGCCATGTAGGTAATGGGAGTAGAGGGAGACTGGGCGGTTGCAGGAGTGAGGATAACAGGCTCTTCAACGATAACCTTGGGCTCGTCAACAAGAGTTGCGGCAGGAATATTGTCCTCGAAGATGTTTGCTTCGGTCTCGGGAATAACCACAGGCTCTTCAACGTTGACAACAAGGTCACCGAACATTGCGGTAGAGGGAGTTGTAACCTCGGGAATGATAACAGGCTCTTCGATAACAACCTTGGGTTCGTCAACGAGAGTAGTTGTTGCTACGCTATCCTCGAATACAGCGGCCTGAGTCTCGGGAATCTCAACAGGCTCTTCCTCGCGTACTGCCATGTAGGTAATGGGAGTAGAGGGAGACTGGGCGGTTGCAGGATTAATAACAACAGGCTCTTCGATAACAACCTTGGGCTCGTCAACAAGAGTTGCGGCAGGAAT
>JAZQWB010000005.1:0-115131 GCA_045632145.1 Eubacteriales bacterium | reverse complement strand
GCAGACCACACCTCCCCGTCACTACACCATCGAAACACTTAACAAGTATCTGAAAAATCCCTTCAAGGACGATAAGGCAAAGGCAAGAGAGCTTGAGGAAAGCGGCGAGGTCGACGATGCAGACGATTACCGCGCGATCTTTGAGGGTCTTGAGCTTGGCACCGAGGCCACACGCTCGGGCATCATCGACAACGCAAAGAAGAGCGGATACATCGCTCTTAAAAAGGACGTTTACACCATTCTCCCCGGTGGCGAGTATTTTATCGAGTCGCTTGGCAGACTGTCCATCAGTATGGATAAATATAAGACGTCGGAGCTTGGCAAGGCGCTTAAAAAGGTGTACCACGGTGAGATGACTGTGGACGAAAGTGTAAAGCTTGCCGAGAGTGAGATAGCACAGGTATTTAACAACGGTGCAGGCTGGCCCAGCGAGGTGCAGGGAGTGGATACTGGAAAATACGGTGAGATCGTAGGCCCCTGTCCCCTCTGTGGCAAGAACGTGGTGCGTGGCAAGTATAGCTACGGCTGTATGGGCTTTGAGGAGGGATGTAAATTCCGCGTGGGTGTAAACATCTGCCGACGCGACATTCCCATAAACGAGGTCCGCCGACTCCTTGCCGAGGGCAAGACCGCCACCATGGGCGGATTTATCTCCAAAAACGGCAAGTACTTTGATGCCCGTCTCATTATGAAGGACGGCAATGCCGTAATTAATTTCGATAAGGATTAACCAATATTCCTCCATAGACATAATATAGTATTGAGCCAACGCTCAAAACGACTCTGGAGGATAACATAATGAATAACAACTGTCTTTGCCATATCTTTGACGACAACTGCACCTGGATCATAATCCTTGCGATTATAATTGTCTTCTGCTGTTGCTGTAACCATTAATTTGACGGTAAAATTTTGGCTATAATCCGCGCTCTTGCCCACTCGCAGTAGATTTCTACAGCTTCGGGACACGAGTCACGAATTCTATCTCAAAATTTTCTTCGTCAAATGGGCGTTAGATTGGTGCTTTGGGCCTCAAGTGGACCTTTTTAGTCAAAATCTCTGCCCATGAGCCTATTTGACAAGATATGCATGACAAAAAAGGACTGTCTCGGCAGTCCTTTTCATTTTTTAGTAATAAACACAGAGGGAGGCAAATATATTCTACTATCAAGAAATTCTGGAGGTAGATATGTTTATATATTCCATTCGTGCCACCACGGTAAGATTTTTGCTCCTCACTCTTGCTTTTGCCATTCTTGTTGGTGGGCTTGCCATCAGCGGTGCTACAGATAGCGTGTCGGCCGTCAGCCTTGCCACCGAGATAGATTACGACGGGGTAAAGACCAAGGAAAAGCGCATCGAGTTTATGCGTGACTTTGGCATCGAGGTAGACGAGAGCTCGGAGCAGGAGCAGCCCTTCCGTATGCCCGACAGCTTTGACCGAGTTATCGCGGGCTATAATCAGCTTCAGCTGAAGCAGGGGCTTGACCTTTCAAAATACCGTAACAAGAAGGTCACACGCTACAGCTACAAGGTCACAAATTATAAGGGAGAGGGCGACGTGGTTGCCAATCTCTTTATCCACCGCGGCAGAATAGTTGCCTGCGACATTTCCTCGCTCACACCCGAGGGCTTCGTCATTCCCTTGACCCTGGTGGAGAGGGAGAGCTTAAAATAAAAAAGAGCAGAGAAATCTGCTCTTTTTCGTTATCATAAGGATAAATATTAGTCCACAAACACAACTCTGCCGGGAAGTCTATCCTTTTTAGCAGGGAAGTCACCCTTAAGGTAGCCGAGGGTAAGGTTGCCGATGCCCTCATACTCGCCCTCAAGGCCGAGGGATTTGATCCACTCCTGCCACTCGGGGAGAGCCATAACCTCCTTGGCTCTGTGAATCCAGCAGGAGCCAAGTCCAAGCTCGTGAGCCGCCAGCATCATATTGCCAAGGGTAAGCGAGCCGTCGTAAACGTAGGTGTTTGCCTTCTTGTTACCGAGGACAACAAGCACGCAGGGGGCACCGTAGAAGGGGTCTGCCGCTGCACCCATAACAGCCGCGTTAGCCGCTGCCAGCTTATCGCGGATTTCCTTGTTTGTCACCGCGATGATAACAGATGCCTGCAGATTTCTGCCGCTTGCCGCCGCAAGACCTGCCTCGATAACCTTGTCAATGTCTTCCTTTGAGGGCATATCGGGAAGATAGCTTTTCACGCTTCTTCTCTCAAGCATAATTTCCATTGCTCTTTTCATATCTGCACCTTACTTTGCGCTGTATTCTGCAAGCACCTCGCGCAGAAGTGCAGGGTTGTCTGTCATGATACAGTCGCAGCCGAGCTCGATAAGTGTACGCATATCGTCTGCGTCGTTAATTGTCCAGTACTGAACTGCGATGTTTCTTCTGTGTGCGCGGTCGATAATGCTCTTGTTAACCAGGTTGATCTCGATACCGAGGTCATAGCTCATAGGCACCTGAAGGCAGGCAAAATCACCGTTGTCAAAGATGTTAAGACCAACAAACTGGGTGAGCACGAACTTTGCAGCACTACCTGTAGAAGCACCTCTCATAAGGTGAGGATACTGATTTTTAAGCTCCTGCTCGATCTCATCGTGGAAGGTACCAACAACGATCTGATCCTCGTACTCGGGGTAGTTCTTAAGAGTGTCGGAGAGGATCTTGCAGGCCTTGAAGCCTCGCTCACCCGAATTCTTAATCTCAACGATGAAGAGAAGCTCGGGGTGGCTCTCATAGAATTCCTCGAAGAGCTGATCTACGGTTGCAATCTGCAGACCCATCTCTGCGATATTCTCTGCGTCCTTGTAGATTCTCTCGCCCTTCTCGTCCTCGAAATAGTAGCCGAAGTTAAGCTCCTGAAGCTCGGCAAGGGTCATATCCTCGATGTAGTGACGGTTTGCCTTGGTCTCGCAAAGCTCCTCTACCTCGTCGAGGGAGATGTCGCCGTTTACGTTACAGGTTTCGTCAATGTAGGAGTCGTGGTTGTATACAAGATAGCCGTCCTTGGTAAGATAGAGGTCGCTCTCGATAATCTGTACACCGTAGGTGTTGATTGCCTCGCGGAAGGCAAGCATAGTGTTTTCGGGGTTGTTGTCACCGCCGCCTCTGTGTGCTGCGATCATGGGCAGCTTGCCCTCACCCACAACAAAGGGGTTGTTTTCTACATTCTGCTTGGGGGGGATAACGTTGCACACTGTGATAAAGAGACTTACCACTACAAGAATTGCCAAGATACCTTTTAAGAATTTCATTTTTCTTTCCTCCAATATGTAAAATTATTTGTGGATATCATAGTAAAAATGTAAGAACCAGGCCTTCTCAAACACCTTTTTAAAGGCTTTGGCTCTACGCTCATCGTCCCTTTCGCCAAGTCGCTTTTCAAGCACCTGATATATCTTGATACAGGTCTTAAAATAAACGTGGAGCAGGTGAATGAATACCAAAAGTCCGATTACAATGCCAAGTGCAATGCTGATTTTGCCCAAAAAGCCGAGCGCCAACGCCACACCGAGCCCTGCGATAAAGGAGCAGAGCAGCACGATGATAACGTAGTGCAGGGTTTCGGAGCTGAAGATGTTTTTCTTGACGTACAAGGGCTTGTCCACAACAAGCTCGCCATTTTTGTCCTTTAAGAGCTTCTTGCCCTTCTTGTGGAGACAATGGTAAAAGGTCCTCTGCACCAGAGATTTATCCAGCTCCTCGGGCTTGAAGCTCAGCATTACCGTTATAGCCTGACAGCAGAGCCAGTAGACCTCCTTGTACTCGCGGTATCTTACGGCAATGTAGGAGAAGAGCACTCCCACGATGCCTACCATAATGAAGATAATACCCTTCATCCACACCTCCTTGATGGTGTCACCGAGTGCAAAGGGGATGAGGAAGGAGCAGAGCGCAAGATAAATGGTGATTATCTGGTCCCTCTTGCTCTGCTGGAGCGAGAGCTCGGAGTGAGCATGCTCGTAAATGCCAGGTAGGTCATAGTCCTTTTTCTCTTTAATTTTGCTTTCATCAATGGGCTTGTCCCAGTCAATTTTTGTCTTGTTTTCCATAAGATTAGTCCTCGTATGGTGTAGAATGTAAATGCTTGTTTACAATTTTAGATAATCTTCTGTAATTTTCCTCGTTATTCGCGCCTACAAGAACGGTGGGACGTTTGAAATCTACCTCCTCGTCCTTAAGGCCTCTTGCCACACCGCCTGCTTCTCTTAGGATGAGCAGACCTGCCGCATAGTCCCAGGGAAATACGCGAATCTCGAAATAAAGCTCGCATCTTCCTGCCGCCATATAGCAAAGCTCCATAGCACAGCTGCCGAACCGTCTCACGTCGTTCGATTCCATATAGGCCTCGAAGATGATGTCCGAGCAGACCCTTGCGTGCTCCTTTTTGTAAAGGCTCATTGCGGTGCAGAGGATTCCTGCCTCAAAGTCTCTCTCGGAGACCCTGATAGGTCTGCCGTTAAGATATGCACCCTCGCCAAGCACAGCGCTGAAGCAGTCCTCATCGAATATGGTTTTCACCACTCCCAGCACAACCTGACCCCTGTGGAGCAGGGCAACCGAAATGGCAGAGTCCTTGATTCCTCTTGAGAAATTGGTGGTGCCGTCAATGGGGTCGATAACCCAGATATACTCGCTCTCGGTATCCTGAAGCCCCTCTTCCTCACAGAAGAAGCCTGAGCCGGGGAGAAGCCTGCTCAGCCCCTCCACCAGCATATGCTGCGAGGTGATGTCGCTTGAGGTAACGATGTTGACCGCCTGACTCTTCTCGGTTACGGTAAAGGGCATATCCTTTATTTTTTCTGCCACCCTACAGCAAAGTGCGGCTACCTCGTCACGTAAATTAAGTAAAAAGTTTTCCTTCATTTTTCCTCCGTCAACCGTCGACTCTTCGACGGTCACAATACGCGCCTTACTTTTCCAGCGCGTAAACTCTTACCTCGTAGGGCTTAAGAGTGCTGCCGTTTTCCTTGTAGTTTGAGAGCATAAGTGTCGCCCTCTCAAGATCAAAGTCACGGGGAGTCTTAACCTTCACAGCCTTGTCGGTGAAGGAGCAGATAACAAGCAGCTTCTGTCTCTTGTCCTCTCTTGTGTAGGTATAAACCTTGGAGGAGGACTTGAAGTGCTCCTTATAGTCACCGTGCTTTACCGCAGAAAGCGTCTTTCTGAGGCTGATAGCCTTGCGGTAGAAGTTAAGCACCGAGTCGGGATCGCTCTCCTGTTCCTTAACGTTGATCTCCTTGTAGTTTTCGTTCACGTAGAACCAGGGCGTGCCGTCGGTAAAGCCTGCATTCTTCTCGTCGGACCACTGCACAGGAGTTCTTGCCGAGTCGCGAGAGCCGTGCCAAAGGCGTTTGAGTCGCTTTTCGGGAGAGGCCTTTGTAGCCACGTTAAAGTACTGCCATCTGGTCTGTACGTCCTCGTACATTTCGGGATCGGTGGGATACCAGTTGGTCATACCGATCTCCTGACCCTGATATACAAAGGGGGTACCCTTCTGGAAAAGATAGGATGCGCAGAGCATCTTTGCACTCTCCTTCTGGTACTTCTCGCTTCCGTAACGGGAGACCATACGGGGATGGTCGTGGTTTTCGATGTAAAGCATATTCCAGCCCTTGCCGTCAAGCTCTGTCTGCCACTTGGTGTAGGTCCTCTTAAGCTTCTTAAGGTTGAAGGGCATATGAATGTAGTCGGTCATAAAGGAGTCTGCTTCCTGAGTTGCAAACTGAATCATCATATCGAGTACGGGGTCGTTGTCCTCGTCGATATACTCAAGAGCCTTCTTAGGAGTAACAAGGGGAGCTTCCGCAAGGATCATAGCATCGTAGTGATCAAACACGTCGCGCTTGAATTCCTCAAGATACTCGTGGAGATGAGGACCGTGGTTAAACATAAAAATACCCTTGGATGCAGGCATAAGTCTGTCGTCGGGAAGTCCCTCGGGCTTGGAAATAAAGGTGATAACGTCCTCTCTGAAGCCGTCAACGCCCTTGTCAAGCCAGAACTTAAGTATCTTCTTTACCTCCTCTCTAACGAGGGGGTTGTCCATATTGAGATCGGCCTGCTCGATAGCAAAGAGGTGCATATAGTATTCCTGTCTCACCTCGTCCCAGGCCCAAGCCTTGCCCTCAAAGAGCGAGTCCCAGTTGTTGGGAAGACCGCCGTTTTTCTTCTTGGGACGCCAGATGTAGTAGTCGGTGTAGGGCTCGATTCTCTCGCGACTCTTCTTGAACCACTCGTGCTCGGTGGAGGTGTGGTTGACAACCAGGTCCATAATAACCTTCATACCTCTTTCGTGAGCGCCGTCAAGCACCTTCATAAATGCGTCCATACCGCCGAACTCCTCGGCAATGTTCATATAGTCGGAAATGTCGTATCCGCAGTCCACTCCGGGAGAGGGATAAAGGGGCGAGAACCAGATACCGTCACAGCCGAGGGACTTGATGTAGTCAAGCTTCTCATACACGCCGTAAAGGTCGCCCATACCGTCACCGTCTCCGTCCTTAAAGGATCTGGGCCAGATCTGGTAGAACACCATATCCTTGTACCAAACTGTTTTCTTGCTCATAATATTTCTCCTATATAATTTAATCATTTAATTCAAAACTATCAAGATTTTCGTTGAGAAGCGTAAGCATACCGCGCATACCGACCTCAAGAGAGATGTAAACGTCCTCCGAAACGCATATCTCACGCAACTCTCCATTCTCATTTTTGAAAACGACGAGGAAGGTCTTTTGCGACTTGGGAAGATGATAACTGCCAACTAAGCCTGTGCCGCAAACCATATCCACAATTTCGGCATGAAAGCTTTTGGTCTCGGGCTCACGCTCGAACTCTTCATCTTCCTTCTTGCGTATTTCTTCTGCGTAAGCATCATATTTTTCCTTGTTCTTCTTAAGATCGAAAAAAGGATAAACTATACATGCAATAAGCGCCACTCCGAAAACAATCATGACTATGCATAAAATTTGATCTGTTGTCATAATTTTACTCCTTTGCGTTGTTTTACACTTCTCGAAAATAAGTTACAATTCTGCATTTTGCATTTTAAATTTTGCATTCATCCTCACATGAGGAATTCCTTCCTCCATAAAGACGTCGGACACCGTCTTGAAGCCAAGCTTCAGGTAGAAGCCCTCGGCATGCTTCTGTGCGTGGAAGCTAACCTCCTCGCAGCCAAAGTGCGCCCTTATAACAGGCAGAGCGCTCTCCATGAGCCGTCTGCCAAGCCCCTCACCGTGACGCAGGGTCAGGAATCTGCCGAGATGTATCTCTCCGCCCTCCATAAATGCGCGCATATATGCGACCACCTTGTCATTTTCCCACAGGAAGCAGTGCAGAGCATCATAATCCACCCCGTCAAAATCGCGGCAAACTATCCGCTGCTCCATCAGGAATATCTCCTGCCTCGCCCTTACGATCTCGTAAAGCTCGGCGACCGTCAGGTCGTTAAATTGTTTTGCAATAAAGTTCATATTGGTTGGTCCTTTTGATCGTGTCCTGTCATAGGACAAAATTACTTAATCTGTTTGGTGTATCTGCACTTGGGATAATTGGAACAACCATAGAAATCCCCGTACTTACCATTTCTAAGTATAAGATGACCGCCGCATTTTTCACAGACGAGCTTGTTTAGTTGTTCATTAACAGATATCTCAACCTTTGTTTCGTCAAGCTTATCCGATTTTCCAATGTTACATCTTTCGCACAAAGTTTGAAGATTGTCAGGAGTGCTTTTGCCACCCTTAGCAATCGGTATGATATGATCTATGTGAAGTCTAGCACCGTGTCGTACGGATGCACCGCAAATTACACAAGTGTAATTATCTCTATTTAGAATGTCATATCGCATAGAGTCGCTAACATCTCCGCGTTCTACGGCTGCGAGTTTGTTATAAGTGTTTCTATCCAGCCTTGTTCTAGATACACTTTCCAAGCATGCAAATACGTCATCAAAATTAAAATAATCAGATTTTGATAAATTTACCTTCCCCTTTGGAGATGAGTAGGTCATTCGTGCGGTAAATGTGCAGTTAACTACAGGCTCAATTGTTTCTTTTGCGAATAGTTTGCTTTCGTACAAATTGTATATTCGCTCAGGAATTCCAATAGCATCATAATCAACAGAAAACGATTGGGAGGAAAGGATGCTTACGTTTCTCTTGTATTCGACAAGCTTTTCGCGATTTTCCTTTATTTTTCTACAATATGAAGAATATTTTTCAATATTATTTCTAATTTCTGCCGTCATTAGGAAGGCTGGCTCGATTTTAGTGTAACTGCTTTTGTTATCATAATGCTTTGAAAGCTCTAAATTGTAATTTAAACGATGGAATGCTATTTCCTTATTTATTTGACGAAGTTTTTCAAGCTTTTTGCTGTTGGATGATACTTTTTCTTCTATAATGTGGTCGAAAATTTTATAAACCGCTACAATAATTATGGTTAATATAGCAACAATTCCAACTGTCAAAATTATCTTCTGTTCTGTTGTCATAATGAGTCTCCAAATAGATATTATTGCAATGTATTTTATATCACGTCGCTTTGTCTCTTGAGACAAACGACACTTTCAACGTGCCCCGTCATAGGGAACAAATCATAAGGAGTAACCTCTTTTCCCTCGTATCCGTACCTCTTAAACACCACCATATCGCGTGCCAGAGTTGCCGGATTGCAGGAAATGTAAACAATTCTTGTCGGATTGAGGCTTGAAACGTGTTCGATAAGCTCCTCGGTGGTACCGCCTCTTGGGGGGTCGAATATAACTATATCGGGCTTTATCTTCTCGCCGCGTGCCTTTTCGGCAGGCTCAAGTATCTTCTTTGTATCGCTGGCATCACCCGCGTAGAAGGACGCGTTATTAATATGGTTGATCTCCGCGTTAAAGGTGGCGCACTCCACGGCACTCTCAACTATCTCAATGCCGATGACCTCGCCTGCCTCGTCTGCCATAGACAGACCGATAGAGCCTGCACCACAGTAAAGGTCGAGGAGCAGGTCGTTCTTTGTGGGTTTAGCAAGCTCCTTTGCCTTTGCATAAAGCAGCTCGGCAGCGCCTCTGTTTACCTGATAGAATGAGGGGGCGGTTATCTTCAGCGCCACACCGCCAAGGGTATCAAAGATATAATCTCTGCCGTAAAGGGTAATAAACTCCTCGCCAAGCACCACGTTGGTGTCCTCGGTATTCACGTTTAAGAGAATACCCACCAGCTCAGGGAAGCTCTCTGTCATAAGGCTGACAAGCCTATCCCCGTGGGGCAGGGCAGAGCCGTTGATAACCAGGGTGAGAAGCACCTCGCCGCTGATTTCTCCGCGACGGAGGTAGATATGGCGGAGCAGTCCCTCGCCACTCTGCTCGTCATAAACCGAGAGGCTGTGCTCCTTAAAGAAGCCGCGCAGAGCCTCGATAATACCGGAGAAAATCTCGGGTGCAAGAGGGCAGTCTGCCGCCTCGGTCACGCGGTGGCTCTTGGGTGCGTAAAAGCCGATGACATACTCACCGTTTTTGTCTAAAGCCACAGGATACTGTGCCTTGTTTCTGTATTCCTTCTCGGTGGGAGAGCCAACGAGGGGAGCAATCTCCACCTCACAAAGTCCTGCCTTCTTGAATATCTGTCTTACGGCCTCCTCCTTGAGCTGCTTTTCATACTCATAGGAGATGCACTTGTAGGCACAGCTGCGACAGAGCGAGTTATGGCATCTGTCCTCTACACGTCTATCCGAGAGCGAAACGTATTTTTCCACCCTGCCTACAGAGTAGGACGAGCCTACCTTGATTATCTTTATCTCGGCCACGTCACCGGGCACAGCGCCGCTGACAAACACCACCTGACCGTCCTTCTTGCAGACGCCAAAGCCAAGATTGGTTATGTCAACGATTTCCGCGGTGAACACATCGTTTTTTCTAAGTTTCATATTAAATAAATTCGTCCTTAAATAGGTTTCTGTATTCCTTGGGTGTCATACCAAAGGCGGTTTTAAAGGTCTTGGCAAAATAGGATGCATCGGTAAAGCCGCACTCTTCGGAGATTTCTGCCGCCGACTTATCGGTAAGCTCAAGCAGTCTCTTTGCCTGCTTAAGACGGTAGGCAATAATGTACTGACGCAGGGTCATACCCTTGCGCTCCTTAAGCACGCGGCTTACGTAGAAGGGATGATAGCCGAAAATAGCGCCTATCTCGGTGTTGGAGATTTCGTCCGCCACGTTTTCTCTGATGTAGTTGTCAAGCTCCTCTACCATTCTGGCAGGCAGGGCATTCTCGTCTGCCGTCTCGATGAGCTTAAGGAGTATCAGCTTAAGCATAGCCGAAATCTGTGCTCTGTAATGTCCCTCGGCAGAGGTAAAAATGTTTGCCATACGGATAAAGCCGTCGCGCTCGCCCTCCATATCGGTGAGCAAAATATGCTTACCCATCAGCCCCTCCACACCGTCAAGGTGGCAGAGCTCGGCGTTGTAGTCGGAACTCAGCACAGGAGAAAGCCTGTCCATAGGCTCGGGCCTTGTATCCACAGGGTCAAAGGTCACAACCACCGCCCTGACGTATTTGCTCTTAAGCTTGTAGGGCAGGCCTGCAGGAATATAGAGAAGGTTGCCGGGAGCCAGATGTCCCAGCTTCTCGCCGCCCACCACACAGGTCATCTCGCCCGAAATGATGTATATAAGGCGACAGTCATAGCCGATTCTCTCCTCGGTCCTGCCTATTTTTTCGTAAAGAGATACTGAACGTACCACCGGGTTAAGTCTGATAAAATCCATTTTAACAGCCTTTCTGCAACAATTTTCTAGCCTAATTCTATCACGTACGCGCGTGAAAATCAATAAAAATCAGTAAAAAAATATAAAAAAGTAAAGAAAAACCCCTGAAAATAGTGGCTTTTTGGGAAAATTAAATTTTTTTCAAAAAACTTTTTTAAAACCACTTGACAAATCGAAAAAAACATAGTATAATGTACAGGCTGAATAAAGCAAGGCCCGTTGGTCAAGCGGTTAAGACGTTAGCCTCTCACGCTGAAAACATGGGTTCGATTCCCGTACGGGTCACCAACACACAGAAAGCAGGACAATAGTCCTGCTTTTTCTTTTTCTGTGTGTTGGTGGCCCGTACGCTCATCAAACCCAGCACCTGCGCTTTGCGTCAGGTGCAATGGGTTCGCATACCAAACGAAGCCATCGGAGAGCTTGTTCTCCAGTGGCGAGTGCGGGTATATTCGCGAAGCGAAATTCCCGTACGTCTTTGTTGCTTTATGAAATTTATTAACCGACAGAAAGCAGGATAATAGTCCTGCTTTTTCTTTTTTAATTATCCGTTTTTATCCTTGCAGATCCCCACTTGATGTTTTTTAAAAAATATGCTATAATGTTTTTTAGACATATTTCACCTATTGATTTAAGGAATAAAAATGAAAAAAATCATAATCATCATTATAATATTAATTCTCGGCTTATACGTTTTAGACAGGGTCAACAGCCTTGCCACAGAGCTGCAGTTTGACATAGAAACAGGTGACTATATTCCGCTTGATGATGGCACCGACCCCGAGCAGATTATCAGATCCATCGACCCCGATGCCGAGATATACCGCCTTACCCTGAATAGCCAAAGAGCAATACTTTCGAGTGTAACCGTCGAGGAGCTTATCGCTATCCTTGAGGACGAGGGATACAACCATATTAACGTGGCAACAATTGAGGGGGCAATCAACCCCACCGCCGTGCTTGCGGCAGGCAACCGAATGATTACGCTGAAGCAGAGCGGTGACTCTGTTACAATTATCTGGGACGATTGCGAAAGGGGGCTTTTCCCCCTGCTTGACCCCACCGACACCACCGATACAGGTGAGATAACCGTGGCACAGTTAGGCCTTGAGAGGACAACCGAGGTTGATAATCCTCTTAACGGTATGTGCTATATTTACAAGCTCTCTGACGGTAGTGCGGTTATCGTTGACGGTGGTCATTTCGGAAACGTGGACAAGCTTTTTGAAGCTCTTGGCAGCCTTGATATTGCAAAGGACGGGGAGGGCCGCTACCGTATATCCTGCTGGATATTGACCCACGGTCATGGCGACCATTACGGTGCGCTGTTTTGCTTCGTTGAGCAGTATCGTGCCTATGCTACTATAGAGAGCTATATGCACTCCCTTCCCACCGACGAGGAGGTTTTGAGCCCCCTGGAGTGCGACGTGCCCTCTATCGTTAACTGGTTTGTGCAGCGATATCCCGACGCTATCGAGATTACTCCCCACGCAGGCTTAAAATACCACTTTGACAACCTTACCGTAAATATGCTTTACACCCCCGACCTGCGTCCCGACAGTAATTATACCAACGACACCAGCCTTATTTTCACCGTAGAATGTGACGGTGCAAGAGTGCTCCACATGGGTGACGCAGGAGAGCTGGCGGCAAAGGAATGCTGGTCGGAATATGAAGGTGCAGCCTTCCGCTCGGATATGCTGCAGATTACACACCACGGCTTTACCACAGGTGTGGACAACCCCCACGAGTGGGAGTATATCGGCAAAATTTATGATGCCACAGATGCATCGGTAGGACTTCTTCCCATGGGCACTCGCTATGCCGAGGATATCAGAAACGGCAGATACACCGTGCTTATTGAATGGGGCTCGATGGGCACTCACGTATCCTTCCTGCTCGATGATGGGGCAAGCGACACCAACCTAATCTTAACCACTAAGGCGGAATACGATAGATTTGTTGCCGACGTAGAGTCGGGAGCCACCACCAAGACCCTTTGGGGATATGACGGAGTAAATGTCATCTACGGCAAAAACGGTATGACAACCTATATTATGAGCGCAGAAAGCTATAATATGGCCACTCTCTTCAGCCTTTCGGGTGAGGGGGCAGAGCTGATTTTAAATCAACCCCTTGAGGATTGGCTTAAGTAAATTCAAGTGTAAAAGGCACTCTTTCCCGAGTGCCTTTTTTCTATTAAAAAGCCCCTTTTTAGAAAACCCCTTGACAATCTTCTTATAAAAATTGTAGAATATAAGTAAAATATGTCAAAAAACGGAGGCATTATGAGATTTTTAAGAAAGCTTTTTCGACCCAAGCAAAAAAACACCGACGTATTCCATAAGTATCAGAAGCTGAAGAAGGTCATCGGCTCAAAGGCTCTGCCCGTGGCCATCGGTACCAGCGTGGTATTCGTTATCTGCCTGTTTGGACTTATCCCCGGCATCAGCTTTGCGAATATATTTAAAATCGACGTTGTACTTTCCGTCGGATTGGTTACAATTGTAACGTGGGCTGTTTCCCTGGCAGAAAAGATGCTTAACCGCAGAATAGAGGAGAAGCTTAAGCTTAACGGCAACTATGATGAAAACATCAAGAGATACAGCAAGGAAGAAATCTTTGAGCGCCGAGGCAAAAAGTATCCCCTCGTTGAGATTTGCCCGAAAATCGACAGTATAGAGGTTAAGCTTGGCGAGAAAAGTAAATTTGAGCTTGACCCCATTATAGTACGCTATATGAGCGAGCTTATGAGCGCCCACAAGACCAGTAGATTTAATAACAAGCCTATCTATCGCACCGAGAGCTATAAGTATGAGAATAATCATCTTGAGGTTGAGTTAAGCCCCAGCGATGACTATAAAACTCTCCTTACCAACAGAGTAATGGATTTTGAGCTTCACGATCATATTACCGTGCGTGAGGTGTTTGAGCCGGGTCCAAGGCTTAATAGCTTTGAGAATTCAAAGCTCTGTAACGGCTTCGGCTTTAACTTTATAGTAAGAACCTCCGACGGATATTATTCTATGGTTAAAAAGACCAACAAAAATCCTACCAACAAATACAAGACCTCTCATTTCTCCAGCACCCTGAACACTCATTTTAATGATGATGACCATAGCTACGAGGGTAGACTGAGACAGCTTTCCTACAACGCCCTGATTACCAATTTCAATTATCCGAAGGGATATAAGGACAAGGATATTTATCAGGTTGTAGAGATGAAACATATTCACTACGTGGGTCTCTTCCGCAATCTTATCGAGGGCGGCAAGCCCGAGCTCTGCTACATACTCGACCTTGAGAAAACAAGAGACGAGCTGGTTCGTCAGTTTAACGAGGCCACCGATGAGCAGAAGAAGGACCGCGGTGTTGACAGGATCGTTACCTTCCTCCCCGAGGAGTTTAAGATACTCAGAAATGACAGGGTAGATTTTGGTGACGGAAATGAGGCTGTGGTGCCTCTCGTTGGTATGTATATTCTGGAAAAAATCAAGGATATGCAAACTAATGTTGACATAAACGAGGCGTAAAGCCTGAGTTTTTCATAATTTTGCGTATTTTCTAGGAGGAAAAATGAACTTTGTTTTTGACCTTTACGGCACGCTTATAGACATCTGGACCGATGAAAATCGGGAGGAGCTTTGGGAGGGCGTAGCCCTGCTTCTCGGTGACGGTGAGGACAAGGGAGCCTCGGTAAGAGAGGAATATCTCACCCTCTGCAAGAAGGCCTATAAGGGTGATAAATATGAGCTTGACCTTCTTCGTGTGTTCGAAGAGATGCTTGAAAACAGAGGGGTAGAAAAGTCGGTCGCGCCCTCGCTTGCATCCGAATTCCGCAGGCTTTCTATGGTAAGACTCAGGAGATTTTGCGGTGTAAAGTCGATGCTTGTAGAATTAAAGAGGGCAGGGGCGGGAGTATATCTTGTGTCCAACGCACAGAGCTGCTTTACCATTGACGAGCTTCGTAGCACAGGACTTTTCCCACTCTTTGACGGCATTCTTATATCCTCCGACGTGGGTGTAAAGAAGCCTTTTCCCGATATTTTCCGCCTTGCTTTTGATAAATTCGGCATTTCTCCCGATAATAGCATCTACGTTGGCAACGACCTTCGCGACGATATTCTCGGTGCTACAAATGCAGGGATGCAAACCGTTTATATTAAGACTCCCCAGTCGGGAGGATACGAGAAGGGAAGTATGCCCACCCCCACCTATAGCGTGAAAAATCATCGCGAGATGAAGCAGCTGCTCCTCTCACTTGACAAAAATAGTAAAAAGTAGTATAATAGGTTAGATTTAACTTTAAAGAGGTACTTATTTTGAATAGAGTATATAATTTCTCCTCGGGACCCTCTATGCTTCCCCTTGAGGTGCTTGAGCGCGCCCAGGCAGAGCTTCTTAATTACCGAGGCACAGGCATCTCGGTTATGGAAATCAGCCACCACTCCCCCGAGTTTCTTGAGATAATCGAGGGTGCAGAGGAGGCTCTTCGTCAGCTGATGAATATCCCCTCGAGCTACAAGATTTTGTTCCTTCAGGGCGGTGCAACCACACAGTTTTCGGCTGTGCCCATCAATCTGCTCTCTGCTCATAAGAGCGCAGACTACGTGGTGTCGGGTCAGTTTTCCAAAAAGGCCTATGACGAGGCCAAGAAATACGGTGACATCGCTATATGTGCCACCTCGGGCGGTGCGTCTCCCCCCTATTCCACCATTCCCGAGACCAAGCGCGCCGACTTCCGTCCCGACGCAGACTACGTGCATATCTGCTTTAACAACACCATATACGGCACCAAGTATCATTATATTCCCGATACTGGCAATATTCCTCTTGTGGCAGATATGACCTCCTGCCTCTGCTCCGAGCCTATTGACGTAACCAAGTTTGGACTCATCTATGCAGGCGCGCAGATTAATATTGCTCCCGCAGGTCTTACTATCGTTATCGCGCGTAATGACCTTATCGGTGATGCTTCTCCCGATACCCCCGCCATGCTTGACTACAAGCTGCTCTCCGAGAGCGACTCTATGTATAACACCCCTCCCGTCTTTAACATCTATATGGCGAAGCTTACACTTGAGTGGATGCTTTCCATTGGCGGACTTGAGGAGATGAAGCGCCGTAACGAGAGAAAGGCAAGCCTGCTTTACGATTACCTCGACGGCCCTCAGTCCTTCTATACCGCGCCCGTTGACAAGAAGTGCCGCAGTATGATGAACGTGACCTTCGTTACCGGTGACGGTGAGCTGGATAAGAAATTTGCAAAAGAGGCCGCAGAGCAGGGACTCCTCAACCTTCAGGGTCACCCCAGCATAGGTGGAATGTGCGCATCCATCTACAATGCAATGCCCTATGAGGGAGTAGAAAAGCTGGTTGCCTTTATGAAGGACTTTGCAAAGAATAATCCCAGAATTTGATATTTTAGTGAAGGCTGTCTGAAAAGCAAGGCCGCCTCTTTATTTTGCAATTTATCGCTCTCGAAATATTCATACTGTATATTGACTTTTAGCATATTCGGTGGTATAATTATACTGAATAAATATGAAATAAAGGTATTTTAGATGTATTATATAACACTTGATTTGGAGTGGAATCAGGCCTATGCACAGAAGGCTCTTGCCGTGCAGAAGAGGCTTGCTTGCCGACTTCGTGGCGAGGTTATTCAGATCGGTGCCGTTAAGATGGATTCCAGAATGAACATCGTCGGCTCTTATCAGATAATCGTAAAGCCCCAGCATTTTAAGAAGCTCCATAGACACGTATCCGAGCTTACCGGCATCACCCAGGAGCAGATGGATGCGGGCGTGCCCCTTCCCGAGGCGGCAGAGCGATTTAAAAGGTGGTGCGGCAGGGACTTTTGCTTCCTGACATGGGGACCCGACGATATTCCTATGCTTAAGGAGAATTTCCACGTCCACGACCTGCCCTCCGAGTGGCTTGACAAGGTATATGACCTTCAGGTCATCTTCAACCGACAGACCGAGGACTCTGCAAAGCAGCGCTCGCTTGAATATGCTATGGACTACTTCGGACTTGAGCAGCATCTGCCTGCCCACGATGCCCTTAATGACGCATATTTCACCGCCCTTGTGGCAAGAGAGCTTGACGTGCCCGAGGGAGTAAAGAATTATTCCTCCGCCAGAGGAGAGTTTCTGCTTGACCGAGTTATCGGTGATGCCGATGCAGGTGACGACGGCTACGTTACCATTTCCGAGATGCTTGAGGACTCTATCGTCAAGAGACCCATCTGTCCTATCTGTAAGAGAGAGCTTACCGAGGAGGATAAGCTGCTACATTCCAAGGGGCAGAAATACACTATGCACTTTGTTTGCAAGAAGCATGGAGATATGCTTCTCTCTCTTAAATTACATAGAAACTTTAATGACACCTGGCGCGCAAGACAGACCATCCGTCTGGCAGATGAGGCCGCCCTTACCGAGTACCGAGAGGGAATTGAGAGAGCAAACGTAAAGCGTAAGTCTATGCACCGTCGCACAAGACGCAGAGGCGGACATCGCAAGACCGACGCACAGTAAAAAAAGAACCGCTACCGACCAAAAACAGCGCAGGTCAAAAAGTAGCGGTTCTTTTTTTATTTACTGATTTTCCTTTATTTTTGTTCTATCAACAATCTGTAAAACAACTGCCGCACCAAGACATACAAATGTCACTACGGCAAAGGAAATCCAATCCACGTTGGCAAGTCCCGAGAGGTCGAAATCACCTGTTTCTGCGTTCTGCAGCTCGGAGAATACAAGCACTGTGTCAACGATTATTGCCGCAAATACGGCAACGCCCGAGATTATTCTCATAAGAGAAATGTTGTCGTCAACAGCAATTTTCTTTGCTCTTGCGGGAGTATCCTTGGAGAAATCTATTGCAGAGCAGATGTAGTAGGTTGCTGCAACCAGAACTATAGTTTCGGGGATCATATAGGTTGCGTTGTAGCCGAAGGAATAGGCAAGCACCGCACCGTCGGGAAGCTCAAAGGCGGACCAGGCTGTGAAGCCCGAAATAGCATGGCAAAGGTATCTTACAACCGATGCTATCACAGCACCTGTCAGCATTGCACTCTTGTAATCAAGCTTTTTCTTGAAAAATCCAACAATACCGAAGGCCGAGTAGGCAACGATGTAGTCAAGAAGGGCGAGTACAACTATGGAGTACCAGGTTACGAGGGGCAGGTAAGAGAAATTCTCAAGACCCAAGAGGAGCTGAATAAGTGATGCGGTAAGAGCCGCACCCATACCGTACCTTGCTCCGTGACGGTATGCGTAAATAAGAATGGGGAGCATCTGCGCAAAGGTTACCGAGCCACCGTAGGGCATATCGATAAGCTTGAGCATAGCCAGGACTGTGGACATGGCGATCATAATACCGCCTTCGCACAGCGCGAGGGTGTTTTTCTTCATTTTGTTTACCTCCTTAGTCGGCCAAATGAAGCAAGGCCAAAAAAATACCGCGCAGGATATATCATCCGCGCGGTAGATCATATTACCAAAAAACAATCTTCCTACGACGGCATTATCCGTATCAGGTTAAAGGGTTTGACCCAAGGTCATCTCAGCCGTCCTGCGACAGCACCCCTGATGTATATTCTGCTGTGGTTCGTGATTATTATAGCACAAAGGGACTTGCTTGTCAAGTCCCTACTTGCGCGTCAGCGCAAACTTCACTTTGGCATAGCCAAAACTTCACTATCCGCAGGATAACTTCACTTGCGAAGCAAACTTCACCTTATAACCTTTTGATTATCATATTGGTGAAGTTTTTGCATAAGCAAAAGTGAAGTTGCTCGTAGAAACTCGCAGTGAAGTTATGCCGAAGGCATAGTGAAGTTTGGAGCAAAGCTCCAAGTAAAGTAAATTCCCGAGGGAATTTATTTATCAAGCATTGTGTCGATAGCCTTCATAATGCCAAGCTTACCGTACTCTACCAGGCTCTCACCCCGGGAGAGCTCCTGCGCTAGCAGGTGAGAGGGCGTCTTACTATGAAATAGAATCTAATTATCTGTTGATATTAGTCTCTCTTTAATTGTTTTATCAATTACAAAACACACACCTTCAAAATGCGTATCTATATCATTGTTTGAAAAACGCAACACCATAATCCCATCTTCTTCTAAGATGGAGGTGCGATATTCATCATATGATTTTCCTTCTTGGGTATAATGCTGAGAGCCGTCTAATTCTATGACTAATTTAGCTTTATGACAATAAAAATCGGCAATAAAATTATTGATTATTCTTTGCTTATAAATTTTAATGGGATAGGACCTTAAAAAGTCGTACCATAAATGCTTTTCTTGCCTTGTCATGTTTTTTCTTAATGATTTAGCGTTTTCTAGTAAACTGTTGTTTTTCATTGCCCTCTCCGTCGGCTCTGCCGCCACCTCTCCCGAAGTGAGAGGCTTATTTATCAAGCATTGTGTCAATAGCCTTCATAATGCCAAGCTTACCGTACTCGTATGTAAGTCCGCCCTGCATATATGCGGTGTAGGGCTCCACGATAGGACCGTCGCAGGAGAGCTCGTTGGTTGCACCTGTGATAAATGTACCTGCTGCCATGATCTCGGGATGAGGATAGCCGGGCATATCACCGGGCTCGGGAATACAGTACGCCTCGACGGGAGAGCCCATCTGAATACCCTTGCAGAATTTAATAAGCTTGTCTGCAGAGTGGAGATTTACGGTCTGTACAATGTCGGTACGCTTCTCGTCATACTTGGGGTCAACCTCCTCAAAGCCTGCAAGCTCAAGCATTCTTGCCGCAAATACCATTGATTTCATGGTAGAAGCAACGCAGGCGGGAGCCATAAAGAAGCCCTTGTAGAAGGAGGCAAGCTGATTGAAGTTTGCACCCAGATCCTTGCCGATGCAGGGAGCAGTAAGTCTTTCAGCGATATCCTCGATAACGATTTTAGTTCCAACGCAGTAAGCGCCCGAAACGGCAAAGCCTGCACCAAGATTCTTCATCATAGAGCCAACGAAAACGTCTGCACCAACGTCGGTGGGCTCTCTGTCCTCGGTGAATTCACCATAACAGTTGTCGACCATAATTACAGTCTCGGGAGAAACCTCCTTGATAAGCTTAATAGCCTTCTCAAGCTGATCGATGGTAAGGCTCTTTCTCTGTGCGTATCCGCGGCTACGCTGAATAGCTGCCACCTTAACGTAACCCTGAGAGAATCTCTCTCTGATAGCCTCAAGGTCAAAGTCACCGTCCTTAAGGTCGATTTCCTCGTATTTTACACCGTAAGCCATAAGCGAATTGCGACTGCCACCTGCAGTACCGATAACAGTCTGCAGAGTATCGTAGGGAGTGCCCGAAACGTACACAAGGGTGTCACCGGGCTTAAGCAGACCGCCGAGAGTCACCGCGAGAGCGTGTGTTCCCGACATAAGCTGGGGACGTACAAGAGCATCCTCTGCGCCAAACACGTGGGCGTAGATCTCCTCAAGCTTGTCTCTTCCCGAGTCGGTAAAGCCGTAGCCTGTAACCTCGATAAAGTCTGCGGTAGAAACCTTGCACTCCTGGAATGCAGAAAGCACCTTTGCAGAGCAGATAAGGCAGTTTTCTTCTATTTTTGCAAACACTTCTTTACAATCTGCCTCGGCTCTTCTTGCGAGATCGGCAGTGTAGTCACTAATTTTGTATCCGTAGTACATACTTTTTCCTTTACTTTATATTGTCGAGCAGGGGGATAAGCTCGGACAGATTTGTGATTTTATAGTCGGGGGTAATTCCTGTGTATGGCTTGTCCTTGGGGTTAAAGTGGCAGGTCAGAATACCTGAGTTGATGCCACCCTTGATGTCGGAGGAAAGGCTGTCGCCCACGATTATAGCCTCTTCCTTTTTGAAGCCCTCTATCTCCTTAAAGCAGGCATCGAAAAATCTCTTGTCAGGCTTTGAGTATCCTATTCTCTCGGAGATAAACACCCCGTCGAAGAATTCTCCCACGCCGGAGGCCTCAATTCTCGGCTCCTGCACCTCGGGAATACCGTTGGTCGCCATATAGAGCCTGTATTTTCCGCTTTCCTTAAGGGCGAGAAGCAGCTCCTTGCCACCCGGCAGAAAATCGTATTCCTTTGCAAGCAACGATTGGTAGAGTAATTGGCTTTCCTTCGCAGACCTGGTGATTCCAAGCTCACCGTAAAGCCGCTCAAATCTACCGTGAAGCACTCCCTCGCGAGTAAGTTCACCTCGTTCAAGAGCCTGCCAAAGACCTACGTTAATCTCAATATATCTTTCTATGACCTCGGAGCTATGGGGAACATCCATAATCTCAAAGGTTTTTCTTATTGCGATCCTCTCGCTCTTCTGGAAGTCGAGAATGGTATCGTCAAGGTCGAGAAATACCGTCTTTATCATAGGCCCTCCAATAAATTTAACTTATATATTTTATCATATTTTGTCACTTAAATCAATAGTTTTTTTGAGAAAGTAAAAAAGTCCGCCAATTTGACGGACTTTTTATATTACTGAAGCTTAGCTTCGTCAAGAAGCTCGATACCGCTTGCGGTAAGAATGCTGTCGGTCTCCTCGGTGTTGCCTGTACGCATAACAGAGTATGCCTTGCCACTCTCGCTGGTGATGAGCGCATACATATACTCGATGTCAACGCCCTTACCCTCGAGCAGACTTAATACTGCGGTAAGTCCACCGGGCTGATCGGGAACGGCAAATGCGTTTACGTGACGGAGATTTGCCGCGTGTCCCTCTGCGTCCAGCAGAGCCTTTGCTCTCTCGGGCTCATCTGCGATGATACGTACAATGCCGTAGTTGGAGGTGTCCGCCACACACATGGAGCGGAGATTTATATTAGCCTTAGCAAGGACGTCGGTAATCTCGTGGAGTGAGCCCTGCTTGTTTTCTACGAAAACGGATAACTGTTTGATAGCCATTGTCTTTCCTCCTTAATCGTGAAGATGTCTTTCGTCAATTACCCTCTTAGCCTTGCCCTCGCTTCTCCCAATGGTCTTGGGAGGAACAAGATGCACAGAGGGGCCTATGCCTATCATATTACGCATAGCGTTTGCCAACGACTTTTCCATAGCGGTGATGTTCTTAACCGAGTCGTCAAACTGCTCGGGACGGAGCTCAACGTAAACGTCGAAGGTGTCGGAGTTGTTCTCTCTGCCAAGCTTGATGAGATAATTCTCGGAGAAGCCCTCGGCAAGAAGGACCGCCTCGATCTGAGAGGGGAATACGTTAACACCGCGGATAATCATCATATCGTCGCTTCTGCCCATAGGCTTTGCCATACGGATATGAGTTCTGCCACAGGGACAGGGCTCACGTGTAAGCACACAGATGTCGCGTGTTCTGTAACGGAGAAGGGGGAATGCCTCTTTGTCAAGGCAGGTGAATACAAGCTCGCCCTTTGTGCCCTCGGGAAGAGGCTCGCCTGTTTCGGGGTTAATGATTTCTGCAAGGAAGTGGTCCTCGTTTACGTGCATACCGCCCTGTGCCTCACACTCGAAGGATACGCCGGGGCCCGAGATTTCGGTAAGACCGTAAATATCATAGGCCTTGATGCCGAGGGTGCTCTCGATGCTTCTTCTCATCTCCTGAGTCCAGGGCTCTGCACCGAAGATACCTGCCTTGAGGGGAATTTTGTCGGGGGTGTAGCCCTGCTCCTTAAGGGTCTCGCCAAGATATGCGGCGTAAGAGGGGGTAGCGCAAAGGACTGTCGCGTTCATATCAAGCATGAACTGAAGCTGTCTTTCGGTATTACCCGAGGACATGGGGAGGGTAAGCGAGCCCACCTTGTGAGAGCCACCGTTAAGACCTGCGCCACCTGTGAAAAGACCGTAGCCGTAGCTTACCTGAACAACGTCATCCTTGTCTGCACCTACGGCAACGAGTGCTCTTGCGCAGCAGTCATCCCAGAGGTCAATATCGTGCTGAGTGTAGTATGCGATTACTCTCTTGCCCGTAGTACCCGAGGTGGAGTGAATACGCACGCAATCCTCAAGCGGAACGGCAAGCATACCATAAGGGTATGTCTCTCTAAGGTCGCTCTTTTCGATAAAGGGCAGCTTGTGAAGATCCTCGATGCCCTTGATATCCTCGGGCTTTACGCCCTTCTTGTCCATAAGATCGCGGTAGTAGGGAAGGTTTTTGTATACGTGCTGCACCTGCTTTACCAGCTTCTCGGATTGCATTTTTTTGATTTCAGAAACCGGCATAGTTTCTATTTCCGGCTGATAATACTTTCTCTTTTCCATTGTTTTTTCCTTGATCAGTTTCTTCCAAGCTCAAATGCCTTAAGATTCAGCTCTGCAAATTTAGGAGCAACGCTCTTCTTTATAGCCTCTATCCATTTTTCTTTGGGGATGTCCATATATTTTGACAGTCTGCCCATAAGCAGGATGTTAACCGCCTTGGCAGAGCCTGCCTCTACCGCAGGGGTCAGCGCATCAAGTGCGTCAACCGACAGACCGAGAGCAACAAGCTTTTCGAGAGCATCGGTAGGATACTCACAGGCACCTGTGATTACAGGCATAGGCTCGATCTCCTGGGTGTTGGCAATAATCTTGCCCTTGGGATTAAGGTAGGAAGCATATCTTGCCGCCTCGATCTTCTCAAAGGCAACAATGTAGTCGCACTCACCCTTGTCAACAATGGGGGAGTACACCTTGTCTCCAAATCTAACGTAGGTAACAACGCTGCCACCTCTCTGGCTCATACCGTGTACCTCGGATACCTTAACGTCATATCCCTCGTCAGAGAGCAGATTTCCAAGCAGCTTGCTGGCAAGGAGCGATCCCTGACCGCCAACGCCAACGATCATAATATTGGTGGTTTTCATTATTTTTCACCTCTAATAGCATCAAATGCACACAACTGTTTACATACATCGCATCCAACACAGAGTGTAGCATCAATTTTTGCCTTGCCGTCCTTCATGCTGATGGCAGGACAGCCTATCTTCATACACATCTTACAGCTCTTGCACTTTTCTGCATTAACGGTAAGAGGGGGATTTGCCTTTACGTACTTAAGGAGCGCGCAGGGACGTCTGGAGATGATAACAGAGGGCTCGTCGGCCGAGATCTCCTCCATAATAGCCGCCTCGGTGGCCTTAAGGTCATAGGGGTCTACCACTCTCACACGGTTGATGCCGAGAGCACGGCAGAGAGCCTCAAGATCGATCTTGGTAGCAGGGTCACCCTTGATGTTGTATCCTGTGGTGGGATTCTGCTGATGGCCTGTCATACCTGTGATAGAGTTGTCAACGATAATTACGGTAGAGTTGCTGCCGTTGTATGCAATGTTAGCAAGTCCTGTCATACCAGAGTGCATAAAGGTGGAGTCACCGATAACGGCAACCGTCTTGCCCTCGCTCTTTTCCTTAAGCGCCTTATTAAAGCCGTGCACACCCGATACGCTGGCACCCATACAGAGCACCGAGTCAATAGCGGTAAGGGGAGCGGCAGAGCCGAGAGTATAGCAACCAATGTCACCGAGTACGGTGATCTTCTTCTTTGCAAGAACGTAGAACAGACCTCTGTGAGGACAGCCTGCACACATTACGGGGGGACGTACGGGAGTGGCCTCGGGCATTACAAAATCAGGGGTAGAAAGACCGAGACAGCCTGCGATAAGGCTCTGGCTGAATTCACCGCAAATGGGGAATATATTCTTGCCGTCGGGGTTAAGACCGATGGACTTACAGTAGTTTTCAATAAAGGGATCAAGCTCCTCGATAACCACAAGGCGCTGGGCCTTGGATGCAAAATCAAGGATAAGATTTTTAGGCATAGGGTTAACCATACCAAGCTTAAGCACAGACACCGAGTCACCGAGCAGCTCCTTAACGTACTGATAGCAGGTGCCCGAGGTGATAATACCCAGAGACTTGTCGGATGCATACTCCGCTCTGTTAAGAGGAGAGGTCTCTGCCATCTCCGCCATAGCCGCCTGTCTTGCCTCAACTACGGGGTGTCTCTTGATAGCGTTGGCAGGTGCCATAATGAATTTTGCAGGTGTCTTTACGTATTCCTTTACACCCACCTCACATCTGTCCTCAAGCTCAACTGCGCACTGGGAGTGAGCAATTCTTGTGCACATACGGAGAAGCACAGGGGTGTCAAATTTTTCGGAAAGCTCAAAGGCCGCCTTTGCAAACTCCTTTGCCTCGCGGGAGTCGGAGGGCTCAAGCATAGGGAGCTTTGCCGCCTCGGCATAGTGTCTGGAGTCCTGCTCATTCTGGGAGGAGTGCATACCGGGGTCATCTGCCACGCAGATAACAAGACCGCCGTTAACACCTGTGTAGGACATGGTAAAGAGGGGGTCGGCAGCCACGTTAAGACCAACGTGCTTCATACAGCAGGCACTTCTCGCACCTGCAAGAGATGCACCGAATGCAACCTCAAGACCAACCTTCTCGTTGGGGGCCCACTCGCAGTAAATCTCATCGTATTTTGCCGCGTATTCTGTTATTTCAGTAGAGGGAGTGCCGGGGTAGCTGGATACAACATTGCATCCCGCTTCATAGAAGCCTCTGGCAATCGCCTCGTTTCCAAGCATAAGTTTTTTCATGATTTTCTCCAAAAGTTAACTGTTTATCTGTGCCTCAACCAAGCTTACACCGCAATACATTTCACGAAGCCTTGGCTTTTCGATCTTTCCTGTGGGATTTCTCGGCACGTCGGCAAAGATGATCTTTCTCGGACGCTTGTACTTAGGCATACCGAGGCAGAATTCGTTAATATCATCCTCGCTTACCTTAGCACCCGGCTTAAGCTCAATGATAGCCGCGGTGATCTCACCAAGACGCTTGTCGGGAAGACCGATAACGCCAACGTCCTTGATGTCCTCGTGTGCTCTTAAGAAGTCCTCGATCTGTACGGGATAAATGTTCTCACCGCCCGAGATAATAACGTCCTTCTTACGGTCAACAAGGTAGATAAATCCGTCCTCGTCAACCTTTGCCATATCACCTGTGAGAAGCCAGCCGTCCTTAAGAATCTCGCTTGTGGCCTCGGGATTTTTGTAGTAGCACTTCATAACGCCGTCGCCCTTAACCGCAAGCTCACCAACCTGACCGTCGGATACGGGTGCACCGCTTTCGCTCAGAATAGCGGTCTGCCAGCCATAGCCTGCCTTACCGATAGCACCAACCTTGTGAATATTCTCTGTGCCGAGATGCACACAGCCGGGGCCGATAGACTCTGAGAGACCGTAGTTGGTATCGTATTCGTGAGAGGGGAACTGATTTTTCCATCTCTTGATGAGAGAGGGAGGTACGGGCTGTGCGCCCACGTGCATAAGTCTCCACTGATCAAGTCTCAGATCCTCAAGATTAAGCCTGCCGGAGTCGATGGAGTCAAGAATATCCTGTGCCCACGGAACAAGCAGCCATACGATAGTAGCCTTCTCGTCGGACACCGTCTCTAGCACCCACTCGGGACTTACACCGCGGAGCAGAACAGATCTGCCACCCGAGAGAAGAGAGCCAAACCAGTGCATCTTTGCTCCTGTGTGGTAGAGGGGAGGAATGCAGAGGAAAACGTCATCCTTGGTCTGTCTGTGATGCTTCTGCTCGGTGTAGCAGGAATGTACAAGAGCCTTGTGGCTGTGTAAAATAGCCTTGGGGAAGCCTGTTGTACCCGAGGAGAAGTAGATTGCGCCGTCGTCCTCGTCAGAAATCTCAACGGGAGGAACGGTGGAGGAGCAATAGTAAACCATCTCGGAGTAGTTGTCGGCATAGCAGGGGGTCTCGTTCTTCTTACCAACGAAGAAGAGGGTGTCCACCATGGACATCTGTCCGTCGAGGGCGTTGATACGCTCGATAAACTCAGGGCCAAATACCAGCATTCTTACGTCTGCCAGCTCAAGACAGTATTTGATCTCATCGGAAGAGTATCTGTAGTTCATAGGTACAACTATGGCACCTGTCTTAAGAATACCGAAATATATGGGCAGCCACTCAAGGCAGTTCATCAAAAGAATAGCAACCTTGTCGCCCTTTTTAATACCTCTTGTAAACAATAGGTTAGCAAAACGGTTTGCTTTTATATCAAAATCACGCCAGGTGATCTCTCTGCGATACTTGTCCGACTCTGCCGCTGTCTCGATAAGGTTATACTCTCTCCAGGTCAGGTCCTTGGCAGGCTGACGCTCGGGATTAATCTCTACGAGAGCAACGTCGTTGGGATAGATTTTTGCATTTCTCTCAAGGAAATCTGTAATTGGCATTTTGTTTTCCTCCTAACTGTAAAAAAAGAAAGTCCTGCGTTCAAAAATAATGAACGCAGGGACGTAAAATATACGTGGTACCACTCTGCTTCACCCACTCCTCGCGGAGATGAGCCTTATCGGGTGCAATCACACCCTGAGCGATGTTACGGTCGCACCCGGTATCGCCTACGCAGTAGCCCTTCAGCGAACAGCTCACAGAGTGAATTCGCGTCTTGTGGCTCTCCGTCTTGCACCAAACGACGGCTCTCTGTGCACCCACGCGGACGTTACTGATCTCTGCTCAAACGCCTTTAAAATAAAATATACAATTATTTTAGCAGAAACAAGTCCTTTTGTCAAGGATTTTTGTAGTTTTTTTAACAATATTTGTGCTAGTTTACTGCTTTTTCGACTTTTTTGCATAGCTGAGAGTCTGCTTCAGTGCCGACTCCTTGTCCACACCTGCAAGGCGGAGCTTGTGTGCGTAGTCAAGATAGTCGGAAAAATCCTTTGAGGGCTTAAGTCCTGCTTTGATAAGATCCTGACCCATTACGTAGGGACGGGACATATACTCGCGGTAGATTGCCACCCTCTCTCTGAAATAATCGTTGTAGGAAACGTACTCAAGTGGCGAGGTTTTTCCCAGACCGTCTGCAATAGCAAGGCAGATAAGTCCCTCGGGGTCGATGGCCGAGTCTAACATTTTGTTGCTTGATTTTACAGAGGCATTTACAGCCGCGATCACGTTTGGCTTCATATGCAGCTCTGCCATATTCAGCACGTATTTGATAAGTGCATTCTCGCTTGTCAGTCTCTCCATAAAGGACTTCACAAGAGGCAGACCCTTCACCTCGTGACCGTATGCGTGAATAACACCGTCAATGATCTCAGTTGCAACAGCCTTGCCCATATCGTGAGCCACCGCCGAGAGCATAAAGCCTAAGGGATTCGAGGAGTATTGCTTAATTCCTGCCGCCTGGTCCAGCACCATCATGGTGTGCACCCACACGTCACCCTCGGAATGATATTTGGGATTCTGCTCCACACCTATGAGAGCCTCAAGCTCGGGAAACCATACCGACAGCTGACCCATCTCACGCATTTTTTCAAAGAAGATAGAGGGTCTCTCGGCCTTCAGGAGTGCCTTTTGGGTCTCGCCCATAATTCTCTCCCTCGGCAGGGTAGAGATGTCCATACTGCGGCAGAGTGCCTTGGTCTCCTCTGCAATCTCAAAGTTGAATCGGGAGGCAAACTGTGCGCCTCTCAGCACTCTTAAGGGGTCCTCGGAAAAGGAGGAGTCGTTTACGTGACGGATAATGCCTTTTTCAAGATCCTCTCGTCCGCCGAAGTGGTCGATGATCTCGCCTGTGAGAATATTCTGCATCATAGCGTTTACGGTAAAGTCGCGGCGCTTTGCCGCACCGAGTGTGCCGATATGAGGATCAACAAAAACGTCAAAATCCCGATGTCCCTTACCTCTACAGCTCTCCTTGCGTGGCATAGCAATGTCGATAGAATAGCCCTTAAGACCAAAGATGCCAAAGCTCTCGCCCATATCAAGTCTCTGTCCCAGAGAGTCCAGCAGACCCTTCAGCTGATCGGGAGTCAGACCGTGAACCTCAATGTCAATATCCTTGCCCTCGTCGCCCTTTATCATATCTCTCACGTAGCCACCCACAAAGTAGGCACAGCCACCAAGTGCATCAGCACCCTCGGCTATCATTTTCGCCATTTCCATATCTGTATAAGGCATTTTTCTTCCTCCTTTCTTTGTTTTATTATATTTTAGCACAAAAGACAGCAAAGTGCAATAGCCTGCTTCAAAAATAAAAAAGGAGCTAAACCTTAAGGCTAGCTCCTATAAAAATTCAATTAGTCGCAGCAGGGATCGGGTGCTTCCTCGGGCGCGGGCTCCTCGGGGGAGGGAGGAGTAACGTCACCAAGACCGGAGGTCTCGGAGAAGATAACGTTAGCCTTGGTCATCTCAACTGCATCTGTGGGAACGATGATCTTGGACGCCTTGCCGTTAGACATAGCCACAAGTGCCTCGTACTTCTTGAGCTCAAGGACAGCATTGTCAACGCCTGCCTCCTTAAGTGCGCGGAGACCGTCAGCCTCTGCCTTCTTTGCAAGGTAGATAGCCTTTGCTTCACCCTCTGCACGAGCGATGCGAGCATCTCTCTCACCCTCTGCAGCAAGAATCATAGCCTGCTTGTCACCCTCTGCGCGAGTGATGGCCGCCGCCTTGTGACCCTCTGCCTGAAGCAGGGTCTCTCTACGGTCACGCTCTGCCTTCATCTGCTTTTCCATGGCATTCTGGATCTCTGCGGGAGGAATAATATTCTTAAGCTCCACGCGGTTAACCTTGATACCCCACTTGTCGGTAGCCTCGTCAAGAATCTCGGTCATCTTTGCGTTGATGGTGTCACGAGAGGTGAGGGTGCCGTCAAGCTCAAGCTCACCTACCAGGTTACGAAGAGTGGTCGCCGCAAGGTTGGAGAGAGCAGAAATGGGATTTACCGCACCGTAAGCATAAAGCTTTGCGTTGTATATAGAGTAGTAGATAACGGTGTCGATCTGCATAGTAACGTTATCCTTGGTGATAACGGGCTGGGGAGGAGAGTCAAGAACCTGCTCCTTGAGAGTGATTTCCTTTGCTATTCTCTGAAGCACGGGAATCTTGAAGTGAAGACCTGCACACCAGGTTTTCTGGTACTTACCGAGGAACTCGATTACATACTCGTGTGCCTGGGGAACAATCTTAACGCAGGTGCACAAAATTGCAACTATAATTACTAAAAACGTAACAAGAAAAGGCATAATTTTTCTCCTTTTTTATGTATTATTCAACTATAAAGCCATATCGGTATAGCAGAATTTACTTTATTATAGCACAAAACCGACGAAAGTGCAATACCCTCGTCGGTTTTAAGCATTATGTTTTTAATTAGTCGGGCTGATTGGGAATAACAAGAGCCGCAATAAGATATGCAAGAACGCCAACTCCTGCAAAGAGTACTGCAAGAACAAGAACAAGACGAATGATGGTAGCATCGATGTCAAAGTATTCTGCAAGACCGCCGCATACACCAAAAATCTTCTTGTTGGTCTTAGATCTGTAAAGTTTCTTTTCCATAGTTGTTTCTCCTATAATAGTTAAGCTTTTAAATTAGTCAAATCGGTTGAAAATGCTTGGATGAAGCTTAAACCTCAGGCTTCATTGTGGGTGAACGAGTGAAAACGATTGAGTATCGTTTTCACGAAGTGATGAGCCTAAAGCAAGGAGAAATAAAGTGAGGCTTGCCTTACGAATATTTCGACTATGCGACGGCTCGGGGGCGTGCATTGGAATAATTATGTTTCAGGCTTCATTGTGGGGAAGAGCAATACGTCTCTGATAGAAGCGCTGTCGGTGAGAAGCATTACGAGTCTGTCAACGCCAAAGCCGAGACCGCCTGTGGGAGGCATACCGTACTCAAGGGCGGTAACGTAATCGTAGTCAACCTCTGCAGGAGAGGTGGGATCCTCAGCCTTCTTCTTTGCAACCTGCTTTTCAAATCTCTCGCGCTGGTCGATGGGATCGTTAAGCTCGGAGAATGCATTACCGTACTCGGTGCAGTTGATGAAGTACTCAAATCTCTCGGTGAAAGCGGGATCGGTGGGCTTTCTCTTTGCGAGAGGAGAGTTCTCAACGGGATAGTCGTAGATGAAGGTGGGCTGAATAAGCTTGTCCTCAACGAATGCATCGAAGAACTCTACAAGCACAGTACCCTTGGTTGCATCAGCGGGAACCTCAACGTGATGCTTCTTTGCATCGGCTCTTGCGTCCTCGTCGGATGTCCAGCTGTGGTAGTCAACGCCGGCATACTTCTTAACCGCGTCAACCATGGTGAGCCTTTCCCACTTGCCGAGGTCGATCTCGATACCCTGATAGGTAATCTTGGTATCGCCGCAAACCTCCTTTGCAAGCATCTTGTAAAGCTCCTCAACAAGGTCCATCATACCGTAGTAATCGGTGAATGCCTCGTAAAGCTCAATGGTAGTAAACTCGGGGTTGTGCTTGGGGTCCATACCCTCGTTTCTGAAGATACGGCCAACCTCATATACCTTGTGCATACCGCCAACGATAAGACGCTTGAGGTAAAGCTCGGTCTCTATACGGAGGTACATAGGAATGTCAAGGGTGTTGTGGTGGGTCTTGAAGGATCTTGCAGAAGCACCGATCTCGATAGGAAGAAGAATGGGGGTATCTACCTCAAGGTAGCCCTTGGAATCAAGGTAGCTTCTGATGAGAGAGAGGATCTTGGATCTCTTTACGAAGGTATCCTTAACCTCGGGGTTAACGATAAGGTCAACGTATCTCTGTCTGTATCTCTGCTCAAGATTGGTAAGACCGTGGAACTTCTCGGGGAGGGGAAGGAGAGACTTAGCAAGAAGGGTGATGGATGTTGCGTGAACAGAAATCTCGCCTGTTCTGGTACGGAAGAGGTGACCCTCTACACCAATGATATCACCAACGTCCCACTTCTTGAAGGAGGGATAAACCTCCTCGCCAACACCGTCGCGTGCAACGTAGAGCTGAATCTTGCCCTGATCGTCAAGAAGGTGTGCGAAGGATGCCTTACCCATGATACGTCTGGAAACCATTCTACCTGCGAGGCGAACGGTGATTACCTCACCCTCAGCAAGGGTGGGCTCCTTTTCCTCAAAGAGCTTGATTGCATCCTTGCTCTCGTGAGTTCTGTCGTACTTTGTAATTTCAAAGGGATTATTGCCCGAAGCATAAAGGTTGTTAAGCTTTTCGCGGCGCACAGCAAGCTCGCTGGTGCTGTTTACGGGCTGATTAATGTTTTCGTTTGCCATGTTTTTGTCCTTTCCGGAAGCAAATCTTACGCTTCCTTAGCTCTGGTTACCTTAAGAACCTTAAGGTGCTGCTCTCTCGCGCCCGAAACAACAACCTCGTTGCCTTCCTTTGCGCCGAGAAGAGCGATGCCTACGGGAGAGGAGTCGGAGATCTTGCCGTTTACGGGGTCGGTCTCGTAGGAGCCAACAATGTGATAGGTGATTTCTCTTGCTCTCTCCTGGTTGTAAACTACTACGATAGATCCAACGCTGATAGCCTTCTCATCAATCTGGGACTCGTCAAGAATCTTCGCATTTGCGATCATCTCCTCGAGCTCAGCCTTTCTCTGATGAAGCTTGCCCTGCTCCTGCTTTGCCTCGTCGTACTCGGAGTTCTCGGAGAGGTCACCGTAAGAGCGCGCGGTGGAAATATCCTTCTTGTTTTCTTCAATTCTCTCGTTAATATCAGCAAGCTCGTTCTTAAGTGCGTCGTAGCCTGCCTGGGTATAGGTCTTCTGTTCCATTGTTATATTTCTCCTGTTAACTATATTTTGTAAAGTTTAGTTAGCGCCAAGAAGCTTAAGCATCTCGGAATAGCCTGCCTCAAGCTGAAGATCAACCGTAGAATCGGTATTCTCAACTACAACGTCAGGTGTTACACCTGTGCCGTGGTAGTTAACTCCGCAGGGCGGATCGTAGTATGCTACGGTAAGAGTGATAGATGACTGGTCAAGGTAGTAAACTGTGCTCTGCATAATGCCCTTGGCAAAGGTCCTCGTACCCACGATGGTGGCACGAAGAAGTCCCTCTTCATCATAGTCTCTGAGGGCTGCAGTGAAGATCTCACCTGCAGATGCTGTGTTTTCGTTGCACAGCACAACGAAGGGAAGATTCACTACGTGGTCACCGCTTGCGCCGTCGCTGCCTGTGGTGTATACGGTCTTGCCCTGGCCCTTGTATTGATAGCTGACCACCGTGTGACCGCTGGGAATAAGGTAGGAGATAACGTCGGTAACGCTGTTAAGGTATCCACCGGGATTGTTTCTCAGGTCGAATACGATACCAACCGCACCGTTTGCCTCCATATAGTCAATGGCCTCTACGAATTGCTCGTAGGTGTTAGCCTTAAACTGTACGATCTGAATATAACCTATCTTGCTTTCCTCGTCAAGCTCGTAGGCTACGTTGATTTCCTGTACCTCCTCTCGTACAACGCCGAGAGTGATGTACTCACCGTTACGGATAAGGGTAAGCTCAACTGTGCTGCCGATCTCACCTCTTACGTAGTAAACTGCATTAAGGTATCCAAGCTCCTCAACGGTCTTGCCGTCAATGGCATGGAGATAGTCACCGGCCTGCACGCCTGCCTTTTGGGCGGGGGAGTCGGGATAAACGGTGCCGACCATAATGGTCTCCTCATCGTGATTATACTCCACGATGACACCGATGCCACCGAATTTGCCGCTCATATCCGAGGTGAACTCCTCGGTCTCAACGGGGGGACGGTAGATGGTGTAGGGATCACCGATCAGCTTGGTGTAGCAGTAAAGCAACGCGTCTGTAACGACAGTCTTGTTGGAAAGGTCTATCTGGTGGTAATAGCTCTCAACAAAGAGCCTTACGGTTTCCTGTGCGTGCGCATAGGTTTCGGGCAGACCGCTTCCGTAGTTGAAGTACTGTTTAACAACGGTTTCGATATATCTGAATTTCACACCGTCAAAGCTGGGTACACCCCACTCCTTAAGATAGTCGGCCACAAAGCCGTAGGTCGCCTTCTCGGTGGAGGCCTCAACGTTGCCAAGAAGCTCATCTGCATTTTCGGCCGTGTAGCCAAAGAGGTTGCAGGAGGTGAGGGCGGAAATCAGAACGGATAAAGTAAGAATTAAAGCTAAAATCTTACTTAATACTGTGCTTTTATTTAATTTTATCAATTTCTTTACCTTCAAGGATAAATTTACGCATTTTCGGGGCTACCCGAAAAAAGGCAACCCCAGAAAACACTTTTATATATTATACTATGTTTAACCGATATTAATACTTGGTAGGCTTGTTGGAAAGATACTTCTTTACCATAAGCGCAACCTTAAAGGTTACCGCGTGCTCAAACTCACGAAGGTCAAGGCCGGAGAGCTTCTTGATCTTCTCAAGACGGTATACAAGGGTGTTACGGTGAACAAAGAGCTTTCTGGATGTCTCGGAAACGTTAAGGTTGTTCTCGAAGAAGCTCTGTACGGTCATAAGGGTCTCGCGGTCGAGAGACTCAAGGCTGCCCTTGTTGAATACCTCGGAGAGGAACATCTCGCAGAGGGTGGTGGGAAGCTGATAGATAAGTCTGCCGATACCGAGATTCTCGTAGGAAATAACGGGCTTCTCAATATCAAATACCTTACCAACCTCAAAGGCAATTCTTGCCTCCTTGTATGCTCTTGCAAGGTCCTTAAGATTGTCAACAACAGAGGAGATACCAACCAGAGCTCTGAGGCCGTGGTTTGCCTGCACGCTCTCGATGATGCCCTGTGCGTATGCCTCCATCTCCCCAGACTCAACCTCAGGAGAAACCTCCTTAACGATAACTACGTCCTGCTCGCTGATGTTGATAACGTAGTCCTTGTCGCTGGAGCCAACAAGCTCCTGGATAATCTCGTAGGGAGGAAGAACACCGCTGTTCTGGAACTTGATTACAAATACGAGTCTGTGCTCCTCGTTGGAGAAGTGAAGCTCGTTAGACTTTATGTAAATATCACTGGGAAGGATATTATCAAGAAGAACGCTCTTGATAAAGGAGCCCTTGTCATATTTCTCGTCATAAAGGGATTTCATATTGCCGAGGAAGATTGCGAGAAGCTCAGCCATGCTGCCAGCGTGAGAATCGCCACCCTCAACAAAGCAGATGCAGTCATTCTGCTCGTTATTGATGAATCGGTAGGTGTATCCGTCATAGATGATCGCGTCGGTGGAGAGAGAAAGCTCCTCTCTGATTCTCTGCTTGGACTCTCCAATCTTGGAAAGCTCGCTGCAGGCGATAATGATACCGTTCTCATCAATAATACCGATGGTACGGCCGATAACATCCTTCATCTGATGAAGTACTGTCTGATACAGGCGGTTAGACATGTTTTGTCGGTCCTTTCGTTAATAAAAAACTTACGGGTTATTTTAACCAAACAACAAAAATTACCCATTAAGCCCTTCGGAGAAGGGTCTAAAAGGTAGCTTTTGTATATACTGTACTATATTCTAACTCATTTTTAGATAATTTTCAATAGTTTTTTCGAAAAAAATGAAAAATTTCACAAAAAAAGTTAAAAAAGTTTGTATAATTTAACGATAAATTACTTTTGTGCGAATTATGGTTTACAATTCCAACTCATAGGATATGGCTGTCAGAGCGTAGAGAGGCGCTGTTTCGCATCTGAGAATTCTGTTGCCCAGGGTTACGGACACGCAGCCTGCCTCGACTGCCATATCAGCCTCCTCGGGGGCAAAGCCACCCTCTGCACCAACGATAATTGAAATGCTTTTTTTATCCGTCCCAGAAAGCTCGTCCTTGATGCTTCTGCCATCCTCATTCTCGTAGCAGAGGAGCGAGAGCTCGCTTTGGCTTGCAATCTGAAGCATCTGCTTAAAGGATAGGGGGGAGAGCACCTCGGGAATTCTTGCTCTGCCGCACTGCTTTGCCGCCTCCTCGGCAATACGCTGAAGCCTTGCGGTCTGCTTTTCCGCCTTTTCTGCCTTGGGACGCTTGATGCATCTTGAGGACTCAAAGGGAATTATACGGTCGCAGCCCAGCTCCACCGCCTTCTGAATAACGGTCTCCAGCTTGTCACCCTTGGGGTATGCCATACAGAGAGTTATTCTCACAGGGGACTCGGTGTTGGACTTAAGCGCCTCGATAACCTGACACTCGCACTCCTCGTCGCGGATACGGCTGAGAGTGCAGCGATATTCAGCCCCCTCACCGTCGCACACAACAACCTCCTCACCCTCTGCCATACGGAGAGAGCGGGCGATGTGATGAGCGTCAACACCGTCTATAATTATTTTGCTTTCCTCAATATTGCTCTTGTTAACAAAAAATCTTGGCATATTATATTCTGACCAGCATTCCTACCCAGTCATTCTCCTTGATTTCCTTTTCAACCGTGAAGCCGTTTTTGATAACCTCGGCTCTTACCTCGTCGGCTCTCTCACCGATAATGCCCGAGAGGATAAGGGGTGCGCCACTCTTCACGTAGTCCTTGATGTCGGGGAGCATACGAATGATGATGTCTGCCACGATGTTTGCAACGCAGAAATCATACTTGCCCTCGGAGATGTCGACTCCCTTGAGAAGGTCGGATACGCCTACGGTAATATTGTTACAGCCGTCTGCAAGTGCGTTGTCTCTTGCCACCTTTACGGCAACGGGGTCGATGTCATATGCGTTGCAGCTCCTTGCACCAAGCTTGGATGCACAGATAGAGAGGATGCCCGAGCCTGTGCCTACGTCAAGCAGACGCTCGCCACCACGGAGCTCGTCCTGCATAAGACGGATAACGAGTCTTGTGGTCTCGTGGGTGCCTGTGCCGAAGGCCATACCGGGGTCCATACGCACGATAACCTCGCCTTCCTTTGCCTCATACTTTTCCCAGGCAGGAACAACGGTGATTCTTCCGAGAGGGACAGGCTTGTAATACTGCTTCCAGCTTTCTGCCCAGTCGTCCTCATTCATACCCTCAAGGCTGATTTCACCGCCAATAGAGAGGGCAGAGAGCCTGGTCTCGAGGAATTCCTTATACTCAAGGGGATTTCTCTCCTCGGGGACAAAGAGTGAAACCTTTACGGTCTCGCGGTCTGCGTTGAGAATAGTCTCGTCAACAAGCTCACCGTACATGCCGTTGAGCGAAAAGTCGCTGTAGTCCTCTATCATAAGACCGTTGTCCAGCATACTCATTACTGCAACGATGCCGTCAAGGTCCTTTATATTTCCGGTAACGGTTATTTTTGTCCAAGTGCCTGCCATGTTAATTCTCCGTTTTCTATAATTGTTCTTTCCCTGTCAAGATTTATCTGCGCCTTCAGCTCATCAAGAGAGCCGAATTTTCTCTCATCGCGTAAAAATCCAAGGATATATACCTTTATTTCTTTATCGTAAAGATTACCGTCAAAGCCGATAAGATGTGCCTCCAGCCTTGTGCTCTCACCCATAAAGGTGGGACACCTGCCGATATTGGTTACAGCCGAGTAAATTCGACCGTCTATAGCCACAGCCGTGCGGTAAACTCCGAGGCGGGGCACTATCTTGCCCTCACCGATTTCCAGGTTTGCGGTAGGGAAGCCCAGCTTTCGGCCGTCGGCTCTTCCGTGCAAAACTCTTCCTTTAATATAATAAGGGGAGCCAAGAAGCATATTTGCCTCCTCGGTCCTGCCTTCCTCAATAAGTCTGCGTATCCCGGTAGCAGAAAGGGTGCTTCCGTCATCGGCTGTAATCTCGTCGCAGATTATGGCATCACAGCCACACTCCTGCATATATCCCAAGAGCTCGCTTGCTCCTGCCGACGCGCCCTTGCCAAATCTGAAGTTAAAGCCTGCCACACAGGTGATGCAGCAAAGCTCACCGACAAGAATTTTCTTTACAAAGTCCCGAGGTGTGCAGCCACCAATCGCACCGAAATCGGCAAAAACGGTGAAATCCGCCCCCAGAGTCTCAAAGAGCTCTGCCTTTTCCCTGTCGTCGTAAAGCCTTTTTGCACCCGCCTTTATTCTACCGTCGGATTTGAAGGTAAATACTCCAAAGGACAGACCGCTTTTTTTCGCGGCCTCCTTGCCCTTTAAGAGCAGGTCTCGGTGGGCGACGTGTACACCGTCAAAAAAACCAAGAGCCAATACGCACTTATCTATATTCGGTTTTTCGTTAAAGGGGTATTCAAAAACTGTCACCCGACCACTCCTTTCATCACATGACAAGCTCGTAGAGCGAAAGCAGCTCCTCCTCTATCATGGATTTTCTTTCTTCTATTTCTGCGGCACGCATATAGTCGGTTGCCGCCTCGCCGAATAGCTCGGCATCAAGAGCCTCAAGCTCGCTTTCAAGCTCCTGTATCTTCTTCTCGGCTCTCTCGCGCTGCTTTTCCTCGCTGCGCGCTCTTGCCTTCTCGCGTTTCTTTTCCTCATACTCGGCCTTAGAGTCTGTAACCGCCGCCGATTTTCTTGTGCTGTCCTGCATCAGATTTCTGCTCTCGCGGATACGCATATATTCGGTGAAGGCATCGTCATAGCTCTCAAGCTGACAGTCCACCATTCCGTTTTCTCTCTCGGGAGCAAGCTCGATAATTCTCGAGGCAATTCGGTTGATAAAGTATCTGTCGTGAGACACCGCCACAATAGTGCCGTCAAAGGCAAGCAATGCGTTCTCAAGTGCCTCGCAGGAGCCAATATCCAGATGGTTGGTAGGCTCGTCCATTACCAGAAGATTTACCTTTTTAAGTATAAGCTTTGCAAGCGTAAGTCTTGCACGCTCTCCGCCCGAAAGGGTGGATACGTTTCTCTGTATATCGTCCGCATCAAAGAGGAATAGCGCCAGGGTAGAGCGAAGCTCCAGGTCTGTCTTGTCGGGATATGCCTCGCGAAGCTCACCGAAAACAGTGTTACTGTCGGTAAGACCGCGGTTCTCCTGATCGTAGTAGCCTATCTTGATGTTGTAGCCCAGGGTAATCGAGCCACCCGTGGGTACGAGCATAGAGTTTATCAGCTTCATAAGAGTGGATTTTCCAGTACCGTTTGCACCAAGGAACATTACTCTCTCGTATCTCTTGATCATGAAGGAAAGGTTTTTGATCAGCACCTTCTCACCGTAGGAGAAGCACAGGTCCTTTGCCTCCATTACCGTTCCTGCAGATTCCTCCTCGCTGGCAAAACGCAGACGCATATTCTTCTCGTCCTTGGGTGCCAGCTCTATCTTCTCCATTCTGGCAAGCTGCTTTTCCTTTGCCCTGATGGTAACGTAGTTGTGCTCCTGATTACATCTGCGTTGGAACTCAATGTTGGCCTTTATTCTTGCAATGACCTTCTGCTGCTCCTTGTATCTCTTCTCGATAGCGGCCGCTTCATTCTCGCTCTGCTCCTTGCATCTTGAGTAACTGCCGTTATACAGTCTGGCCTTGCCATAGCGGAGCCAGAGGGTCTTGTTTGTGGTTCGGTCAAGGAAGTAACGGTCGTGGGAAATAATGATGACCGTCTTCTTATAATTAGAAAGGAAGCCTTCAAGCCACGCGAGAGCATCAATGTCCAGATGGTTGGTGGGCTCGTCAAGCATAAGAATGTCGGGCTCGGTTGCTAGCAGCCTTGCCAAAGCAAGTCTTGTGTACTGTCCTCCCGAAAGAGTAGATATTTTTCTCTCAATAAGCTCGTCGTCAAATCCCAGACGCAGAAGCATTCCGCGACATCTGGATCTGAACTCAAGTCCACCCTCGGCTGCAAAACGGTTGTTCTGATCGTTGAGCCTTGAGGTCAGCTGGAGAATCTCCTCACCGCTTGCCCTTGCTAGCGCCGCCTCTGTCACAGCTATCTCTCTTTCAAGAGCAAGCAGAGAGGGGTAGGCGGTATACATATATTCGATACAGCTCATATCGGAGGGCAGGGAGGAGAGCTTTGCATTCTGCTCCAGCACGCCAACGGTGTGTCCCTTCTGAATATACACCGCACCCGAGTCGGGGGTGTACTCACCTGTGATGATCTTGAACAGCGAGGTCTTGCCCGCACCGTTTACTCCGATAATGCCGAGTCTGTCACCGTCATTAATTGCAAACGTGATATCGTTAAGTATCACGTCGGTTCCAAATGAGAGATTAATTTCGGATGCCGATAATGCTATCATATCATTAAATTCCCACTCGGGAACCTCCTTAAAGATTTTTGCCCTGCAAAATGCCGCAAATTTTCACAATACTATTTTATCATATATGCATAAAAAAATCAATATTCAGCGAAAATGAATAAATATGCATTGCAAAAGGCTATAAAATGGCTATTAAAGGGCATTTTGAGAATAAAAATGCAAATTTTTTGAATTTTTTTGCAAAAACCTATTGACAAACGCATTTTCACGATGTATAATAGCAACGTAAATATGAGTCGGGCGGAGCAAAAGCTTAAATTTTTCCCGGCCCGAATGAAAGAAGGAAAACAAAATGAAAAAGATCATCTCTATTATTCTTGCAGTGAGCATGCTCCTCGCTATGGGCATGACACTTACCTCCTGCTTCGGCGGCGGTGAGAATGAAAAAATTTACGTACAGACCAATGCATACTTCGCTCCCTTTGAGTACTATGACGGCTCTACTATCGTAGGCGTTGACGTTGAGATCATGGAGCTTGTTGGTGAAAAGCTTGGCAAGGACATCGTATGGCAGGATGGCGACTTCGGTATCATCATCGACACCGTTGCAGAGGGCACTCTTGCTGATTGCGGTGCTGCAGGTCTTACCATTACTCCCGAGAGAGAAGCAAAGGTTGACTTCTCCAACCCCTACTACACCTCTATTCAGTATGTAATTCTTCCTGCAGACTCTACCGTAGCTACCAAGACTGTTGACGGTGTAGAGTACATCGTTTGGGAGGCTCTTGAGGGTCTTACCGTTGCTACTCAGACCGATACTACCGGTTGGATCTACGCAGATGCCGAGATCGACTGTGAGGGCGGTGTGCTTTACGGCACCAACACCAATCATCAGGCTATGGATTCTGCAAACGTTGCTGCAGATGCGCTTGGCACCTCTATTGATGCTATCATCGTTGACCAGCTTCCCGCACAGTACATCGTTGCTAACAGCACTAAGGGCTTCAAGTACTATCCTCTCTACTACTCCGGTGCAGAGGGTGAGGCTGACGAGCCTGTAATCGAGCACTACGCTATCGCAGTTACCAAGGGTAACACCGAGCTTCTTGCAGCTATTAACGCAGTTCTTGATGAGCTTCTTGTTAAGGACGCAAACGGCCAGACCAAGATCGAGAAGATGGTTATGGCTCACATGGGTATGAACTAAAATAATTTTCAGGAAAAGAACCGCGCCTGAACGGTGCAGTTCTTTTTCCGCGTTTGGAGAAAAAAGAAAAATGGATTTTATTAAAAATATCGGTGTCCTTTTGACTAACGAAAAGTATGTTGGTATGCTTTTTGAGGGTCTTGGCACCACTCTTCTCATCTCTGTATTTGCTGCCTTGCTCGGTCTTGTGCTGGGTACTGTGGTTGCTATGATCGGCATCGCAAAGGACAGCCCCTGGATGAAGATTCCCAAGCTTCTCTGCAAGCTTTACGTAACTATTATCAGAGGCACTCCTATGGCGCTTCAGCTCTTCATTATGGCATATGCCATTTTTGCTATAAGAGGCTTCCCTAAGGAGATTACCGCGATTGTTGCCTTCGGTATCAACTCGGGCGCCTACGTTTCGGAGAATATCCGCGCAGGTATCCTCTCTGTTGACATCGGACAGACCGAGGCGGGACGTGCCCTTGGCCTTAGCGGTAGGACCACTATGATGAAGATAGTTATCCCCCAGGCAATCAAGAACGTTATCCCTGCCATCGGTAATGAGCTTATAGCTCTTATCAAGGAGACCTCTATCGTCAGCATGATCGGTATGTACGATCTTACTCAGGCGGCAAAGGTTATCGGTGCAGGTAACAATATGGCCAGCTACGTTGTTCCTATGACGGTGGCTGCAGCCTTCTATCTTGCTATTGTATATCTTCTTACCTTCGTTATCAAAATTATAGAAAAGAGGCTCAGAGCAGGTGATAAGCGTTAAGAATATTATTAAGACCTTTGAGGATGGCGTTACCGTATTGAAGGGTGTTGATTGCGACATCAAAAAGGGTGAGGTTGTTGCCATCATCGGTGCATCGGGTAGTGGTAAATCCACTCTCCTTCGTTGTATGAACCTGCTCACCGTTCCCACCTACGGAGAGGTTTGGCTTAATGACAGACTTGTCAATCCCGTAGATCCCTATCTTCACAACGAGGTCATCAGAGCTTCAAACACCTATAAGAAGCTTATTGCAGGCGGACTTAGTGACGAGGACGCTATTGCTAAAATCAGAAAAGAGGATCTTCTAAAAGAGAGATTTTCTCTTGCTGAGGGCAAGGAATACAAGGCCGTTATGAAGAAGATTTATAACGACAACTTTATCGACATAAATATTGCCCGTCAGAAGATGGGAATGGTGTTCCAGCACTTTAATCTTTTCAACAATATGACCGTGCTTGATAACCTTACTCTTGCTCCCGTAGAGCTTAAGCTTAAGAGCAAGCAGGAGGCAGAGGAAAAGGCGATGGCACTCCTTAAGCGTATCGGCCTTGAGGATAAGGCAAACGTTTATCCCTCCACACTTTCGGGTGGACAGAAGCAGAGAATTGCTATTGTTCGTGCTCTTGCCATGGACCCCGACGTGCTCCTCTTTGACGAGCCTACCTCAGCCCTTGACCCCGAGATGGTTGGCGAGGTTCTTGACCTTATGAAGCAGCTTGCCAGTGAGGGTATGACCATGGTTATCGTTACTCACGAGATGGGCTTTGCACGTGAGGTTGCTGATAGAATCATCTTTATCGATGAGGGCGTTATCAAGGAGCAGGGCGCTCCCGATGAGGTGTTCGGCAACCCCAAGGACGCAAGACTTAAGGACTTCCTTTCCAAAGTCCTTTAATAGAAAAAAGACCGCGAAAGCGGTCTTTTTTCATACTTTTATTTACAAAATATCATTTCTCAGTAGCTGAAGAGCCTTCTCGAACTCTGCAGGAAGCTCACACTCAAAGGTCATTCTTTCCTTTGTCTTGGGGTGAGTAAGGCTCAGCTTCTTTGCGTGAAGAGCCTGCCCCTGAAAGAGCTGTGGATGGCGTTTTTCAAACTGAGTTTTGTTCTTCTGATACACCTCGTCACCGAGGAGAGGATGGCCTGTGTATGACATATGTACTCTGATCTGGTGGGTGCGGCCGGTCTCCAGCTTAAGCGCCAGATATGACACGCCACCGAATCTCTCGAGCACCTCGTAGTGGGTAATTGCCTCGCGTGCGCTTCCGCTGCCGTCGAGAATCACCGCCTGCTTTTTTCGGTCTACGGGATGACGTCCGATAGGGTAATTCACAGTGCCTGTGTCATCCTTAAAGCCGCCTGTTACAAGGGCGCGATATTCACGCTCAATGCCGTGGTATTTTAGCTCCTCGGAGAGTGCCGCGTGGGCCTCGTCATTCTTTGCCACAACCAATAGACCCGAGGTATCCTTGTCTATTCTGTGCACAATTCCGGGACGCATCACACCGCCGATGCCCGACAGCGAGTCGCGACAGTGATAAAGCAGGGCGTTTACCAGAGTGCCCGAATAATTGCCGGGAGCAGGGTGCACCACCATACCCTTGGGCTTGTTGATTACAATGATACAGTCATCCTCGTACACTACGTCGAGGGGTATATTTTCGGGCAGGGCCTCTGCCTCCTTGATCTCGGGAGGAGTAAAGTCGATAAGGTCGCCCTCCTTGACCGAGTATTTCTTCGGCTGTGCCTTGCCGCCTACGGTGCAAAGCCCCTCGTCAATAAGCTTTGCCGCTGCCGAGCGGGAAATTTCAGCCACCTCGGAGAGATAGGCGTCAAGCCTCTTGCCCTTGTCCGCATCTGATACGGTGTATATCATTATTCTTCCTCACCGGCCTCTGCTATCTGCTGAGGCTCTGCGGTCTCGTCATTCAAATCGGCAGCCTGAATTTCAGGCTCTGCGGTCTCGTCGGTTATTTCTGCATTCTGCATGTTGGACTCTGCATTCTTCTTTGCCGCCTCCTCCTTGTGTTCTTTAACAAGGTCGATAACAAGTGCCAGAATCAGAAGTCCTGCACCCACGCATACAAAGGAGTCAGCACCGTTGAATATGGCTTTCCAGATACCGCAGAAGTCGATGAAGTCGATAACCTCACCCATACCGTTTTCGTTAACGTAGAAGCCGAAGCCAAGACGGTCGATCATATTACCGATACCGCCCGAAACAACCATGGATATAGCGATGCCGTAGAGCAAATTCTCGGCATGACCCAGGTAGAGATATACGGCAAATGCAAGGATCGCAACTGTGGAAACTAGGATAAATATCCATCTCTGATCCTCCATCATACCGAAGGCAGCACCGGGGTTAGTGGTGTAGGTGATGTGAAGAAAATCTTTGATCAGCGGAATGCTTTCGTACCTTTCCATATTGCTGAATACCAGAAACTTACTCAGCTGATCAATAAAAATTCCGACGATTATGATAACCGAATAGATTATATATTCCATCGGCTTTTTTTTCTTAATTAAAGTCATATTTATCTCCTGTCAGATTGCAGGAAGCAGATTCTTCAGCAACCAGATTAAAATGTATGCAATTGAAAAGGCCCAATCGATAGGTGAGTCCTGACCGATGTTTAACGCTACCATAAAAGCTCTGACGGGCAGAACAAATGGCTCGGTAACAAGGCAGGACAGCTCGTAGATCCTGCTTTCCATCGGGTCTACGAACCAGGGCAGTATCATACGCACCAGCATAGCAAGAGATACTACGCTGAGGGTAATGGATACCGTCTTTGCTAAAATATAAATTACTTCTATCACGTTCTGTTCCTTGCTTGGTAGTTATAAAATTTGGCCGCCGCAAAAAGAGATTGCGACGGCCTCCTGGGGGTTAGTTATCGTCTGAAACGTCAACGCCGTGGGGAGTGATGATGAAGGTGTTTTTAGCAACGTTCTTGATCTCTCCGTCGGTAGAATAAGTCACGCCGTTAAGGAAGTCGAGCATACGTACGATCTGTACGTTGTCGAGAAGCTCAAGGTTGAGCACTACGGTGCGACCGTCAAGAAGATGGTCTGCGATCTCGCCTACCTCGTCAAATGCTGCGGGACGAATAACCTTGAGCTCAAGGCTGCTGTCAGAGTCACCTGCACTTGCTACGATAGGAGTAGCGGGTCTTCTTTCTTCATTTCTTTCTGCGTTCATGGGTGTAACCTCCTCGTATGTGGGAAATTCGGGAATGTCAGTGCTGTCATCCTTGCCGATTCCCTTTCTTAATTTGTTCATGAAATCCTCAAACATTTTAGAATTTCCTTTCTATTTTGTAATCTTTTATTTTTTGAAAATCCTTCTGCCTACTCTTACAAGAGTAGCACCCTCCTCGATGGCAACCGCATAGCTGTCACTCATACCCATAGAGAGTGTGCCGTCCTTAAAGCCGTAGGTGTTACCCAATCTGTCAAAAAGAGCCTTGGTCTCGCGGAAATAGGGACGAAGCTCCTCGGGGTCCTCACACACAGGGCCCATGGTCATAAGACCCTTGACCTCGATTGAAGAAAAGCCCGCAAGACTCCTCAAAAAGTCCTCTACGTCCTCGGGGTAAATACCGCCCTTCTGCTCCTCTCGGCCGGAGTTGACCTCCACAAGCACACGGACAGTCCTGCCAAGCCTCTTCGCCTGCTTGTCAATCTCCTCTGCCAGAGCAATGCTGTCCAGCGAGTGGATGAGAGACACCTTGTCGATGATAAGCTTGACCTTGTTTCTTTGCAGATTGCCTATCTCATGTAAAGCGGGGAAGTACCCGTTTTCGTTTAGCAGAATGCCTCTGCGCGAGAGCTCACCGGGACGGTTTTCACCGATGTCGGTCACTCCTGCCTCGGCAATCGCCAGAAGCTCCTCGTCGCTGCCGCTTTTGGTTACGGCAACCAGCTTAACCTCTCGACCGACCTTTTTCGACAAAAGATCTATCTCGGAAAGCAGAGCAAGATAATTGCTTTTGATATACTCAAAGCCCTCCATTTTGCCCCTCCAAACGAGAATTTTTATAACTTTACATAACTATATATCCTATTATAGCATATGCTTTGTCCATTTTCAAGAGCAAAATAAAATTTTTAAAGAAAATATTTATATGATATTACTATTGATTTTATAATAATTTTATGCTACAATGTATTTGTGAAAAAATGACTTTTCGAGCCAATCGGCCGACACGTTCAGGAGGATTAAAATGCACGATAGCGTAATTGGTGCGTCGCTGCCTACCACAGCCGCCCTCGCATATCTTGGTGACGCACGACACGGATTGTACGTCAGACGTATGCTTGTTGAGAGGGGAATATGTAAATCGGGCGAGCTTAACGAGGCCTCGCTGAAATACGTTACCGCAGAGGCGCAGGCTGCTATGATGCGTAGGATAGAGCCCCTGCTTCTTGATGACGAGCGCGACCTTTATAAGAGAGCCGCCAACTCGGGTCATCTTAACAGACCGAGACACGCATCCGCTGCAGATTACCGTGCCGCTACAGGCTTTGAGGCGGTTATCGGAATGCTTGAGTGGATTGGCGATCAGGAAAGACTGGAGCTGCTTCTTAAGGAAGCGCATAAAGAAGATTAACAAACTAGGAGATAAATAAAATGATTCAGAAGATTAAAGGCACAATGGATATACTCCCCGAGGAGACTCCTCTCTGGAGATACATAGAGGGTATTATGCGTGAGGAGGCAGAGAAGTACGGCTACGGTGAGATTCGTACTCCCACCTTCGAGAATACCGAGCTTTTTGTTCGCGGTGTAGGTGACACCACCGACGTTGTACAGAAGGAGATGTACACCTTTGCAGACAGAGATGAGGGCAGAAGCATCTCTCTCCGTCCCGAGGGTACTGCATCGGTTGTAAGAGCACTTATCGAAAACGGCAGATGCTCCGATCCCATGCCCCTTAAGTACTACTACATTATGTCCTGCTTCCGTCACGAGAAGCCTCAGGCGGGCAGAAGCCGTGAGTTCGTTCAGTTTGGTACAGAGATGTTCGGCTCTCACAGCCCTGCATCCGATGCTACCGCTATCGCGCTTGCAAACTCGGTGCTCAAGAGACTTGGCCTTACTAACGTAAAGCTTCACGTTAACTCTATCGGCTGTAAGGACTGCCGTCCCAAGTACAGAGAGGCTCTTGTAGAGTATTACAACTCTCACGTTGACACCCTTTGCGACACCTGTAAGACCAGACTTGAGAAGAATCCTCTGCGTCTGCTTGACTGTAAGAATCCCGATTGCCACGCTCTTGCCGTAAATGCACCCAAGACCGTTGACCATCTTTGCGAGGGCTGTGAGTCTAATTTCAATATGCTTAAGAGCGCACTTGGTGCTATGAATATCGACTACGTGGTAGATTCCTCTATCGTAAGAGGCCTTGACTACTACACAGGCACCGTATTTGAGTTTATTGCCGAGGGCATCGGTGCTCAGTCTACCGTTTGCGGCGGCGGCCGTTATGACGGTCTTGTTTCCTCTCTCGGTGGCCCCGAGCTTCCCGGTATCGGCTTCGGTATGGGTATTACCAGACTTATCCTTGCTATGCGTGAGCTTGGCCTTGATAATATCGAGGGTGCAAAGCCTCTTATCTACATTGCCGCTCTTGGTGAGAGGGCTATGGTTAAGGGCCTTGAGATTACCGAGCGACTTCGCAGAGAGGGCAGGTTTGCCGAGTGCGACGTTGTGGGCAGAAGCCTTAAGGCACAGATGAAGTATGCTAACAAGAAGGGTGCAAGGTATACCCTTATTATCGGTGACAGCGAGGTTGAGGCAGGTAAGGCACAGCTTCGTGATATGGAAAGTGGAGAGCAGACCGAGGTAGCACTCGATAGCTTTACTATTTAATCGTTTATTATGACAGACAGAAATTTGTTTCTTCCGGTAAATGCGGAGGACGTTAAGGCTCGGAATTGGTCCGAGGTAGATTTCGTATATGTGACGGGTGACGCGTATGTGGACCACCCGTCCTTTGGCGTTGCCATCATCTCAAGAGTCTTGGAGGCAGAGGGCTTCCGCGTGGCGATTCTCTCTCAGCCCGACTACAAGAGCACCGAGGACTTTAAGCGCTTTGGCAGACCCCGTCTTGGCTTCCTTGTTACAGGCGGAAATATCGACTCTATGGTGGCACATTATACGGTATCAAAGAAGCGCCGCTCCTATGACTACTATTCCCCCGGTGGAAAAATGGGACTCCGTCCCGACCGTGCGACTATCGTATATTGCAACCGTATCCGCGAGGCATACGGTGATATTCCTATCGTTATTGGCGGTCTTGAGGCATCTCTGCGCCGCTTTGCACACTACGATTATTGGGAGGACAGAGTGCGTCGCAGTATTCTCGTGGACTCCAGAGCAGACCTGCTTACCTACGGTATGGGTGAAAATATCCTCCGTCGCATTGCCAGACTGCTTGACAAGGGTGTGCCTGTTAAAAAGATTCGCGACGTGCGTGGCACCGTTTATCTTGGCAAGGTCGGTGAGCCTGTTCACTTCGACTCTGTTGAGGTTGGTGATTACGATACCCTTAAGACAGACAAGGCCGTTTATGCCAAGGCCTTTGCCACACAGTATAAGAATACCGACTCGGTAAAGGGTAAGGCCATTATTGAGTATTACGGTGACAAGATGCTGGTGCAGAATCCCCCTATGCCCCCTCTTGAGAGAGAGGGGCTTGACCAAGTGTACGCCCTTCCGTATGCGAGAAATTATCATCCCGACTATGAGGCACTTGGCGGTGTACCTGCTATTACCGAGGTTAAGTTTTCGCTTACACATAACCGCGGCTGCTTCGGTGCGTGTAACTTCTGTGCCCTTGCATTCCATCAGGGTAGAGAGGTGCGCTCCAGAAGTGAGGAGAGCGTTATCCGCGAGGCCAAGATTATTACCGAGATGCCCGATTTCAAGGGCTATATCCACGACGTAGGCGGTCCTACCGCCAATTTCAGATACCCCTCCTGCGACAGACAGAAGGAAAACGGTGTTTGCCCCGGACGTAAGTGCCTTGCGCCCACCCCCTGTAAGCATCTTAAGGTGGACCACACCGAGTATGCTCATCTTCTTCGCGAGATCGAGGCTCTGCCTAAGATTAAGAAGGTGTTTGTAAGATCGGGCATCCGCTTTGACTATCTTATTTATGACGATGACGATTCCTTCTTCCGTCAGCTCGTTACTCATCACGTGTCGGGACAGCTTAAGGTTGCCCCCGAGCATTGTGCCAACAATACTCTTATGATGATGGGCAAGCCTCCTATCGAGGTGTACGAGAGGTTTAAGAAGAAGTATTTCGCACTCTGCGGTGAGGCAGGGCTTGAGCAGTATCTTGTGCCTTACCTTATGTCCAGCCACCCCGGTACAACTCTTAACGATGCCGTTGAGATGGCCACCTGGCTCAAGAAATGGGGCTATATGCCCGAGCAGGTGCAGGACTACTATCCCACCCCCGGTACTATTTCTACGGTAATGTACTACACAGGCATTCACCCTATGACCGGCAAAAAGGTGCAGGTTACTACCGACTATCACGAAAAGCAGCTTCAGCGCGCTCTTCTTCAGTATTCCAAGCCCGATAACGCTAATCTTGTACGCGAGGCTCTCCGTCTTGCAGGCAGAGAGGACCTTATCGGCAACGGCCCCGAGTGTCTTGTACGTCCATCCTTTGCAGGCGGTAGATTTATTCCCGAGAACGTAAAGAAGAGTGGCTCGGCAAAGAAAAAGGGCAGCTCGAAGGCTAAGCGCGGACCTACTCCCGCAGGCGCTCTCGGAGTTGGCTATTATGCCTCGACCGCCAAGAAAAAGGGCAAGAGCAAGTTCGACCGTATCTTCGGTGAGGACGCCGACAGAATCCGTCGCGAGGCAGATAGAATGACTCGCAAGCCCGCCTCGGCTAAAAAGCAGGAGAAATCGGGCAAAAAGACAGCGAAGAATAAAAAGCGCTGATTTATTTCGTAAATTTTACCACGACAAAATACAACAAAAACAAGGGCAGAAATTTAGCTTTCAAATGGCAAAAACAGAGCTGAAAATGAAGCCCTTTTTGTCAAATAACGGAAAAGTGCACTTTTTGTGACTTAATGGCTCAAAATGCCCCTCACCCATTCCAAATGTGGAAAACTCTGGCCAAAACAGTGAAAATTGGGCATAATGACTGTGGATAAGGCCTTTTTTGGCGGTTATTTATCCACATTTTCAACATACGGGACTGTGGAAAAGCCACAAAAATGGGTGTCACAGATTTGCAGAAAATCGGCTTTGTATACTCCTTCGGAAATAAAAATTATTTTTCCGATTTATATAAAGTCCCCTCCTCTATTTGCAAAAACAAAAAAACTCGGTGTAAAAATTACGAAGATTTCGCCGAGATGTTTAAATTTAACGAAAGTAAAGAAAAAATGCAGGAAATTATCAATAAATACCTAAGTGCAAAGCGCGCTCTTTTCGACAAGGTTTATGGCAGAAGACTTAACCCAGAGCAGCGCAAGGCCGTATTTACCGTTGACGGCCCCCTTCTTGTGCTTGCAGGCGCAGGTAGTGGAAAAACTACGGTTTTAGTAAATAGAATTGCATATCTTATAAAGTACGGCAACGCATACTTCTCGGAGGAATATCCCGATGGGCTTTCTCCCGAGGCGGCCGAGGTGCTTGAGGGGGCTATTGATATGGAGCCCGAGGAGATTGAGGAGATTCTTCCTCAGTTTGCATCTCACTCCGCAGCCCCTTGGTCTGTGCTTGCCATCACCTTCACCAACAAGGCGGCAGGCGAGATAAGAGAGAGACTTCTTCGCACCTTTGACGACCCCGATATCGCAGGCTCTGTTTGGTCGGGCACCTTCCATTCGGTATGCCTCCGTATCCTCCGTAAATACGGTGACCGTCTCGGCTACCGCGAGGGCTTCTCTATCTACGATACAGATGATAAGAAGAGACTTCTCACAGGCTGTATGAAGGAACTTTGCATAGATGAAAAGCGCCTTGCCGTAAAGGCGGTTGCCAATGCTATCAGTATTGCAAAGGACGAGCTTAAGACCCCAGATGATATAGACGTAAATCAGGACCCCAGAAGCAGAGATATTGTCCGTATCTATAAGCTTTATCAGCAGAAGCTTATGGAGTATAACGCGGTCGATTTTGACGATATCATTATGATGACGGTTGACCTTCTTCAGCGCGAGGAGGACGTAAGAGAGTATTATCAGAATAAGTTTAAGTTTGTCTTGGTTGACGAGTATCAGGACACCAACTACGCACAGTTTGTGCTTACCAGGATACTCTCGGATAAATACAGAAACATTATGGTAGTAGGAGACGACGACCAGTCGATATATAAATTCCGCGGTGCTACCATTGAAAATATTCTTAACTTTGATACCACCTATCCCGATGCTACGGTAATAAAGCTGGAGCAGAATTACCGCTCCACAGGCAACATTCTTGAGGCGGCAAATGCGGTTATCCACCACAATGACAACCGACGTGACAAGCGCCTCTGGTGTGACAAGGGTGCAGGTGAGAAGATCATTCTCCATCAGTCGGATGACCAGAATGACGAGGGCAAGTACATCATTGACCGTATTAACAACGGCATAAAGAGAGACGGCCGCAAGTATTCGGATTTTGCGGTGCTTTACAGAATCAATGCCCTTGGCCGCTCGCTCCAGACATCCTTTGCCAAGAGTGGTATTCCTTATCGCGTTGTGGGAGATATGGGCTTCTATGACCGTAAGGAAGTAAAGGATATGATGGCATATCTCTCTGTCCTTGTGTCCCCCTTTGACAACCTTCGTCTTAAGCGCATTATCAACGAGCCCAAGCGTAAGATTGGACAGACCACCGTTGATGCCATTGAGGAGATTGCCTCCTCTCTCGGCCTTTCTATGTATGACGTGGTGAAAAATGCGTCCGACCATACCGCGCTTTCCAAGAATGCCGAAAAGCTTAAGGCCTTTTCGGATATAATAGAAAAGATCAAGGAGGAGAAGAAGCTTCCCTCCGAGATGATAACCGCCCTCTTCGAGGACTCGGGCTACAAGGCTATGCTCACTGCCGAGGGCTTTGAGGGAGAGGGAAAGATAGAAAACGTAGAGGAATTTATCGGTGCCGCTGTAGAGTATGAGCAGAGATGTGCCGATCTTGGACTTGAGGCCACTCCTCACGGCTTCCTTGAGGAAATCTCTCTCGTTGCCGACGTGGATAAGTATGATGAGAATGCCGATGCGGTTGTTCTTATGACCGTACACGCGGCAAAGGGACTTGAATTCCCTGTGGTATTCCTTGCAGGTATGGAGGACGGTATTTTCCCCTCGCTGCAGAATATCGGTGAGGCAGAGGAGATGAGCGAGGAGCGACGCCTTGCCTACGTTGCTATCACCAGAGCAAAGGAGATGCTCTACGTCACCCATACACAGAGCCGTATGATGTACGGTAAGACAACGTATAATAAGCTTTCCCGATTCATCAAGGATGAGCTTCCCGACAGACTTATTTTCGAGGATGCTCCCAGACGCAAGCCTATGAATAGCTATGCCACCTATGGCGGACAGCAGAATTATCAGCAGGAGAGGGGCAACTACCTTCGCGAGTTTAACCGTCCTGTTGAGATTGCACCCAAGAAGCGTGAGAAGCAGGGTGCCGCCGAGTATGGAGTAGAGAAGATATCTGTCGGCAGCCGTGTAAAGCACGATATGTTTGGCGAGGGCACAATACTTTCCTCCCGTGATATGGGCGGTGACGTGCTCTACGAGGTGCGCTTTGACAACGGGCAGGTAAAGAAGCTTATGCAGACCTTTGCAAAGCTTAGAAAGCTTTGATTTTTCGCGCTTTTTGCACTTTTCTCGCTCGGAGTAGGTAACTACACCTTCGCTCGCAAAGCACAAAAATCATCGAAAAATCCATAGCTTTAATATAACAATGAAAGGAGCGAAAATGTTTAAGGAACAAAGCCGTGTTACCAAAAACGGTGTAACCATTTACGATTACAAAAATCCGAGTATCCATAGCTTCTACATCTCGCTCTTTATCAGGGCGGGCAGTATGCACGAGGAGCTTTCCGGAATTACCCATTTCCTTGAGCATGCGGCAATCCGCAACGTCGGTGCTATCATGGATGGTGGACTTTACTCCACACTTGACCGCTATGGCATCGAATTCAACGCATCCACCTATAGCGAGATGGTTCAGTTTTACATCACAGGTGCATCGCCTAATTTTGGCCTTGCCTCCGAGATCATTTCCAGAATTCTCTCACCCATAATCCTCTCCGCATCCGAGATTAAGACCGAGCGCGAGCGTATCAAGGCCGAAATCAGAGAGGGAGATGACAGCACCTCGCTCTCCACCTTTGCAGGAAATATTGTCCACGAGGGCACCAACCTCTCTCGCACGATTACAGGCACTCTCGGTGGGGTGGAGAAGATTACTAAGACCCGTCTTGAGGAATACAGACAGTCGGTTATGACACGCGACAATATCTTCTTCTACGTCACAGGCAGCTATACCGACTCCGACCTTGAGAAGCTGTCCTCCGAGATAGAAAAATACAGGGTAAGAGAGGGCAGACGAAACGAAAATATTGCCCCCGTCGCTGCCTCCTTTGGCAAGAGAGACGGCAGGGTGCATATCAAGAATGCGGATTTCACTATGCTTCGCTTCTCCTTTGATATGGATATGAGTAAAATGACCATTGCAGAGAGCGACCTGCTTTACGATATGCTCCTCGGTGGCTACAACTCGCGCTTCTTTATCGAGATGAGTGAGAAACGCGGTCTCTTTTACGATATTTCAGGCTCTAGTGAGAGATATAATAATATAGGTACACTTGTTTTCTCCTTTGAGGTGCGTGGCGGCTCTGTTTACGATGCGGTGGAAACCACCGTCTCCCTGCTTCGCGAGATAAAGGATAGCACCCCCGACGAGTCCTCTATGATGAAGGCAGGCTATGTTACCAACGCAGGACTCCTTTACGATGAGGCAAGAGAGCTTAACTTTACTATGGCATACGATAACCATATTATGAGTGCAGGCTACTCCTCGGTGGAGGAGAGAGCAGAGAAGTATAAGGCGGTCACCCCCGAGCGCATCAGAGAGGTCGCGGAGGTGGTATTCAGACCCGAAAATCTGACCCTCGCCATTAAGGGTAACAAAAAGAAAATCGACCTCTCAAGACTTGAGGAAATAATAAAGAAGCTTTGATATGACAACTAAACTTGACAAAACAAAGATAAAGTGTGCCGTTTTTGACTTAGACGGCACACTTCTTAACACTATTAAAACCATAAATCACTATCTTAATTATGCTCTTGGCACCTGCGGTCTGCCCCCTGTAAGCGAGGCCGACACTATGGCCTTTGTTGGCAACGGTGCTGTAAAGCTTATTGAACGTGCTATTAATTCGGTGGGCGGAGATATCTCCCTCTTTGACCGAGTGTTCAGCACCTATAACGAGGCATATAATGCCTCCCCCTACTACCTGACCGAGCCCTACGAGGGGGTAAAGGAGCTTTTGTCCGCACTTAAGGAGCAGGGAATTAGACTTGCCGTACTTTCAAACAAGCCGGATTTTGCTGTCAAAGCCACGGTTAACCACTTTTTCAAGAATAGCTTCGACCTGGTTTACGGTGGCAGAGATAATATCCCCCTGAAGCCCTCGCCCGATGCTCTCTACGGTATTATGCAGGAGCTTGGCACAACCCGAGAGGAAACCGCCTATATCGGTGACTCCGAGCCCGACGTTTTGACCGCAAGAAACGCAGAGATAAAAAACGCGTTCTTCGTCACCTACGGCTTCCGCACCGAAGCACAGCTCCGCTCTGCAGGGGCAGAAAATCTTTTTAAAAGCCCCCGAGAAATCCTTAATCACATATAAAAAAACGGTGCGAATTTCGCACCGTTTTAATTTTTACTTAATCTCACCTGCGGAGAGCTGCTTAAGATAAGCGTTGATAAATCCGTCGATATTACCGTCCATTACAGAGTCGATATTGCCGTCCTCGTGTCCTGTACGTGTATCCTTGGCAAGAGTGTAGGGCATAAATACGTAGGATCTGATCTGGCTACCCCACTCGATATTTGCCTTGTTACCCTGAATATCCTCGATACGGTCAAGCTTCTCGCGGAGCTTGATTTCCATAAGCTTTGCCTTCAGCATCTTAAGAGCGGTCTCCTTGTTCTGAAGCTGGCTTCTCTCGGTCTGACAGCCAACAACGATACCGGTAGGCTTGTGCACGATACGGATAGCGGAGTCGGTCTTGTTAATGTGCTGACCGCCTGCACCGGAGGAACGGTGCGCAGTAATGTCAAGGTCCTCGTCACGAAGAACGATGGTGTCATCATCCTCAAACTCGGGCATAACCTCAACGGATGCAAAGGAGGTCTGGCGTCTGCCAGATGCATCGAAGGGAGAAATTCTTACCAGACGGTGTACACCGTTTTCACTCTTAAGGTAGCCGTAAGCATTCATACCCTCAACCATAATGGTTGCAGACTTAATACCTGCCGCATCACCGTCAAGCCAGTCAATGAGCTTAACGTTAAAGCCGTGCTTCTCACCCCATCTGGTGTAAAGACGGTAAAGCATAGATGCCCAGTCCTGAGCCTCTGTACCACCTGCACCGGGATGGAAGGAAAGTATTGCATTATTCTTATCATAAGGGCCGGAGAGGAGTACTTCAATTCTCTTTTTCTCTGCCTCCTCCTCGATCTCTGCGGTCTCGGAGAGCACCTCCTCTACCGAATCCTCGTCCTCTGCCTCAATAGCCATCTCGCAGAGGGTAAAGGCATCGTCAAGTCTTGCGGCAAGAGCCTCGTAGCTCTCATACTTATCCTTCAGCTGTTTGATTTCCTGCAGCTTCTTGGAGGACTTTTCCGCATCATTCCAGAAATCCTGCACCATAGTCTCTCTCTCGAGCTCGGCACATCTTTCCTTTGCTTCATCTATTCTGAGCTGATTCTTAAGCTCCCCTACCACGTCGTAGAGGGCGGTCAGCTTTCTTTTTGCTTCATCAAGGGCAACTATCACGTCTTTTTTGTCCTTTCTTCTTCTAGAAATTAGTCATACAGAAGTATTTTACCACAAAATCTTCAAAATGTAAATAGTAACTTTAAAATAAATATTGATTTTTTTGTCGTAATGTGGTATACTTACTCTGTTAAACAAATTTGCCCTAAAGAAAGGAATACTAAAATGCAGGTAACAAAAGATAGCCTTATCGGCGATATTCTTGATTTTGACGTAAATACAGCACAGTTCTTCTTTGAGATCGGTATGCACTGTCTCGGCTGCCCTCACTCCAGAGGTGAGTCTATTGCAGAGGCTTGTGCAGTTCACGGCACCGATGCTGATGAGCTTGTAAAGAAGATTAACGAGTATCTCCAGAATAAGTAATGAAAAACAGCGCATTAAACGCGCGTCTGCTCTCTGTGGCAGAACTAACGAGGCAGGACGCGATATTGGCCGACATCGGCACCGATCATGCGTATCTGCCTCTTTTTTTGCTTGATTCGGGTAAAATTAAATTTGCCTATTGCTGTGACATAAACGAAGGACCTCTTGCCTCTGCAAGAAAGAATGCGGAGGAGCGAAATAGACTTGGTGAGACCGACTTTATCCTTACCGACGGAGCTACTGTGCTTTCGGGCAAGGGTATTACCGACTATGCCATCTGCGGTATGGGTGGCGAGCTTATTGCCGATATTATCGAGCGCGCATCCCACCTTAAGGACGCAGGGCTTAATCTTATTCTTCAGCCTATGACCAAGCAGGAGAAGCTTCGCGAGTATCTTGCCTCCTCGGGCTTCAGGATTACCTGCGAGAGCTACAGCCTTGATGCAGGTAAGTACTACGTGTGCTTTGCTGTAATTTATGACGGGAAGAGTCGGGAAATATCCGTTCTTGAGGCCCTGGCAGGCTCACCCGATTGTAAATATCTTGGTATGGAATTCAGACGTAGGTATCTTAAAAACAAGCTTTCTGCTCTCATCAAGGCCACCGAGGGCAAGAAGGAGGCAGGGGTAGATTGCACAGATGACGAGCAGCTTATCCTTGACCTTAACGACCTGATTATGAAAGGAATTTGATATGAACGCAAAGCAGCTTTATCATAAATTTGAGGAGCGTATTCCCTCATCTCTCCGCGAGCCCTGGGACAACGACGGTGTAATGTGCCTTTCCGACGGCTCCTCCGAGATTTGTCGCGCCCTCGTTGCTCTTGACGTAACCGAGGAGATCGTTGACTACGCCATCGAGCGTGGCTTTGACCTTATCGTTTCTCATCACCCCTTGGTGTTCAAGCCTCTTTCCTCTATCGATGAGGAAAATCATATAGCAAGAAAGCTCATTAAGCTTATCTGCAACGGCATTACCGTATTCTCCTTCCACACCCGCGCTGACAAGCTTGTTGGCGGAGTAAACGACCGTCTTGCCGAGATTCTCGGTATGTATGATGCGGTGCCCTTCGGTGAGGGTGACCTTGGCAGAATCGGTACTATCGACGAACCTATGGAGATTCAGGACTTTGCTTATAGAGTAAAGCAGCTTATCGGTGCAGACGCAGTAAGATATGCCGACGGCTTCAGCGACGTGCATAAGGTTGCCGTTGTTGGCGGTGACGGTAAGGGCTACGTAAAGGCGGCTATTGAGGCAGGAGCAGACACATTCCTCTCGGGTAGAATCGGCTACAACGTAATGGAGGAGGCCACCGAAATGGGTATTAATCTTATCGAGGCAGGCCACTACTACACCGAGCAGCACATCAGCGAATTCTTCCGCGATTTGCTTATCGACTTTGATCCCGAAATCTACGTTGAGATCGCAGACTCTAATATTATCAAGACAATTACCTAATAGAAAATCCCGTTGGTAAACCCAACGGGATTTTTTTACTTTAAGGGAGCAACAAGCTGCTCCAGCCTCTGATAGCTGAGTGCACCGCTGTCGGAATATACGATAACTCCGCTTCTGTCAAGAATAACGGTGTAGGGAACGTATCCGTTTCCGCCTGCCGCAATATATGCATCATCGGTGATAGTATCATAGGCAAATACGATCTTGGAATTCTTGTAGTTAGTAGAAACCTCTGAGTATGCATTCTGGTTGTTGTTCGACACGTGGACCGCAATGATAACTACGTCAGAGGCATATTCCTCGGCAAATTCGCTGAAATGAGGAAGCTCACCTGTGCAGGGAGGACACCAGGTAGCCCAAAGGTTAAAGATGATGATCTTGCCCTTGTAGTCCTCGATGCTCACACTACCGCTGCCGTCGATTTTATTAAGCTCAACCGCCTCCATAAGATTTCCCACTCTCGTGCCTACTGTGTAGATAGGCTCGGGGTCGGAATCAGGACCGCCACCACCGGGAGTGCCATCAGGATCAACCTCGTTTTCGGGAGTAACAATGCTACAGCCCATAAGCATAGAGCCGATTATAAATATAAGGATAAAAATAGAAATTAATTTTTTCATAGCAGTCTCCTTTCTTTTGTGGTATTAGTATACCATATAAAGGAAAAGTTTAATGTGATTTTGTCACAAAGCCGACGGTTTTTTCCGTCGGCTCTATTTTTTACTCAAAAATAATCTTTCTAAGATCCTCTACCGTCTCGCAGAAATACTCGCAGTTTTTCGACATAAACTCTCTGATGCCACGAACATTGTGTGCCCAGGCGGCTGCCGCAATGTCAACACCCGCAGCCTTTGCCATATCGTAGCCGGGCTTAAGGTCATCAACCACAAGAATCTCCTCGGGCTTAAGACCGAATCTTTCCATAAGGTCAAAGAGCGTGCCGGGAGCAGGCTTTCTCATCTCCCCTGGAATATCCCATCCGTAGATAATATCGGGGTCGGTAAGACCGCCTGCCTTGTAGTCGCGCACAATATTCTCGGTCACCGAGTGTGAGTCAACCGCAATAATACCGCCCTCTGCCTTGAAGTCGGCAATTATCTCTGCCATTCCGGGATAAACGTGAGGAATATGATTCTTAACGTATTCTCTCCAGAAGAGCTCCTCCTCCTTCAGCTCCTCCTCCGAGAGTCCGATCTCATCGGTGAAAAGCTCAAGTATTCCGGGCTCAAAATTCTTCTCGAAATACTCCTCAAGGGTGTATTTGTCGGCAAGATGAGGTCTTGCGATTTTAAGATATTCAACAAAGGAGGGGTAGTGTATAGATGCCGAGCTGTCAACCACAGTATCGTCATGGTCAAGCACAAGGCACTTGTATTTTATAGCCATTTTCTACTCCAGATTCATAAAGGATATTTTGGGGATAGATACGGAGCAATCACTCTTCTGTACGGAGAGTGCGTTTCCTCTCATAATCTGCTCCCACCTCTCGCGGCTTCCGCCAAAGGAGATTTCAGCAAGCGCGTCGCAGCCACCGAAGGCATCAAAGTCCTCGATTTCTCTTAAATCCTTGGGGATAGCAATTCTTGAGAGAGAGGTGCAGTCTGCAAAGGCATCGAAGCCAATCACAGATGTACCAACGGGCAGAATAATACTTGCAAGAGATGAGCAGCCCTTGAAGGCTCTGCGACCGATTTTGACAAGTTTAGTTGGCATATCGACATATTTCAGCGATCTGCAACCCTCAAATGTGGACTCGTCAAGCAGACCCATATTGCAGGAGAGCTTCACTCCCTCGAGAGAAAAGCAGTTTGCAAAGGCGTTGAACTCCACAAGCACGCAGGAGTCGGGAATGTTGATTTCGGTCAGGTTGAAGCAGTATGCAAATGCACCCGAGCCGATCATAACCACAGATTCCGACAGCTTTACTCTCGTAAGAGAGGCGCAGGCCTCAAAGCAGCCCTCGCCAATTCGCTTTACTGAGTCGGGGATAATAATTTCGTTAAGAGAGGGGCAGGAGGAAAATGCCTCGTCAAGAATTTCCTCAAGACCGAATTGCATCTCCACCCTTTTAAGATTGTCACAGCCTGCAAAGGCACAGGCAGAAATCTTTTTTAGGGAACGGGGCAGGGATATTTCCTTAAGATAGGTGTATCCTCTGAATGTGTTTTCTGCGATCTCCTCGATTCCCTCGGGGATGACCACGCGGCTGTTTTCCGCGCAGTCCTCATACTGTCCCGAGAAGACGATAAGATCCTCTATTTTCTTTTCGTTTTCCATAATTACTGAAGCTTACTAAGAGCGATAGTGAGAGATTCCTTAACCGCAAGATACTTCTTAAGCTTTGCCTTCTCACCCTCGATAACGGCGGCAGGAGCCTTAGCAACGAAGCCCTCGTTTGCAAGCTTCTTTTCAATACGCTCGATCTCACCGTCGTTCTTCTTCATCTCTGCGGTAAGTCTTGCGCGCTCCTTCTCAAAGTCGATAACCTCTGCAAGAGGAATGTAGAGACGGCCTGCATCTGTTGCGATCATAACCGCGTCGTCGGACTCATAGCTGTCTGTGATAATAACCTCGGATGCAGAAGCAAGCTTCTCGAGAATCTTGGATGCGTTCTTGAAGGTGTCCTCGTACTTGGTAACAACGTAGAGCTTTGCCTTCTTTGAGGGGGGAACGTTCATCTCTGCTCTGCGAGTTCTGATAGCGGTGATGCAGGAGATGATTCTCTCAACGTCCTCCTCTGCTATAGAGTAGTCAAGCTCGGCATTGAAGGTGGGATACTCGGAGATCATAATAGACTCGCAGGTGTGAGGAATAGCCTGATAGATTTCCTCGGTGATGAAGGGCATATAGGGGTGAAGGAGACCGAGAATACCCGAGAGAACCTTTACGAGAGTTCTCTTTGCGGTGAGAGCAGCCTCACCGCCCTCAAAGATACGGCTCTTTGCCATCTCGATGTACCAGTCACAGAAGGTGTCCCAGGTGAAGGAGTAGATCTCTGCGAGAGCAACACCAACCTCGTAGTTTGCGATGTTGTCGTTTACACTCTTTGCAAGACGGTTGAACTTGGAGAGAATCCACTTGTCCTCAATGGTAAGCAGCTGCTCGTCTGCAGGAGCAAGAAGCTCCTCGTCGCTCTCGGTAAGGTTCATAAGCACGAAACGGGATGCGTTCCAGAGCTTGTTTGCAAAGTTTCTTGCCGCCTCGATCTTCTCGTCGGAGAATCTCATATCGTTACCGGGTGCGTTACCTGTAGCAAGGGCAAAACGGAGCGCGTCTGCGCCGTACTCCTCGATAACCTTAAGGGGATCGATACCGTTGCCAAGAGACTTGGACATCTTTCTACCCTGTGCGTCACGTACAAGACCGTGGATAAATACGGTGGAGAAGGGCTTTTCATTCATATGCTCGAGACCGGAGAAGATCATTCTGGAAACCCAGAAGGTGATGATGTCATAGCCGGTAACGAGAGTGTCGGTGGGATAGTATCTCTTAAGATCCTCGGTGGAGTCGGGCCAGCCGAGAGTAGAGAAGGGCCAGAGCGCAGAGGAGAACCAGGTGTCAAGAACGTCCTCCTCCTGTCTTACCTTGCCGCCACACTTGGGGCAGGTGTCGATGTCGGTCTTACTAACCTCCATATGACCGCACTCGTCGCAGTAGAAGGCAGGAATTCTGTGTCCCCACCAGAGCTGACGGGAGATACACCAGTCAAGGATGTTGTTCATCCAGTTGAAGTAATTCTTAGAGAAACGCTCGGGCACGAAGTTGATAGATCCATTTTCAACAGCCTCGATTGCAGGAGCTGCAAGGGGCTTCATCTTTACGAACCACTGGTCGCTTGTAAGGGGCTCAACGGTGGTGCCACAACGGTAGCAGGTGCCTACGTTGTGGTCGTGAGGAACGGTCTTAACAAGGAAGCCCTCAGCCTCAAGGTCAGCAACGAGAGCCTTACGGCAGCTGTATCTGTCCATACCCTCGTACTTGCCTGCGTATGCGTTCATGGTAGCATCGTCGTTCATAACCTTGATCTGCTCCAGATTATGACGCTGACCTACAAGGAAGTCGTTGGGGTCGTGTGCAGGAGTGATCTTTACACAGCCTGTACCGAAGCCAATCTCAACGTAATCGTCTGCGATTACGGGAATCTCGCGGTTAACGATGGGAATAATAAGTGTCTTGCCGATGAGGTGCTTTGTAGCCTCGTCATCGGGGTTAACTGCAACGGCGGTATCACCAAACATGGTCTCGGGTCTGGTGGTAGCAACCTCTACGTAGCCATCCTCACCCTTGATGGGGTACTTGATGTGCCAGAAGAAGCCGGGCTGATCCTTATACTCAACCTCTGCGTCGGAGAGTGCGGTAAGACATCTGGGGCACCAGTTGATAATTCTGTGTCCGCGGTAGATAAGACCCTTGTCGTAAAGGTTAACGAATACCTCGCGTACTGCTCTGGAGCAGCCCTCGTCCATAGTAAATCTCTGTCTGGACCAGTCGCAGGAAGCACCGAGCTTCTTAAGCTGACCGGTAATTCTCGCCTCATAGGAGTCCTTCCATGCCCAAACTCTCTCGAGGAACTTTTCTCTACCCAGATCGTAACGGGAGAGACCCTCGTCCACGCGGAGTCTTTCCTCAACCTTGATCTGTGTAGCAATACCTGCGTGGTCGGTGCCGGGCACCCAAAGGGTAGAATAGCCCTGCATACGCTTGGTACGAACAAGTATGTCCTGAAGAGTCTCGTCAAGGGCGTGACCCATGTGGAGCTGACCTGTTACGTTGGGGGGAGGAATAACGATAGAGAAGGCAGGCTTCTTATCGTCGGAATCGGGCTTGAAGTATCCCTTCTCGCACCAGTTGTCGTATATCCTGTCCTCAAACTCGGCAGGATTGTAGTTTTTTGCAAGTTCTTTCATTTTTTATGTTTTCCTTTCGGTTGTTAACTTCGTTTCCTTCGGCAAAGCCGAAACCTCACTTGTAAAATAAAACAAAAAACGCCCCAAGCATTTTCTGCTCAGGGCGAATAATCGCGGTACCACCTGATTTTATGGATAAAAATCCACCTCATTACGCATATAACGGTGCTCACCGTCGGGGTCTAATAAGCAAAATGCCGTTCTTCCCAAGATACTTCGGGCTACCTTCACGGCTGCCGCTATGGGCTCACACCAACCGCCCACTCTCTAAAAGCCAGCCGCACCGCTACTCCTCCCAAAGAGGAAAAATCCTATAACGGAATTATTTTATCACAAACTTTTTATTTTGTCAACAAAAATATTTTATATTTTATACTGTCCCGAAACAACCTTGCCGAGAATTCTGGTGCTGTTCAGCCTTGAGCCCATATATCGCATAGGCTTGTAGGTGGGATTTTCGGGCATAAGGGTGAGAATACCGTTCTCTCTGTCAAAATACACACGCTTTACGGTGGCCTCGTCATCGATAAGCACCACGGCAATTTCACCGTCCTCAACGCTCTCCTGCTTTCTGACGAATAGGGTATCGCCGTCAAAAATTCTGGCATTGATCATACTGTCACCCTTTGCCTTAAGGCAGAAGTCTGCGGCAATATCCGCACCGACAGTAGCATAATAATCATACTCCTCGCTGGCGAAAATAGGCTCTCCGCAGGCAACGTTGCCGAGAATGGGGAGCTTTTTCGTTTTCACCGCAGAGTTTTTAAGTCCGCTAATATTATTAAATGAGGAAGCCGCACCGTCATCCCAGCCCATCAGCCTTGCGGGAGTGGTGTCGAGGGCTTTGGCAAGTGCCTCTATCTTGTCGTGGGGAATGTTGGTAATGATCCCGTTTTCGTATCTGTGTACGGTCTGTCTGCTGGTGCCGATAAGGTCGGCAAGCTGCTCAAGCGACATTTTCTTCGATTTTCTCAAAAATTTTATTTTCTCACCTAACATTATTTTATTCTCCCAAAAGGTTTAAATTATGCATCATTTCTTAGGTAAATAACCGTCATTTCTCAAAAAAACGGCAGTTAAATAATTGCAGAAATCAGCACCGTCGACCGATTATGATTTATTATAACACAATGTCACCCGATATGCAATAGTTTTCATAAAAAAATTTCAAAAATGTCACTTGACAAGTTACAAATGCTATGCTATAATTGTCACGCCACAAGCAACAAAACAGTTGCCATCACTCGACGAAAATAACAGAATAAGTGACAAAGGAAAGGAGAAACAAATGTATTCTTGTATGAACGTTTACGAGGGAATGCCCCCCAGACTTTACAGAAGTCCGTCGGAGATCCGTCGTGATATGAACAAAATTTCCGCTAGGATTAAAGAGAACGAGGAAATGCTCTCTGTACATAATTTACTTATTGAAATGATACCTACTTGGGCTGAGCAGGCGCCTGGGCAATGGATTCCCGAGCTTGAGGAAACGGTGGCCGAGGCACAGGAGGCTCTGGACAATCTTAAGAGGCTTCAGTATGCCCTTGAGGAGCTCTCCCGCGAGCTGGAGGAAGTGAGATGCCTGAAGAGATTGTAATTCCCGAGGGGATAGAGGAGATTGTAAGGGCACTTTGTGCCGATTACACCAGACGCGCCATAGTTATGAAGCAGGGTAGCGCACCCTATAACGTAATTATGGAATACCGTTTTTTAAACTACCGCATTCTGAATGCCACCGTAGAAATTGCAGGCACCAGAGATGCAAGAGGCTTTATCAAGGACATAGGCGAGGAGATCGGTTATTCCACCACCGATCTTTGGCTTCTGTCGGAGAGCGAGTATAAAAACAGAAAGATACGCATAAAGCATAATATTGCCCGCAGACTTTCTCTTATATAAAAAATTGTGACCGCCCTACTGCGACATTTTTTTCGGCTTTGATATGATAAAATTGCTCTGTAAAAAGCAAAGGAGAATACAAAATGTATAAGGAAGTAATATTTGTCGAAAAGGATGGAGAGCTGATATGTAAGATAGGCTCGGACATTGACCATCACAGTGCCAGACGGATGCGCGAGGAGATAGACCGCAGGCTGCTTGAGACAAGACCCCATACTCTGACCCTGGATTTTGGCGGAGTGGGATTTATGGACAGCTCGGGCCTGGGTCTTATACTCGGCAGAGTAGAGAGGGCAGACACCCTTAACGTGTCGGTAATGCTCACAGGCCTGTCTCCCATAATTATGAAGCTGGTGAGACTGGGCGGTCTTGAGAGAGTAAAAAATCTGACGGTTGTAAAGTAAAGGAAGGAATAGTTAATATGAAAAGAAAGATAAATGAAATGAAGCTTCGTCTGCCTGCCATCAGCGTAAACGAGGCGGTGGCCAGGTCGGTAATCTCCGCCTTCGTTGCCGAGCTTGACCCTACGGTAGAGGAGCTTGGAGATATCCGCTGTGCGGTAAGTGAGGCGGTGACCAATTGCATCGTACACGCCTACCGTCAGTCAGCCCCCGGGGATGAGTGCCCCATTTACATATCCGTCAGACTTTATGACAATCGCGAGGTGTCCATTGAAATATCCGACAACGGCTGTGGCATTGAGGATTTGGAGCTTGCTCGCACCCCCTGCTTCACCACAGGAGAGTCTGGTGAGAGATGCGGTATGGGATTTCTCGTAATGGAGAGCTTTACCGACTCTTTGAGCATCAAGTCCCGCGTTGGAAAGGGAACGACCCTGCTTATGAGGAAAATACTTAAGCCCTGACCGAAGGAAAGTAAATGAAAATTAAAGAAGAAAAAAAGAGCCCCTATGACAAAAACCTGACTCTTCTTAAGGCATACCGAGAGGGAGACCTGGATGCAGGAGAGCGACTTGCCGAGATGAATGCCCCCTTGGTGTACAGTATAGCAGGCAGATTTGTGGGACGGGGAGCCGATATGAGCGACCTGGTGGAAAGCGGAAATCTCGGACTTGTGAAGGCTATGAAAACCTTTGATTTTTCCCACGGCACCGCCTTCTCCACCTATGCCGTGCCACTCATCTTCGGGGAGATAAGACGTTTCTTGCGTGATGACGGAATTATCAAGGTGTCAAGAGAGGAGAAGAGGCTTTCGGCTCTCCTGTGTGCAGAGAGGGAGCGCAGACTCACCTCGGGAGAGCCGTCGGACATTGCCTCGGTTGCCTCTGCCGTAGGCATATCGGTGCAGGATGCCTCGTCTGCCCTCTTTGCCTCATCACCCGTGCGCTCGCTGGAGGAGTCGGCATTTGACGACGACGAGGGCACCACTCTTGGCAGCATCATCTGTGACGAGGATGCGGAGGGCCGCGAGTTTAACCGCTTTGCTCTCCGTATGGCTATTGAAAAGCTGTCGCCAAATCACCAAAAGCTGATAATCCTCCGCTATTTCAGAGATATGTCCCAGACCGAGACGGCAAGGGTGCTTGGCTTGACTCAGGTCAAGGTGTCAAGGGAAGAAAAGAAAATTATGGATATTTTAAGACGCGAGCTTGTGTAAATTAAAAAATTAATAATTTGTGAAAAAACAGGAAAGGTCTTGACATTTAAACGCGTATAGTATAAAATATATTCTGTAAGCGTTAGCACTCGGTGTGATTGAGTGCTAAAAACATCAAAAGGAGAAACAGAAATGACAATTAAGCCCTTATTTGATAAGGTTGTATTAAAGGCTGCGGTTGCAGAGGAGACCACCAAGTCGGGTATTCTTCTTACAGGCAGCGCAAAGGAAAAGCCCCAGATGTCCGAGGTTGTTGCAGTTGGTCCCGGCGGACTTGTAAACGGCAACGAGGTAAAGATGACCGTAAAGGTTGGCGACAAGGTTATCGTGGGCAAGTATAGCGGCACAGAGGTTAAGATTGACGGTGAGGAATATTCCATCGTTAGTCAGTCCGACATTCTTGCTGTTGTAGAGTAATTTTGCGAATTGCTTCGGATACTTTATCTTGACGTAGATCAGCTACGCCCGGCGACAAACTATCCTCGCACTTCATCAAAATTCTTACACTTAAAATTTTAAGTAACGAAAGGTAAACAAATATGTCTAAAGAAATTATCTACGGTATGGACGCAAGAGCCGCCCTTCTTCGCGGTGTTGATAAGCTTGCCGATACCGTTAAAATTACACTTGGCCCTAAGGGCAGAAACGTAGTGCTTGAAAAGAAATTCGGTCCCCCTCTCATCACCAACGACGGTGTTACCATCGCCAAGGAGATTGAGCTTGAGGATGCGGCTGAAAATATGGGTGCCAGCCTTGTAAGAGAGGTTGCCACCAAGACCAATGATGCAGCAGGTGACGGTACAACCACCGCGACCCTTCTCGCACAGGCGCTTATCCACGAGGGAATGAAGAACGTTACCGCAGGCGCTAACCCCATGGTGCTCCGTAAGGGTATCTTTAAGGCGGTTGATGCGGCTGTTGCCGAGCTTAAGGCACAGGCTAAGGCTGTAAACGGCTCTGCTGATATTGCCAGAGTAGGTGCTATCTCTGCTTCCGACGATGCTATCGGTCAGCTTATTGCCGATGCTATGGATAAGGTGACCTCCGACGGTGTTATTACCGTAGAGGAGTCCAGAAGTGCTGAAACCTACAGCGAGGTTGTAGAGGGTATGCAGTTTGACCGCGGTTACCTCTCTCCCTATTTTGCTACAGATACAGAAAAGATGGAGGCAACTCTTGACGACTGCCTTATTCTTGTAACCGATAAGAAGATCTCTAATATCCAGGATCTTCTTCCCATTCTTGAGCAGATTGTTCAGTCTGGCAAAAAGCTTCTTATCGTTGCCGAGGACGTAGAGGGCGAGGCTCTTACCACCCTAGTGCTTAACAAGCTTCGTGGCACCTTTACCGTTGTGGCTGTTAAGGCTCCCGGCTTTGGTGACAGACGTAAGGAGATGCTCGTTGACATCGCCACCCTTACCGGCGGTGAGGTTATCACCAGCGATCTCGGTCTTGACCTTAAGGACGTAAGCCTCGGTCAGCTTGGCCGTGCAAGACAGGTTAAGGTTAATAAGGAAAATACCATTATCGTAGGCGGTAACGGTGACAAGATTGCTATCACCGAGAGAGTGGCACAGATCAAGGCTGCTCTTGAAACCACCACCTCCGAGTTTGATAAGGAAAAGCTCACCGAGCGTCTTGCAAAGCTTGCAGGCGGTGTTGCCGTAATCAAGGTTGGTGCGGCTACCGAGGTTGAGATGAAGGAGAAGAAGCTTCGTATCGAGGATGCTCTCAATGCCACTAAGGCGGCAGTTGAGGAGGGTATCGTTGCAGGCGGCGGCGCTGCTCTTGTAAACGTTATCGGTGCTGTTGAGAGTGTAATCGACAGCCTTGAGGGTGATGAGAAGACCGGTGCAAGAATCGTTGCCAAGGCTCTTACCGCTCCCATGAAGCAGATTGCCGACAACGCAGGTCTTGACGGCTCTGTTGTAGTTGCCAAGGTTCGTGAGACCGCAAAGGCAGGCTACGGCTTCGATGCTTATAACGAGCAGTATTGCGATATGCTTGAATGCGGTATCGTTGACCCTGCCAAGGTTACCAGAAGCGCGCTTCAGAATGCGGCTTCCATCGCATCCACCGTTCTCACCACCGAGGCGGTTGTATCCGACAAGAAGGAGCCCACTCCCGCACCTGCAGCACCTGACATGGGCGGCATGTACTAATTCTTGCTAATGTATTTTTGTATAAATCCCCGTTTTTTTAAGGCTCGCAATAGGTAACTATTGCTTCGGGCAAAAGAACGTGAATTTCTCCTAAAAATCCAATCAGCAAGAAAAAAAACGCTTTTATTCCTATTTTCTATAAAAGTGATATGTCTACTTAGCAGACGTGATATGAGCCGCAGTTAATTCTGCGGCTCATTTTCTGTTGACACCAGGGTGAAATTGTATTATAATATAGTCAAACACAGGGAGGTAAATTATGAAGTACTTTAATTTTAAGGATAAAAGGCTTTCTTCTCTCGGCCTTGGAGCGATGCGTCTTCCCACCCTTGAGGACGGAAGCATAGACCAGGCTCTGACCGAGCAGATGATAGATAAGGCTATAGAAAGCGGCATCAATTATTTTGACACCGCATACCCCTACCATGGCGGAATGTCCGAGATAGTGGTTAGCAAAATTCTTAAGAAGTATCCCCGCGACAGCTATTATCTTGCCACTAAATACCCTGGCCATCAGGTGTTGCCCGACTATAACCCTGCCGTTATTTTTGAGGAGCAGCTTAAAAAATGTGATGTAGAATACTTTGATTTCTATCTTCTTCACAACGTGGCGGAGAGCTCGCTTTCCGTATATCTTAACGAGGAGTATGGTATTATCGACTACTTCCTTGAGCAGAAAAGAAGGGGAAGAATAAAGCACCTTGGCTTTTCCTCTCACGCATCCCCCGAGACTCTCAGGTCCTTCCTCAACCTTCACGGAGACAAGATGGAGTTTTGCCTCATTCAGCTTAACTATCTTGACTGGTCGCTTCAGCGCGCAGATGAGAAGTGCCGCATCCTTAAGGAGCACAACATTCCCGTCTGGGTAATGGAGCCTGTCCGCGGCGGTAGACTTGTAAACAAGCTTCCCAAGTCGGCAAAGGAGCATCTCACTTCTCTCCGTCCCGATGAGAGCGTGGCTTCCTGGTGCTTCCGCTGGCTGATGACCCTTGATAATATGGGTGTTATCCTCAGCGGTATGTCGGGTATGGAGCAGCTTATTGACAATCTCAAGACCTTTACAAACGATAAGCCCCTCACCGATGAGGAGATACAGGTGCTCTACGGTATTGCTGAGAGCCTTAAGAGCTCGGTGCCCTGTACGGCCTGCCGCTACTGTGTAAGCAGCTGTCCTATGGGTCTTGATATTCCTCTTCTTATCGAGATATACAACGATATGCGTTACGCACCCGGTGTAAACAGCGGTATGAAGATTGAGTTTATGCCCGAGGATAAGCGTCCCACCGCCTGTATCTGCTGTGGCAGCTGCATCAAGACCTGCCCGCAGAATATCGATATTCCTAAGGTTATGATTGACCTGTCGAACATTATGAAAACCGTTCCCTCCTGGCGAAAGATAAGTGCCGAGAGGGCAGAGGAGGCTCGTAAATTGGCCGAAAGCAGCGGAAAAAAAGACTAAAAAAGTATAATAAAACCCAAGCGCTCCTTACGGGACGCTTGGGTAATTTTTTATTTGTCATGATGATTAAATTTTGTTGCCTTGATAAGTTTCTTGATTTCCGCCTTGATAGCCTCGCGGTGGAAGTGTCTCTGCTTCTTATGCTCGGGCATATTTTCAACGTGAGCGTGACGCGCGCTGGTCTTTTCTGCAGAGTTGATGTCACCCGCCTTGGTAAGCGCAATTTTCGTTAACGCAGGACCTACAAGCTCATAAATAAGCACGGCAAAGAGGGTGATGGTCATAACAGTTTCGCCTATATCTCCAAGCTCCTTTGCCTTTCTCGCCATACCGAGAGCAACGCCTGCCTGGGGGAGAAGGGTAATGCCGAGATATTTTACGATATTGTCATCGCATCCCGAAATTTTAGCGCTTCCAAATGCGCCGAAGTACTTTCCTGCAGAACGGAAGATAATATAAATTATTCCGACGAGGATCAACGTGGGGTTAGAGAAGATCCTCTCAAGATCAAGCTCTGCGCCCGAAAGAACGAAGAATAGCACGAACAGAGGCGCGGTCCACTTGTCTACTCTGCCCATAAGCTCCTCGGAGAAGTCACAGATGTTGCAGAATACAGTACCAAGCATCATGCAGGTGAGCAGTGAGGAGAAGGTAACGTGCGCTCCGAAAATGGTGATGTTATATACCTCGGGGATCCTTGTAAGCGCAATGGTAAGAAGCACAAAGCCGATGGATACCGATATACGCTTGGAGTTAGAATGGAAGAATCTCTCTACGATGTGGAAGAGGATACCCATCAACGCGCCAAGCAGTAGGGAAGCGACGATCTCGATAAGAGGCTCAATGATTATGGAGATAACGTTGACAGAGCCTGCGCTCATTGCACGTGCGATACCGAAGGAAATTGCGAATATAACAAGACCCACAGCATCGTCAAGCGCAACTACGGGGAGAAGTATATCGGTAACAGGTCCCTTCGCCTTATACTGCTTAACTACCATAAGGGTAGCCGCAGGGGCGGTAGCAGCAGCCACAGCACCGAGAATGATCGCGGTCTCTATGGTGATGATCTGGGGGAATGCAAAATGCAGACCGATAAGTGCCGCATCTACGATCAGGGTGGTAATTACCGCCTGGAAAATACCTACGATGGTAGTCTGACGGCCGATAGTCTTTAAGTGATTAAGTCTGAATTCGTTACCGATGGCAAAGGCGATAAAGCCAAGCGCCACGTCGCATACGATGGAATAGCTACCTACGTCATCTATGCTGATAAATCCAACACCCTCGAAGCCGAGTGCACCGAGGCAGTAAGGGCCGACCAGAATACCTGCCACAAGATATGCGGTAACAGCAGGAAGGTCAAGCTTTTTGGTGATTCTTGACATTAAAAGTCCTATAAGCAGGGAGAGTGAAAGCGCTAATAAAATTTTCATTTTTTTATCTTCTTTCAAAAAAACGTTTTACGGTTAGATATTGTACTCCTGTTTAGGAAAAAAGTCAATAATTAAAATAAACAAAAATAATTTTTTTCAAAGTCATTTTTTGTTCAAATTATAAACTCAATATAGGTTGACAATAAAATTTGCATATGTTAAAATACATAGGACAAAAACAGGAGGTAAAAAATGAAGGATAAAATTCAGCTTTCCGACCATTTCAGCTACGGTCGACTTATCAGATTTGTTATTCCCTCGGTGGTTATGCTGATTTTCACGTCAATATACGGCGTTGTTGACGGACTTTTCGTATCCAACTTTGTGGGCAAAACACCTTTTGCAGCCGTCAATATCATTTTTCCTCTTATGATGATACTCGGTGGCGTAGGCTTTATGCTTGGTACTGGAGGCACCGCCATTGTTGCTAAAACTCTCGGTATGGGTGATAAGGAGAGGGCAAACGAGTACTTCACCTTTATTATCGCCTTTACAGGTGGCATAGGCATTGCCATGGCAATTCTTGCTATCATTTTCATAAGACCTATGGCAATTCTGCTTGGTGCAGAGGGAGAAATGCTTGAGTATGCGGTAAGATACGGACGTATCGTGCTTATGGGTATGCCCTTCTTTATGCTGCAAAACTCCTTCCAGAATTTCTTTATTACCGCAGAGAAGCCAAAGCTTGGCCTTGCGGTAACCGTTGCCGCAGGAGTTACCAATATGCTGCTCGACGCGCTCTTTATTGCCGTTTTCAAGTGGGGCATTGAGGGTGCTGCCGCAGCTACCGCACTCAGTCAGTTTGTGGGTGGTATCGTTCCTATTCTTTATTTCTCAGCAAAAAATAGCTCCACGCTTCGCTTCTGTCCCACGCGCGGATACTGGAGGATGCTTCTTGAGGCCTGTATCAACGGCTCCTCCGAGCTTCTCAGCAACGTTTCCTCCTCGGTTGTAACTATACTTTACAACCTTCAGCTTCTGCGCTTTGCAGGCGAGGACGGTGTTGCCGCCTACGGTGCAATTATGTACGTGGCATTTATCTTTGTTTCTATCTTTATCGGCTTCGTTATCGGCATAGCGCCTATCATCAGCTTCCACTTCGGTGCGGAGAATACCGATGAGCTGAAGAGCCTGCGTAAGAAGAGTGTAAACGTCGTGGTGCTGACGGGTGTGGCTATGACGCTTATTGCTCTGGCACTTTCTATCCCCCTTTGCAAGCTTTTTGTAGGCTATGACGAGGGACTCTACGCGATAATGTTCCGCGGATTTATCATTTACGCATTCTCCTACATCCTTACGGGCTTTAATATCTTCGGCTCCTCCTTCTTTACCGCCCTCAACAACGGTGTGGTTTCGGCTATAATCTCCTTCCTGCGTACCCTGGTGTTCCAGATCAGTGCGATTTTGATTCTGCCCGAGATATTTATGCTTGACGGAGTATGGTTCTCGGTCATTGCCTGCGAGATTGCCTCTGCCGTAGTAACGGTAGCATTCCTTGTTGCAAAGCAAAAGAAATATAACTATTAAAAAAGTCCCGAGAGGGACTTTTTTATTTTAAGTCGGCTATCTCACCGAGTCTTTTTATGATCTCCTCGCGGGTGCTTTCTCTCGGCTCGGAGAGGGGCAGACGCATCTCGGAGAGGCAGAGCCCCCTTTCGCTCATCGCGTATTTTATAGGTGCAGGGTTGGTCTCTAAGAAAAGCGTGCGGATAAAGGGCAGAAGCGCCAGCTGTAGGTCGAGCGCAGACTTGAATGCCCCGTCAAAATAATCCCTGCAGATTTTTACCGTTGCCCTCGGGATAATATTCGACATCACCGATATGACTCCCATACCGCCAAGGGCAAGGGTAGGGTATATCTGACTGTCATTGCCCGAGTATAAATAGAGGCTTTCCCCAAGTTGACTCAGAGCCATCAGCCTATCCACCGAGTCGGAGGCCTCCTTTATGCCTACGATATTCGGGTGCTCGCCTAGTCTTGAAAGTAGATTAATTCCAAGATTTACGCCCGTTCTTGAGGGCACATTGTAAAGTATAGTTGGCAAATCCACACTTTCAGCTATGTTCAAGTAGTGTTTTTCTATGCCGGACTCTGTTCCTTTGTTGTAATATGGGGTTACCAGAAGCACGCCGTCGCAACCGATTTTCTCGGCATATTTCGTGTGACGGAGAGCCACTCTCGTGTCGTTTGTGCCCGTGCCGAATATCAGCCTTGTGCGACCGTCAACCCTCTCTCTTGCAAAGTTGAAAAGTCTATACCTCTCATCATCCGACAGAGTTGCCGCCTCGGCTGTGGTGCCACCGATGACAAGAGCATCAATTCCCCCGGCTATCTGCATCTCTATAAGACCCGAGAGACTTTTATAATCTATCTCACCGTCTATAAAGGGTGTTACAAGCGCGGTTGCCGCGCCCTTAAATACTAATTTCTTCTTCATAAAGGTCTATCCCGATAAAAATTTCCTTCACGTCTTGATTTATACACTCTTTTGTTGTATAATATCTCTGCTATAATATATGAAGGAACGACTAAAAAGGATAAAATGGATAATAAACAGAAGATTTTAAACGAGCGCGTTGCCACAACTCTGTCGACCAGTGACTTTTATTACGATCTCCCCGAGGAGCTTATTGCCCAGTCACCCAGCGACGAGCGCGACGGCTGTCGACTTATGACCCTTAATCGCCAAAGCGGTGAGGTGGAGCATAAGATTTTCCGCGAAATCATAGATTACCTTAACCCCGAGGATATGCTTGTTGTAAACTCCTCCAAGGTTATCCCTGCCAGACTCCTTGGCAAGACCGATAAGACAGGAGGAGACATCGAGCTTCTCCTTCTCCGTATGCTTGAAAACGGTGAGTGGGAAACCCTTGTACGTCCAGGCAAGAGAGCCAAGGTGGGTGCAAGCTTTAATTTTTCGGACATTCTTCACGCCACCGTCACCTCTATCGTTGAGGGTGGTAACCGCACGGTGAAATTCGAGTATGACACCGAAAAATATAAGAATATCTACGAGGTGCTTGATGCAATAGGCAATATGCCTCTGCCTCCCTATATCACCAAGAAGCTTGAAAACAAGGATGATTACCAGACCGTGTATGCCAAGGAGGAGGGCTCTGCCGCTGCTCCCACCGCAGGACTTCATTTCACAGACGAGCTGCTTGAGAGAATTAAGGCAAAGGGCGTTGGCTACGGTGAGGTCACCCTACACGTTGGACTTGGCACCTTCCGTCCTGTAAAGGTGGATAAGATAGAGGAGCACGAGATGCACGGCGAGTATTTCCACATCTCCGGTGAGGTTGCAGATGAGATTAACCGCAGACGTGAGGGCGGTGGACGCATTATTGCCGTAGGAACGACCTCCTGCCGCGTGCTTGAGAGTGCATCCACACCCGACGGACTTGTGCATCCTATGAATGCCGAAACCGCTATTTTCATCTATCCCGGCTATCAGTTTAAGGCGGTTGACGCACTTATCACCAACTTCCATCTGCCCGAGAGCACTCTTATTATGCTTATCAGCGCCCTCGCAGGCAAGGAGAACGTTATGAATGCCTATAAAATCGCAGTTGATGAAAAATACAGATTCTTCTCCTTTGGTGATGCAATGTTTATACATTAAATTAAGGGCGGTTATCCGCCCTTTTCTTTATCAAAAAAACTCTTGACAAATGTTTTTTTATGTGCTATAATACCACACGTATGAGGGAGTAGCGAGCGCCTTTGCGTGCCAAGTCAACATCCTGACCTTGCGGTCTGGCTTGGATTAAATCGCGAGACTCATGTATTGCGCGAGCTTACATGATCCCGTCTTTATATTTGGGGTATGACCGCGCGGTCATACTTTTTTCTTTATGTGAGGATAGATATGTTCGACTTTCTTTTCTTCTTTAACAGCATTCTACTTGGCGTAGGACTTGCTATGGATGCCTTTTCGGTATCTCTTGCCAACGGCCTTAACGAGCCTGATATGTCTAACCAAAAGGGACTTGGCGTTGCGGGCGTATTCGGTGCCTTTCAGGGCCTTATGCCCTTCATCGGTTGGGTGTTCGTTCATACCATGGCCACCGTCTTTTCTGCCTTTGAGATGTTTATTCCTTGGATTGCACTTGCTCTGCTCGGTTACATAGGCGGCAAGATGCTTTATGAGGGTATTCAGGAATATAAATGTAAGAGCGAGGGCGGCACCGAGTGTCCCATGCCCAAGAAGCTTGGCATCTCTGTGCTTCTGCTACAGGGCGTAGCAACCTCTATCGACGCGCTTTCTGTAGGCTTTACCATTTCCGACCACACACTTATAGAGGCAATCGTTTGCGCATTGATTATTGCCGTGAGCACCTTCGGTATCTGCTTTGCAGGTGTTAAGCTTGGCAAAAAGTTCGGTACTGTATTTGCCGGCACGTCCTCGATCTTCGGTGGCGCGATCCTTATCTTCATCGGTCTGGAGATCTTTATTACCTCGTTTATTTAAAAATAAATATATAAGGAGAAACAAAAATGTTTGATTTTATTCCTAACGAAATCTGGCTCTTGGCATTCGGCTTCATCCTGCTTATCAAGGGCGGCGACTGGTTTGTAGATGCCGCTACAGGTATTGCAAAGCGCTTCCACCTGCCCGAGCTTCTTATCGGTGCAACCGTAGTTTCTATCGGTACCACACTTCCCGAGGTTATGACCTCTGCTATCGGTGCGGCAAGCGGTAGCGGCGCAGTTGCTTACGGTAATGCTATCGGCTCTATTATCTGTAACACCTCTCTTATTGCAGCGATCACCATCGCTATCAAGCCTGCAAAGGCGGAGAGAAAGTCGCTTATCTTCCCCGTATGCTTCTTCTTCGGTGCAACAGTATTCTATGCACTTAACGCTTACATCTTCGGCAAGTTCGATCTTTGGATGGGTATCGTTCTTCTCTGCGGCTTCGTTGCATATATGATCATCAACGTTATCAATATGAAGAAGAATCCCTCTGAGGAAGAGCATGAGGAAGAGGCACTTGACTGTGAGCTTCCCGAGAAGGAATCTAACCTCGGTCTTATCAAGGACATCGGTATGCTTATCCTTTCTGCTATTGTAATCGCAGTTGGCGCAGACCTTCTTGTTGACAATGCTATTCTTATTGCAGAGAGACTTAACGTACCCCAGACCATCATCTCTCTTACCATCGTAGCTCTCGGCACGTCTCTTCCCCATCTTGTAACCGCAATCACCTCTCTTATGAAGGGTCATGGTGCACTCTCTCTCGGTAACATCATCGGTGCTAACATCTTCAATCTTGTTCTTGTATCGGGTGCTGCAATTACCATCAATCCCTTCGAGGTTCCTGCAGAGGCGACCTTCCTTGGTCAGAATGCATCCTTCGTATTCGACATTCCCCTCGTATTCCTTGTAATGGGTATTATGACTATTCCTACAATCATTACAGGTAAGCTTCGCAGATGGCAGGGCATCAGCCTTCTTTGCATCTATGCGGCATACTGTGTATTGCAGTTTGTAGTTCTTCCCAATTTCGCATAATAAAAAAGCTTAGGGCTGTCCGTTTGGACAGCCCTTTTTATGTTTATTTGGATTTTGTCAGCGACTGATATACATTCTGGTCGCCGTGGTTATCGTAGCCCATAAGAGCCGCGATAGTATGAGAAATCTGGATATTCTCGATCTCTACACCGTCAAAGAGCTCTGCACCCATGCCGTATGCAAAGATGGGCACGTTCTGGTTTGTATGCTCGGTAGTGTTGAACTCAAGCACGCCGTTGTCATCATACTGAAGGTCGCCTGTCTCGTGGTCTGCGGTGATAAGGATAAATGTTTCGGGATTGTAGAATGCAAACTCCATAAATCTGCCGATAGCCTGGTTAAATCTTACCATAGCCTTAAATGCGTTGGTAATATCCATATCGTCACAGTGCTTGTCAATGTATGCCTCCTCGTACATAAGGAAGAAGCCGTTTTCGTCAGCAGAGAGCTCGCCGAGAGTATCCTCGATGTATCTTTCAAGAATTCCTGCCACGTCGTTTTTGGTGTAATAGTCATATCCGCACTCAATAACGGTGCCGTAGTTCATATAAGCACTAAGGCCGTCCTTAATAATCTGGGATTTGTTATCTCTGTTATCAACGTGAGCGTAGAAGGTGGAGGGAGTAGCACCGGTTTCTACCTCGGTGGACATTACGCCTGCACTCTTGCCAAGCTCGTTTGCCAGCTCGGTCATATTCTTAACCGCCTCGCCATTCTCATTTACACCAACGTGCTTGTTAAGTGTCTTGATACCGCAGGAGAGAGCTGTGCCGCCTGCCGCACTGTCGGTGGTGCCCGAGAGGGAGTCGGTTCTGGACGCACCCTGATAGGGAAGAAGATAGCCGTAGAAGATATCCTCGCCGTCACCGAATACAACGTCATTCTTCATCTGCTTGAAGAGCTTGGTCTGGTTAAAGCCCATACCGTCACCGATGAGGAGAATGAAGTTCTTTGCCTCCTTCTTGATAGGCTCAAGAACGGTTGCCTCGGTGGGAATTGTAGCATTAAGGCCTGAGGCTCTGAAATAAATCTCGATAAAGTAGTATGCCGCCGCCGCGATAATGAAGTAATCACCCTCAAGAGCTACGCTTGTGCCGTCTGCCATCAGGGAGAATTCAAGTCCCTTGGTGGTTGCATCAAGCTTTGTGGAAATATCTCTATTTGTGTTACCCACAACGATCTCGAAGTCGGTTTTCTTGTCGTTGTCCTCAACAATTTTAAGAGTATAGCCTGTAGACTTCTTGATTTCAGCCTGAATATATTCGGCCGCTCTCTTGGAGTAGTCGGTGTCCTCGTCGGAATAAACGATAGAAAATTCCTTTATGTGAGTGCCGTTAACGTATCCGTCTGTCTTGGGAGTGAAAAAATCTGCGAAATAACAGCTCACAAGAGGCAGCACAAAGGAAATAATCAAAAGCACACAAAGTAGTTTTTTCATAAAAACTCTCCTTAAAAATATTATCCTATATATAATAGCACAAAAAAGTCGAATTTTCAACTATTTCAAAAAACTTTTAAATAGCTATTGACATTTTCGGCGTTATGAGCTATAATGTATTTAAAGAAATTTTTAAATAGGAGGAGAAAATGGCTAGTTTAAACATCTTTAAGGTGTTATCCGATAAGCAGAGAAGAGATATTCTGGAAATGCTTAAGGATGGCAGGCTTTCTGCAGGTGAGATAGCCGAGAGGTTGGGTGTTACACCTGCCGCTCTTTCATATCACTTAAAGCTTCTGCGCGAGGCCGATCTTGTGGTGGAATACAAGAGCAAAAACTTCATTTATTATGAAATAAATACTTCTGTTCTACAGGAGCTTATTCTTTGGGTAGGACAGTTTGGAGGTAAAAATGAAAACTAAAGTTGTCAATTTAATACTTATTATGCTTGTTTTTGCATCAACTCTTGCTGCAATGGTCTTTTTGCCCGACATTATTCCCGTGCATTTTGATATACATGGAGAGGTTGACAGATGGGGCTCAAAGTACGAGATGCTCATACTACCCGCGACCCTTGCTTTAATCTGGATTGTCGGTGACAAGAGCATCGGCTTCTTTACCAAAAGGGTAGAGGGTAGCGATGACGGAAAGCTTAAGAGTGACGCGGAAAATAACGAAAAGACCTTGAGCAAAACTCTTACCATCACCTATGCCATTATGGCATTTGCCAATTTCGGTGTTATCTATATAACCTTCGCCAATCTGGAAGTAAGCACACTCCCCGAGATTGACGTTGTAAAGCTTATCGTTTTGCTTATGGGTCTTATGATGATTTGTATGGGCAACCTGATGCCCAAGACCAGAATCAATGCTATGCTTGGATTCCGTCTGCCCTGGACTGTTTATAACGAAAATACCTGGCGCAAATCCAACCTTTTTGCAGGTATTCTGGGTATGATAGTTGGTGCGCTCATTATTGTAGCCGGCTTGATCTTCGAGGGCTTTATTGCCGCGGTAATTATGCTTTGTCTTATGGTAGCTTCTACCGTTGTAATGAGTGTATACGCATACGTGACATATAAGAAGGAGAAGGAAAATGAAAATTCTTAGCCTTCTGAGGAGTAATTTAAGGCTTATAATTTTCCTGTTCATATTCGGACTCGTAGGCGGATATTTCACCTCCCTCTACGCACTTGAAAGCCTTGATCCCTCCATGCTTGAGGAGACTGTTTCCTCGCTGGGCTCTGTTGATATTGTGATACTGATTTCCACAATTCAGTCGGTTGTTTATAGCGTTGTGCTTGGTCTTTTGGGAAAGGCTTTAGCCGAGAAAATAGGCCTTTGGAAAAGATGGGAGCTTGAGAAAAATCCTATTATACTCACCCTTATTGTATCTGTCATAGGCGGTATTCTTTTCATCATTCCTGACTACTTCATCTTCGGTAACTTTTCTGACGTAATCAGGGATTCTTATGCCGTAAAGCTAAGTTTGGTTTACATTATAAGCTGTATTACCTATGCTCCTGTGGTTGAGGAGGTAATGCTTCGCCTCTTCTTTATGTCGCTTATAGCCTTCCTTTTGTGGAAATTCTCCCGTAAGGAAAGCATAGATGAAAAGCATATAATCATCGCCAATATCATCGCGGCAATTCTCTTTTCCTTGGGCCATTTGCCTGCCACCGCTATGACTATCGGTCTTACACCGATGATCGTCCTTCGTTGCTTCCTTATGAACGGAGGATTCGGTCTTGCTTTGGGTTATCTTTACCGTAAGCACGGTATCCAGTATTCAATGCTTGCCCACGCAGGCATTCACGTAGTATCCAAGCTTATCTGGATAATTTTCATCTGATTTAAAACGGCTCTTTGTAAGGGCCGTTTTTTATATTTTTAAAAAATCTTATTTTCCTATTGAAAAATTCGCTACTTTATGTTAAAATTTATACGTATACTTATGTAAAAGTAAAAAAATTTGTCTAATCTGACAATAAAAAGATAAGGAAAGCTAACTATGGATATCAAATCTATTCTCAGCAATCTCACTATTGAGCAGAAGGCGGCTCTTCTTCAGGGATGGACCACTTGGACCAGCCTTGATCTTACAGAGAAGGGTATTCCCCCCATGTTCATGTCCGACGGACCTGTAGGTCTTCGTAAGCAGGCAGGTGCAGGCGACCATCTTGGTCTTAACGAGTCTGTTCCCGCAACCTGTTTCCCCACCGCTGCAGGTATGGCTAACACCTGGAACGTAGAGCTTGGCGAGGCACTCGGTACCGCACTCGGTAAGGAAGCTGCTGCTAACGACGTTCATGTTGTACTTGGCCCCGGTCTTAACATCAAGCGTAGCCCTCTTTGCGGTAGAAACTTCGAGTATTTCTCCGAGGACCCCTATCTCGCAGGTAAGATGGCGGCTGCTTACACCAAGGGTATTCAGTCCAACGGTGTTGCTGCATGTCCCAAGCACTTTGCTGTAAACTCTCAGGAGCTTCGCCGTATGGCAATGGACTCCGTTGTTGACGAGAGAACCATGCGTGAGATCTATCTCACAGGCTTTGAGATGGCTGTTAAGGAAGGACACGCACAGTCCATCATGTCCGCTTATAATATGGTAAACGGCACCTATGCTAACGAAAACGAGCACCTCCTCTCCGACATTCTCCGTAAGGAGTGGGGCTTTGACGGTTACGTAGTAACCGACTGGGGTGCAGATAACGATCATACCGAGGGTGTAAAGGCTGGTTGTAACCTTGTAATGCCCGCACCCGGTCCTGACTGTGCTATCGGTCTTCTTGAGGACCTTAAGGCAGGCAAGATTGACGAGGCTACCATTGATCTTCGCGTAAGCGAGCTTCTTAAGGTTGTATTCGAGACTCACGAGGCTGTTGCTAAGGCAGAGAAGTCCTTTGACGTTGAGGCTCACCATGCTATCGCACGTAAGTGTGCAGAGGAGAGCATTGTTCTTCTTGATAACGACGGCATCCTTCCTCTTGCAGAGGGTGAGAGCGTTGCCGTTATCGGTGATTTCGCAAAGGCTCCCAGATATCAGGGCGCAGGCTCCTCTCAGGTTAACCCCACCAAGATGGATAACCTTTACGACAACCTTGAAAGCAGACTTAACATCACCGGCTATGCACAGGGCTATGACAGAAAGAATCCTCACCCCGTTAAGAAGCTTATTGCTGAGGCGGTTGAGGTTGCAAAGAATGCAGATAAGGTACTCCTTTGCGTAGGTCTTGAGGAAATTCTCGAGTCCGAGGGTATGGACAGATTACATATGGACCTCTCCGAGAGCATGAAGACACTTATCAACGAGGTTTGCGCGGTTAACAGCAACGTTATTCTCGTTCTCTTCGGCGGTGCACCCTTCGTTATGCCTCAGAGAAGTATTTACAGAGCGGCTATCCACGGTTACCTTGGCGGTCAGGCAGGCGCAGGCGCTATGGCTGATGCACTTCTTGGTAAGGTTAATCCCTCCGGTAAGCTTAATGAGACCTGGCCTCACAAGCTTGAGGATAACTCCTCCTTCAATTACTTCCCCTCTAAGGAGCTTACCGCAGAGTATCGCGAGGGTCTCTTCGTTGGTTACCGTTACTATGACACAGTTGATATGTCTGTACGTTATCCCTTCGGCTACGGCCTTTCCTACACCACCTTCGAGTATTCCGACCTTTCTATCAACGGCAATGACGTGACCTTCACTCTTACCAACACCGGCAGCTGTGACGGCTCCGAGGTTGCAGAGCTTTACGTTGCTTGCAAGAACAGCGCTATCTCCAGACCTAAGAAGGAGCTTAAGGGCTTCAAGAAGGTTGCGCTTAAGGCAGGCGAGAGCAAGCAGGTTACTATCACCCTTGATGACAAGGCATTCCGTTACTTCGACGTACAGAGCAACGCTTGGGAGATTGAGGATGCTGATTACGAGATCTGCGTAGCAGCAAGCGCTACCGACGTTAAGCTTTCCGAGACCATTCACGTTGCAGGTAAGGCTGCAACCGTTCCCGCACCCGAGTGCTATCGCACAGGTAACGTTGCAAACGTAAGCGATGAGGACTTTGAGACTCTTCTCGGTCGTCCCATTCCCGACGGTCATTGGAGCGGCGAATTGAAGGAAAATGACGCAATTTGTCAACTTTACTATGCAAAATCTGTTCTTGCAAGACTTCTTTACAAGGTTTTGACCAATATGAAGAACAAGTCTGAGGCTAAGGGTACACCCGACCTTAACATCCTCTTCATCTACAATATGCCCTTCCGTGCGATTGGCAAGATGGCAGGTGGAATGGTAAGCCGTCAGATGGTTGACGATATCCTCTTCATCGTTAACGGTCACTTCTTCCGTGGCTTCGGCAGAGTGATTAAGCACTTCTTCAGCAACAGCAAGGCTAACAAGGCGTTTGAGCAGTCTATTAAGCCCACCAAGTAAAATTTAATAACCTATATTTATAGAAAAGGCGGTCGTTCTGACCGCTTTTTCTTTTTTTCTTGCCTTCTATAATATATAATGTACTGTTGGTTTTTCAGGCTTCAAATCGGTGGGGAGGAGCACTGTAAATTTTAATATTTATGCAATATTCACAAAAATGCGAGAAAAAATTTTATACTTTGAAAATGTTTTTTTATTTATAGGAGATTTTGCCAATTTTCCCACTTGCTTTTTAATTTACGCGTGTTATAATAAGGGCGGTTGTATAATATAAAATAAAAAATAAAAAAACATTTTGGAGGACATTATGAACACAATCAAAAACTGGTTTGTTGGCATCTTCAACAAGCTTAAGGACTGGTGGCTTGGCTTTGAGGCAAAGAATCCCAAGCTTTCTCAGTGGGTAAGAGAAGGAGGCCTTTTCGTTCTTGTTAGTAACTTTGTTACTATTTTGAGAGCGCTCCTCATGACCTTCCTCACTCCCGCATTCGGCTTCCTTGGCACTCACAGCTGGGGCTGGCCCAATATCACCTTCGACATTCCTATGACCGATAAGTCTTTCGTATTCAACGTTATCGGCTACGGTGAGGACGTAGGTGGCTTCGCATACTTTATCGCATTCCTTGTTGCTTCTCTCTTCTGTGAGATTGTTAACTTCTTCATGCAGAGAAAGTACACCTTCCGCAGCAACGGTAACCTTGCATTCCAGGGCTCCATCTACTTCGTAGCTTGGATCGTTGTTACCATCATCGTTAATGCTGTTAACAGCGCGTGGACCGGTATCGCAGTTCACTTCCTTCCCGCTGTTGTTTACAACCTTCTCACCACCTTCATCCAGGGCGGTATCTCCATGGTTGTATTCTTCTTCGTAAACAAGATCATTTTCACCGACGCTCCCAAGGACCAGATCCAGGAGAATATCGAGGCGTAATATAAACAAAATACATATTCACGGAGGTAATTATGAAAGCTGGTCATTTGATTCAAATGATTATCATCGCGATACTTATTACTGCAATTGTAGTAGGTAACACCATCGTGCTTGAGCCTCAGATGGCATCTAACATCGACGGTCTTCAGGCATACTTTGAGGAAGTGCTTAACTTCCACCCCTTCCCCCAGAGCACTGATACTATTAACCAGGCTAGACAGGGCGGACAGGAGCTCTCTAAGCAGATCATCCAGGAGGGTAGCGTTCTTGTAAAGAACAACGGCGTGCTTCCTCTTGACATTTCTGCTGTTGATCAGGTTAACGTATTCGGTCATGCATCTATTGACTGGGTATACGGTGGCTCCGGCTCCGGTCAGGTTCTTCCTGAGAACAATAATGCAAACGAGAACATCGACTTCCTTAAGGCACTTGGCATGTACGGTGTTGAGTACAACGAGAGCCTTCAGTCCATGTACCAGAGCTTTGCTGCACCTCTCGGTGACCCCGGCTCTATCGGTGTGTTCTACAATGCTTTCTACAAGCTTGCAGAGCCCAGCATCTCCGACGCGAGCTACTATACTCAGCAGCTCCTTGACGATGCAAAGAACTATTCTGACACTGCATTCGTTGTAATCGGCCGTCACGCAGGTGAGACCGAGGACCCCACTCGTGTTCAGTATAAGACTAATGCTCCTACCGATAGCAACCGTCACTATCTTGAGATCTCCACCGAGGAGGAGGCGCTTCTCACCTACGTTGGTGCAAACTACGAGAACGTTATCGTAATCGTTAACTCCACCAACACAATGGAGCTTGACTTCGTTGACACCATTCCCGGCATCGATGCTTGTCTTGTTGTAGGCGCAACAGGTACCCGTGCGGCAGAGGCTATTCCCTCCGTTCTTTACGGTGAGGTTTCTCCCTCCGGTCGTTTCACCGACACCTACGCTTACGATATGGCTTCTAACGTAAACTTCAAGCGTACCAGCTCCGCAGGTATCGGTCACTACACCAACGGCTCCGAGCTTTATCCTACAGGCGCAGGATGTAACGCAGGTGTTTCCACCCGTACTGCTCCCGCATTCATCGACTACATTGAGGGCGTTTACCTCGGCTACAAGTGGTATGAAACCGCTGACGTTGAGGGCATCTGGCAGAACTACTCCAGAGACATCCTTGATGAGAACGATCAGAAGAAGACTGTTACAGGCTACAACGCAGTTGTACAGTATCCCTTCGGCTACGGTCTCTCCTACACCGAGTTCGCTTGGGAGGTTGAGAACATCACTCTCGCAGAGGGCTCCGAAATCAACAGAGACAGTGAGATTATAATTACTCTTGGCGTTACCAACACCGGTACAATTGCAGGTAAGGACGTTATTGAGGTTTACCTCACTCCCGAGTATAAGGCAGGTCAGATCGAGAAGCCTCACGTAAATCTTGTTGGCTTCGCAAAGACCGCTACCATCAACCCCGGTGAGAAGCAGGTTATCGCTATTACCCTTGACGTTGACGATTTCGCTTGCTACGATGCATACGATCTTAACAACAACGGCAACAAGGGCTACGAGCTTGATGCAGGTAAGTACGAGATCAAGCTTATGACCGACTCTCACAACGTTAAGACCGTTGACTTTACTAACGGTGCAAAGAACGTTCCCGGTGTTATCACCTACAACGTTTCCGAGACCATCAACTTCAAGACCGATAAGGTTACCGGCAACCCCGTAACCAATAAGTTCACCGGTGAGGATGCTATCGATGGCGTAAGCCTTGACGGTAGCGACAGCAACCAGAACATCGGCTACATCACCCGTGCTAACTTCCCCGATCCTTATGAGATCGCAGACGTTGCGGACAGAACCATGACCGACAACGTTAAGGAGCACAACACCTATAACAAGAATACTGCAAGCGCGTGGGACAATGCCCCCACCGACGTATTCGGCAATCCCGTTAATAATAGCGAGCCCGTATGGGGCAAGCCCGCAGGCGTGCTTGAGCACGACGGCGTAAGCTATGCTGACTCTGTTGGCTCTGACGGTAAGGCTAAGGTTTATATGAACGGCAAGATCACCAGCCTTGGTCTTGCACTTGGCTCCGACTACAATCATCCTCTTTGGGAGGCAGTTCTTAACCAGATCACTCTTGATGAGGCAGTTAACCTTGTTCGCGCAGGTAACTTCGGTAATGCAGCGATCAACTCTGTTGGTAAGCCCAAGCTTACCGACCACGACGGTCCTGCACAGGTTCGTTCCTTCAATGCGGGTGCATCCCGTGGTACCGGCTTCCCCTGCGTAACCGTTCTTGGTCAGACCTGGAGCAAGTCTATCGCTTACTCCTTCGGTATCAACTACGGTAAGGAGATGAGCACCCAGGGTATCGCAATGGACGGTACCTACGGCTTCGGCGCTAACCTTCACAGAAGCGCTTGGGGCGGACGTAACTACGAGTACTTCTCCGAGGACGGCTTCCTTGCAGGCTCTATGCTTGCAGAGCAGGTTCGCGGTCTTACCAACACCGGTAAGTACTGCTACCTTAAGCACCTCGTTCTTTACGAGACAGAGCACGAGCGTGACTCCATGTACACCTGGTGTACCGAGCAGGCTCTCCGTGAGATCTATCTCGTTCCCTTCGAAATGGCTATTCAGGATGGCGGATGCGTAGGTATCATGTCCTCCTATAACCGTATCGGTAACGTTTGGACCGGCGGTAGCGAGGCTCTTATTCAGGGTATCATCCGTAATGAGATGGGCTTCAACGGTACTGTTGTAACCGACTACGTTGACTCCTGGTCTACCAGCTTCATGTCCATCGAGGATGCTGTTCGTGCAGGCGGTGATATCAACCTCGGTCAGCGTAACACCGGTCTTGATACCGGCTTCGATGATTCTAACCGTATTCAGAATCAGGTTAAGGAAACCTGTCACCACGTTCTTTACATGTTCCTCAGCCCCATTCATGCTAATGCAGAGTACAACGAGAGCGCAGACGTTGAGCAGATCGTTATGGGTACTGTCATTCAGACATGGTATTGGTGGAGAGATGCACTTACTTGTGTTAACATTATCGTGGGTGTTGGATGTGGATATTGGACTTACTTCATCCTTCGAGACATTAAGAGAAGAATGTAATCTTCTTTTTGACGACAATTATCCTGCCCCGATCTTAAGGGGCAGGGCACAATAAGAAAATCTTCATTAATATAATATAGGAGGAAAAAGTAAATATGGCTGGAAAGATTATTGAAATAATCGTTCTTTTACTCGGATTACTTATTACCGCAGCAATCGTGGTAAAGATTCCGTTAGATTCTTATAATGAGCATAAGGCTTATCTCGAACAGGTTGAGCAGCAGATGCAGGAAAATGCACAGGCTGCTGTAAAGCCCAAGCTTGAGTCTATTACAGTAGAGCTCAAGGAGGGTGTTCGTTATTTCGCAAACGACCTTGCTGATGCAAAGGTTGAGCACTTCACCGTAGTTGCTAACTACATCAAGGGTGAAGAAAAGTACAGTGAGCCCGTAGAAGAGGGTAAGTTCACCGTAACCACTCCCGATGACTTCTATGCTCACGGCGGTGACATCACCGTTACCTTCAAGGGTGTTTCCGCAACCGTTAACGTAAAGCTCGAGCCCGTAGTTATCGAGGGTATCGAGGTTGTTACCACCCCCTACACAGTTAAGTATGCTGCAGGCAGCACCTTTGATGCTTCCGGTATGGTCGTAAAGGCTGTCTACAACGATGGTTCCTCTAAGGTTCTCTCCTCCGAGGATTACTCTGTTGATACTACTAAGGTTCTTACCACCTCCGATAAGGAAGTAGTTGTTAGCTACACCATCGGTGAGGTTACCAAGACCGCTAAGGTTGAGATCGGTGTTTCCACCACTCTTGACAACGGTGCTGTTAAGGATATCGTAATTATCGATAAGGCTGTTGTTAATGCAGGAGATACACTTGATAAGACTCAGGTAGAGGTTAATGCTATTTACGAGAGCGGCAACAGAAAGCTCCTCTCTGCAAATGAGTACACCGTTATCGGCTCCTCTGAGAAGGCTAAGTTCGGTAAGGCATACAGCGTTACCGTTACATACAATGCAGATACCACCAAGTCTGTAAAGACCGCGGTTGTTGTTCGTCAGACCATTCAGGGTGAGGACGGTGTTATCGTTGGTGGCTCTAAGAAGACCGAGGATGAGTACGCAGTTATCGACGGTGCTATTACCAAGCTTGGTAACACCGTTACCTTCGCAGGTTCCTTCTCCAAGGCTGTGTTTGAGGGCAAGGAGGCTTCTCTTACACTTACTCTTAACTCTGCTACCGGCACTGTTGGTAACATCACCATGAGATGCGGTAACAGCTATCTTGTAGGCTCTTCCGGTAACTACCAGATGCAGCCTCTTCAGATCAACACTATTCTTGATCTTACTGTTAACGGCAGAGTAGTTCAGATTCCTACTACCGTTGTACTTAAGGGCTGCGGTCCTTGGGAATCCTACGCTCCTCTTTACGGTATCTACTATGAGTTCACCTTCGAGGGTGTTGAGCTTGATCCCGGTGACAACATCGTTGAGTTCCACTTCAAGAAGAGCACCGCTGGCGCAGCAAACTGCTGGGGTGAGTCTCCTTCTACTATGAACATCGACTACGTAACCTTCGAGTCTCTCGGCAACGAGGTTCCAGATACCTACGAGGTTGAGTCTCTTGAGATCAATGAAGGACTTAAGCTTACCTATAAGCAGCCCATCAGCAATCTCGGTGTTTCTGTTGTAGGTACTATTACCGGTGGCGCAAAGATCGGTATCGATCCTTCTCTTTACGACGTTAAGGTTGTAAGCGGTAACACCGACGGTGGTTACATCCACGCAGGAACCTATACTATTGAGGTTTCTCTTAAGTCGAACCCCTCTATAAAGGATACTATTGAATGTACCGTTGTGGCACCCAAGTCCTTCGTGGTTCTTAATTGTTATGTTGAGCTTGTAGACGACAAAGTATATTACGTATTTGCGGGTGACAGCACAGGCTACACTGCTGAGGACTTCGTAATCTTCGACGGACTTGTTGAGCTTGATTTTGAGGCTACCTTCACCGAGGATACCTTCGTATTCAAGTGTGACGTTACAGATATGAATGCAGGCACCTTCTATCCTCATATGACCGTTGAAAATGCGAACTATGATAACGGTGGCGCTAACCAGAACGGTGATATCCGTGACAGAGGTCTTACCTTCGTAGACGGTCAGAGCGTAACTCTTAACGGTAAGACATATACCATTGTAAAACAATACTCTATGCCCACACTCGTTGTTAAATAATTTAAACACAGTGATTTAATTTCTCTCCCGTCTTACGGGGTGGGAGAGCCCAAATAAGTTTTCTCTAAAATAATTTATATAAAAGGAAGGAAAAATTATGAGAAACATTAAAACAATCCTCATGGTTATGCTTCTCCTTACCCTTGCGCTTAGCGTGACAATCGGACTTACCTCTTGCGGTGAGACTGAGGTACACGTTCACGAGTTTAAGTCTGAGGTATTGATCGAAGCAACCTGTACTGAGGCAGGTGACGCAAAGTACACCTGTGAGTGTGGCTACAGCTACACTGAGACAGTTCCTGCAACCGGCCACACCGTAGTGGAAGACGCTGCAGTTGCTGCAACCTGTACCGAAAGCGGTCTTACCGCAGGTGCACATTGCTCTGCTTGTAACCTTGTGCTTGAGAAGCAGACTGCTACCAGCCCTCTTGGCCACAAGCTTGGCGCAGAGGCTACCTGTACTACTGCACAGGTATGTGAGAACGGCTGCGGCAAGGAGTTTGCTCCTGCTATCGGCCACCTTGTAACCAGCCCCGCTACCTGTACCGAGTCTGCTGACTGCGTACTTTGCAGCGAAGTTGTTACCGAGGCTCTCGGCCACGATTTCGAAATTAAGGCCGGCTATGCTGAGACCTGTCTTACTGACGGTCTTACCGATGGTAAGTACTGCAAGAAGTGTACCTACAACGAGGAGCAGGTAGTTATTCCCGCTACCAAGCACGAGCCCGCAGTTGTAGTTACCGCTCCCACCTGTGAGAACGATGGTTACACTACTTATACCTGTATCTGTGGTCTTGTAGACTACGTTGACGATTACACCGACGCTCTCGGCCACGACTTCAGCTCCGAGATCGCTGAGACCTCTATCGGCTTTGCAAAGATCTGTACCAGAGGCTGTGGTGAGCTTCTTGCTGTTCCCGCACCCGTAGCTTCCGGCTACAAGGCTTCTATCCAGAACGGCTATGCATCTAACAGAGTTAACGAGCTTATCCTTAAGGCTGGCAAGTACGGCGCTTGGGGCGTAACCCTTATAGGTGATAAGGTTAGTGCTTCTACCGAGTATGACGGCGGTATCGGCTCCTTCGACGAGGCTGGCAGAACTGTTAGATACGAGTTCGTTCTTGATCAGGACGGTTACGTTGACATTAACTGGGTTATCGCATGTTCTAACTGGGATTCTGCTACCCAGGCAAATTCTACCATGGCTAATATGGCAGCTCACATGACCATTACTATCGATGGCAAGCCTGTTGACATCAACGGTATTACCCTTGAGGATGGCGGTCAGTGGTGGAACCTTCAGAACTTCGTTATCGATGGTGTTGCTCTTGAGGCTGGTCTTCACAGCTTCGAGTGTACTATCAACGCACACGGCGGTCTTAACGTTGGTTACATGAGCATCAAGTCTAACCAGGGCATCCATGCTAGAAGCGTTAACGTTCTTAATGCTGACATCGTTGCTGAGAACGGCAATGTTTACTACGAGCTCTATGCTAACATTTATGGTTACACCATTGATCAGCTTGAGTTGTCTGACGGCGATCTTAAGTATGCTCTTCACTCCTACTCCGTAAAGGATGGTGTTACTACTCTTAGATACGACATTACCAGAGAGTATAAGCTTTATCCTCACATTAAGGCTGATGGCAAGTGGTACGTTAACAATAAGAATAACGCAGGTGACGTTATCGCTTCCGCAGTTCAGGAAGGCAAGTCTCTCAGCGTAAACGGCAGAACCTTCACTATCGGCGATAAGTGGGGCATGCCCGTTCCCATGGTTACTATGAACGAGGGTACTCCTGCAAGCGCTACTCCCGTAAGCGCAGACCTTATTGAAGAGAACGGTAAGGTTTACTGGACCTTCACCTATAAGCTCGTTGGTTACTATCCTGAGTATCTCCGTATAGTTGACGGTTCTACCGTATTCAACTGGGAGAGCTTCACCGAGAATGCTGACGGTACTGTAACCTATAAGATTAACGTAACCGATTATGAAACAGGCAATAAGTATCCTCACCTTCAGATTATGGAAGTTCTTTATACTGGCGCAGGTCACACTGACGCAGGTGATATCCATGCTGAAAGCTTCCCCACCAAGTCTATTGTAATCGGCACTAAGGAATACAAGATTTACAATGCATGGTCTATGCCTGCTATCGAGATCGTTACCAATGAGCCTACAATGAAGCTTACCGCATACGATCTTGTAGAGGAGAATGGTAAGGCTATTCTTAAGCTCACCTTCACCTGCTACGTATTCGATGAGAGCACCGCTGTATTCTTCGGCGACGACAAGGCTGGTCTTTCCTACACTTATGTAAGAGATGGCGCTAGCGTAACTTATAGCATCGATATTACCGACAAGAATGCAAGTGCAAATATCTATATGCATATGAGCATTGAGGGACAGAACTGGAATCCCAGGGATAATGTTGCAAGCGGCAGCGGTGACCTTCTTGTCACCTCCGGTCAGTCCGGTAGCTCTTGGGTAACCAAGAAGACTATTACTGTTAACGGACGTAACTACGTTCTTGGTAATCAGTACAACATGATCGTTATCGGTAAATAATTTCTAAATAACAAAATGGGCGGGTGCAAATCCGCCCATTTTTACCAAGGTGATAATTATGAAAGACTATAAGATTTTAGTTCTTTTCTCTATTCTTTTAATTAGCTCGCTTATGATGCTTTCCTCATGCAGTCTTCTTGGCACAGAGGAAACCGAACATATTCTTACCAGAGTAGAGGAGGTTCCCGCTACCTGCACATCTGAGGGCACAGGTGTATATTATACCTGCTCGGGCTGTGACCTTCTTTTTGACGACGCAGAGGGCAAGTATAAGATTGAAGCCCCCAGAGTGCTTCCTATCCAGCATAATCCCGAGATCGTTATGGGAAAAGAGGGTAGCTGCACCGAGGATGGCTACAGCGCCTACAGAGTGTGCAAGGACTGTAATGAGATCATCACTCCCCCCAAGGTAGTTTCTGCAGGCCACGCGATTACCGTTACCGCCAGCATTTGGGGTGTATCTATGGAGGTTATCGACGGCAGAGCCTACCTTATTATATACGGCGGTGAGGTTTCCGACCGCACCTGTCTCGATTGCGGTGAGCTTGCACCTCTTAAGATTGCCGCTGATTTCCAGCATAACAATAATATCGACGGTATGGGTTGGTCAAGTCCCCTTGTATACGCAGACAAGAACAATTTATCCAGCCAGGTTACCGAGGATACTATTGTAAAGCCTGCGATTGAGGCAAGCGTTCATAATGGTTTGTTTGAGGCTTACTTTGATATAACCGACCTTAAGGTTGGCTCCACTCTCACCATTCACGCAGGCCTTGACGGTGCTATGGCAGATATGAAAAACCATGGCAGCGGTGACGGTGTAGCAGTATTTGCTGACGGCAAGAAGTTCTCCTTCCGCCTTGACGATTCTACCTGGAAGATCGCTTCTGTGGTAGTAAGTGAGGCAGCAGAAAATGAGTTTAACCTTAACGGTAGAGTAAATCTTCAGGAAATCGACGGCAAGCCCTATATTGTATATCAGGGCTCCTGGAATACCAAAAACGGCAGTAAGACCACAGTTGAGGCTACTATCAGAGAGGGACTTTCCTCCACCTTTGATATTATGGAGCTTAATACTTGGGCAAAACCTGCCTTTGATTACATTCTTAACGTTGAGGATAAAGGAAAGATCACTCTTTCACTTTGCCTCGAGAATGTTGAGCCCAGTGACAATGTTTACTATATGCACCGCGCTCTTGGTAATTCCAATTCGGGCGGTGACGTAAAGCTTCCCACAGGCCACGGTTATGCAATTACTGTTGGAAACCGTTCCTATCTTATTAAAAAGGGAAGCGATGCTGCATCCTGGCTTTCCAGCTTCACCGTTATCCACGTTTCGGAAGTAAATGAGTAAGGAGGGAGCAAAAATGACAACAATTATTAACAAAATAACCGCTTTTTTGACATTAGCAGTCCTTCTTCTCTCGGTTTGCCTGACAGGATGTCAGCTTATACCCTCGGCCTCCGATCCCCATAAGGATGCAATTCTTCTTGACTACAGCACCTCTGGCGGTAAAGATAGCTCTCCCACAAGCGTTGGTGTATTTGATGCCGACGATATGATCCATCAGGAGGGCACTCTTCTTAAGACTGCCGCAGGCGAGACCGTATATCTTCGCGGTGTAAATCTTGGTAGCTACTTTGTTACCGAGGCTTGGATGACCAGACTTTTGACCAGCGCAGATTATAAGACCAGAACTAAGATCCTCCTTTCCCGCTTCGGTGAAGAAAAGACCTTGGCACTCTGGGAGGAATGGCGCAACAATTGGTTCTCTGACACCGATTTTCAGCTTCTTAAGGATATGGGTGCAAACGTTATCAGACTTCCCATAACCTATATGAACGTTGACTTTAATGCCATCTATGACTACAATCTTGCGGCATACGAGTATGATTTTTCGGATATCGACGCATTTATAGAGAAGGCGGCATCCTACGGAATTTATACTATTCTTGACCTTCACGGAGCATACGGCTCACAGAACGGTGCGGACCATTCAGGAGAATCAAAGGCGCCTGCGGACATCGACTTCTATTATAACGAGCAGATGATGCAGCTTACCGTTGATCTTTGGAGAGCGATGGCAGAGCATTATAAGGATAATCCTGCGGTAGCCGCATACGATATTCTTAACGAGCCGGGTGAGCACAAGGAGGGCGGTGGTACTATGTCCACCACCACAAGACATTTTGAGTTTATGGACCGCGCATATGAAGCAATTCGCGAGGTGGATACTAATCACGTGGTTATCTTTGAGTCCTGCTGGGAAGCGGATAACCTTCCGTACCCCTCTGAGTACGGCTGGGAAAACTGTATGTATTCCTTCCACCACTACACGAATAAATACGGCTCTGACCCCTCGGCACATAACAAATCTATGAAGAACAAGATCGACAGCATTCTCAATAAGAATTTTGGCGTTCCGATCCAGATGGGTGAGTTTACCTGCTATGATAACAAGGAGCAGTGGGAATATACCCTTAATTATTTCAATGAAAACGGTATCCATTGGTGTAACTGGACCTACAAGCTTCATAGAAATAGTGAGTCTATGAGATTCTGGGGCTACGTAAACGTTACAGCCGACGAGGATCTTGTTGATCTCAATACCGCGACTTACGAGGAAATTTTGGCTTCCTTCTCGCTTGTGAAAACAGGGGAGGGAACTACAAGAATTCCCACCTTCAGCGATGGCACAAGCTTCTTTGATCTTCTCACCAAATACTTTAAGCAATAATAAAAAACGTTTTTTAAAAGCCGACTCCTTTTGGGGTCGGCTCTTCTTTTTGTGTCTAAAATGTAAATAAAAGATGTCAAATATACCACTTTTCGCATCATTTTTTCTTCATTAACTGTACCGATAACCCTTTTAAATATGGACAGTATGAATATTGAACTACAAATTCCTTCTTCTTCATTTGTGCAATATGTTCAAAAAATCGGTAAAATATTTTGTTATTTAGTCAATATACATTCTGGGGCAAATATGTTAAAATATTATCGCAAAGTATTTAAATATTTTCAAAGGAGAAAATACTATGAGCAAGATCACAAAAACAATTGTCAGTCTCGTTCTGATCGTGGTCATTGGCGTAGGTACCATTATCGGTAACTGGGCCGTTGGACAGTATGAGGGCGAGATTACGTCATTCCTTTCTCCCGCTATAGTTGACACCGAGTCAATGGAGATAAGTAGCGCACAGGGTCAGGCAATGGCAGCACAGATCATGGAGGAGGGCGCGATTCTTTTACAGAATAACGACAACACTCTTCCCCTTGATTACAGTAAGGTTAAGAAGGTCAACGTATTCGGTTGGCGTTCTGTTGACTGGATCTACGGTAGTGAAGGAGCTAACGCATCCGGCGGTGTTTCACCCGAGGATGGCGACTTCTCTAAGAACGTGGATCTCTTTAAGGCGCTTAAGCAGTACGGTATTCAGTACAACGAGCGTCTTGAGAAGATGTACTATTCTTACGTTCAGCCCGATCATCAGAGCGCAGACCTTAAGGGCCAGCACATCAACAACCTTATCAACCTGAGAGAACCCAACATTAATGATAAGGCATACTATTCGGATGATCTTCTTTCTTACTGTGAGTCCTACTCCGATACCGCAATCGTAGTTATCGGCCGTATGGCAGGTGAGAATATGGATATTACCACCAACAAGCAGAATAAGGAGGGCCCCGGCGCTTCTACAGATAGTACCAGACATTATCTTGAGATCTCCACCGAGGAGGAGGCACTTCTTAAGTACGTAGGTCAGACTTACGAGAACGTTATCGTAATTATGAATACCTCCAACGCCTTCGAGTGTGGATTCCTTGAGACTATTCCCGGTATCGATGCTTGCCTTTACGTTGGTTATACCGGTACCAGAGCAGCTTCTGCTATTCCTAAGCTCCTCTACGGTGAGGTTTCTCCCTCCGGTCATACCGCTGACACATTTGCATATGATGCTTTCACCAACCCTGCAAACATCTGGGCAGTTCGTTTCTCTAAGTACACCGACTACAACCGTTCCTACAATGATTTCATCGAGAATATCTACGTAGGCTATAAGTGGTATGAGACCGCAGATGCAGAGGGCTACTGGAATGAGTATTCCAACCAGTTCGGCACCGGCTTTGACGCGGTAGTTCAGTTCCCCTTCGGCTTCGGTCTTTCCTACAACACCTATATCTGGGAGGTTGGTGAGATCTACACCACTACTCTTGAGGATGAGACTCCCGTTCCTTACGTTAGCGGCGGAACCAACGAGATCACTTATATGAACTCTATCCACATTCCCGTTACCGTAACCAACAACGGTAACTACCCCGGCCGTGACGTTGTTCAGGCATACGTGACCGTTCCTTACACCAAGGGCGGTATTGAGAAGTCTGCTCTTCAGCTTGTTGGCTACTCAAAGACCAATCTTCTTCAGCCCGGTGAGTCCGAGACCATTATCGTTACTATGGACGTTAATGACTTCACCTCCTATGACTGTTATGATAAGAACAACAACGGTCACAAGGGCTGGGAGCTTGAGGCAGGCAAGTACACTGTCAGCCTTCGCTCCGACTCTCATACAGTAAAGACCGTTCTTGATAGCGGAAATCCTGCTGTTAATAGCTTCGACGTTTCCGAGACCATCAAGATCACTCACGATAAGTACACTAATCAGCCTGTTGGCAACCTCTTCACAGGCGAAGATGCAGTTGATGAGATTCCCATCGACGGTAAGACCGCTGATTATGATCCCGAGATTCCTTGGCTCACCAGAGCTGACTTTATGACTCTCGAGGAGATCAGCGCGGCACGTAAGGCTCGTCCCGTAACTCCCGGTGCAAACATCAATGCTCTCTCCGACATCAACTATGCTATGTCTTGGGCAGAAAAGTGGGATAACGCAACCGTTGACGAGTTTGGCGATCCCGTTATCAATACTCCTGTTGTTTGGGGCGTAGACCACGGCCTCAGAGTTGCCGAGAACGGTGTTATTACCGATCTTGGTAGAAAGCTTGGCGCTGACTATGACGCAGAGGAGTGGGATCTCCTTCTTGAGCAGGTTACTATGGCCGAGGTTCAGGCGCTTGTAAGCAAGTACTACGGCTCCAAGGCTATTGCCTCTGTTGGTAAGCCCTTCCTTACCGACCTTGACGGCCCTGCGCAGATCAAGGGCTTCAGCACTGCTCCCAGAGGTACCGGCTATCCTGCAATGGTAATTCTCGCAAGCTGCTTCAATCAGACTCTTGCATATAAGTTCGGTCAGTCCTTCGGTGACGATATGAAGTCGGTTGGTGTTATGGGCCTTTGGGGTTGGGCAATCGACAACCACAGATCCATGTTCTTCAGCCGTAACCACGAGTCTCCCTCCGAGGATTGCATCCTTGCTTCCTATACTATTATGAATGCTGTTAACGGTCTCCACACCAGAGGACGTTACTGTACTCTTAAGCACTTCGCAATTTATGACTGCGGTGCTAACTCTCCTAAGGATACATCCTATTGGCTTACCGAGCAGTCTCTCCGTGAGAATCAGCTCAGAGGCTATTATAAGCCCATCGTTCTTGCAGGTGCTCTCGGTGTAATGACCGCATACCGCGGTCCCGGTGCTGCCGTTGCAGAGTCTACCGTTGGTATGATCACCGGTATTCTCAGAAAAGAGTGGCAGTTCAAGGGCGCTATCACCACAGACTATACAGGTACCGAGACAGGCGCACACAGCGAGCTTATCGTTCGTGCAGGCGGTGACCTTGGTATGGGTAACAAGCTTACTCCCAACGGCTGGACCTACGATTCTACCGCCAGCCTCCGTTTCCAGAACAGAATGAAGCAGGTTGTTAAGGACGTTCTCTGGATGTGGCTCCATGCAGACCATCTGGAGCAGCAGTATCTTGCAAATCCCGATGCCAGCGACGTATTCCTTTCCTCTACAAGCATTCAGTCTTGGGAGTGGTGGAGACCTGCGCTTCAGGGTATCAACACCTTCGTTATCAGCGGTCTTTCTGTATGGACTCTTTGCGTTGTACTCGACCTGTGCGATCCCACTAAGGATTGGTAAGGAGGTTAACTGAAATATGAATGCTTTTACAATTATTAAGCTTGTAGCAATTATTGTTGCTTTGGCTATCTTTTTGAGCTCGACCATAACCTTCATGGCCGAGTCCTACAAGGAATATCAGGAATATTACCAGGCTATTATGGCTGACAAGGAATATCAGAAGTATATTGAGACTCTTCCTGTTTCCTTTGACGGCCTTACAGTAACCCTTAACGACGGCGTTACTTATTATGCAACGGGTAAGGCAAGACCTAAGAAGGATGACCTTACCGTAATCGCTCATTTCAGCGAAAAGGGCAAGGAATTCGACAGAATTCTTGAGAACGCAGAGTATGAGCTTATCGTTCCCACCGATTTTGCTACCAACGGCGGTAGCATTGTAGTAAAGTATCTCTACCAGCCCGAGAAGGCTGAGGATGCTACCGAGGATCCTGCTCCTATCGTCAGAAGCACCGAGCTCGGTATAGCGCTTGCTCCCGTAGTGCTTACGGCTGTAAGACTTGTTGGCAACCCCTATCGCGTATACTATTCCGAGGGTATGAGCTTTGATAAGGCGGGCATCAGACTTGAGGCTAGCTTCAACTCCGGTGAAAGAATTGTTCTTGATGAGAATGACGTCTCCGTAGGCTCTACCGCGCTTTCTCTTGGCACCGAGAGTGTAAAGGTTTCTTATACTCATGACGGTAACAAGATGGACGTAGACGTTCCCGTAGAGGTTGTGTCTGCCTCCTCCTATAGCGAGGGTGACATTCTTGAGATCAAGGCTGAGGGCTGTGACTATCTCCTTGAGGGTCAGAGCATCGCTGATGCCAAGCCCACCGTACGCGCTACCTACAGAAGCGGTAACAGACTTCTCCTTTCGGCTGATGATTATACCGTAAGCGGTATTACCGAGAAGGCTTCCTTCTTCAATAGCTGTATTATTAACATTGCTCTTAAGAGCAATCCCGCCGTTACCTGCAAAACCTCTGCGGAGGTTCGCTTCGTTGCAGAGGCAGAGAATGCTACTGCATCCGAGGGTACAGTAAAGAGCACCGTTACCGCAGCAGACGGCAGCACAGTATCCGTTCTTGAGAATATCACAAGCGGCACTACCGTTGGCTTTACTGTAAACAGTGATGCTGTTGCAAAGGGCAGATTTACTCTTCGTATTGCAAGCACCGCTGACAAGAGCCTTGCACTTACCGATCTTCTTGCACTTAAGATAAACGGCAGATACCTTATCGTTCCCACAGGCATCACTCTTGATGCTTACAATAATGGCTACAGCTTCGTTGAGTGCACTCTTCCTGACATTGTTGTAAATAAGGGTGCCAACACCGTCGAGCTTATCTTCAGCGGTATGGGCGGCTTCACTCTTGCTCTTGATAAGGTAAGCATCGAGACCAAGTACGAGGGCATTATCTCCTCCAATACAGAGGAGCACATCGTTAATAGCTTCGCATCAGGTGCAGAGACTCCCGAGCTTAAGCTTGAAATGGTTAAGGAATTCCAGGCGGTTACCGACGGCCTTTACATCCACGGTGTATGCACAGACGGCAGATACATTTACACCACCCGTACAACCGATGCTGAAGAGGACAACAAGATTCGTCGCATTATGGTAACCAAGTATGATGCTACTACCTATGAGATCGTAGCAACCGCACCTCTCAGCGCAGATGCTTCCTGCGAGACCAATGCAGGTATTACCTATTACGACGGCAAGATCATCATCTTCTACAACGACGGCACCGAATGGGCTATCGATCCTTCGCTCACAGGTGAGTGGACCGAATATACAGGCTTTGCCTTTGAGGGCACCGAGGGTGTTGCTATTCGTGACGTATATTACAACAACAAAACTCAGCAGTTTGCTGTTCTTACAGGCACAAGAATTACCATTTACGGTAAGGATATGAAGCCCGTAGGTATGTTCGATGCTCAGACCAAGACCAGCGGCCTTTACATTACCAGAATGACAGCTACCTCCGATTATATCTACGTTGGCTTCACAAAGGACGGCGTATATAATCCTACCATTCAGATGTACGACTGGTCAGGCAACTACATCGGCAAGATCGTTATCAATAATTCTAACAGCCTTACCAAGACCAACATTCAGGGCTTTGCATTCGTAAACGGTGATATTGTAATTGCTCAGATCCGTTGGGATAAGAAGGGCTCTGAAATCCTTAAGGCAACCTATCCTAAGGTTGATGCAGACCTTGACCTTAAGCTTACCGTTGGTGAGTATATTGCCGCTTCTACCGACGCAGGTATTAGCGCAGGTGCAACCGCATCTCCCTATAACGGCGGTGGCGTATCCGTTGCTGGCATTTATGGTATGGACGGTGTATATGACGGCGAGTATCTCTACGTTTCTATGACCGGTACGTCCAACCTTACTACCACCATCAGCAAGATCGATTCTGCTACCCTTAACGTAATTGGTGAGACCGTAACCTTCGTTCCCGCTGATGTAAGCGGTGACAACTCCAGACTCTTCCTTAAGGATGGCACACTTTACTGTATCATTCGTGACGGCTCTATGCTTGAGATCGACGTTGATACTCTTAACGGTGTTGCCTGCAACGTTTACAAGTCTGAAATGAGCTTTGCACAGTACGGCACAGCATTTGATGCCGTTTGGTGTGAGGAGACAGGTAAGTTTGCATTGCTTACCACCGACAATAAGCTTCATATTCTTAATGAGAATCTTTCCGCATCCGTAAAGAATATCGCGCTTAAGAACGGCAGCCTTGCTTCCACCTCTGTTTGCGCTGACGGAAAGTTCATCTACGTAAATTACAAGAACGGAAATAACAAGACCGTAAACTCGGTTGACGTTTATACCTGGGATGGTGAAAAGGTTGGTAGCTTTGATATAAGCGGCTTCACTCTTGGCACTGACATTAACTTCAACGTTCAGGGTATCTACTTCATCGGTGATGAGCTCCACGCTACCGTATGTAGCTGGACTACAGGCTATATGAAGTACCACGATTGGATCGTTAATATTAACGAGGACACCCTTAAGTAAACATTGTTAGAAAGGATAATAATATGGGCGTTATAAAGGTTATAATTACGATTATACTGGTTTTAGCAGCACTTCTTGGTGGACTCGCTTTGTCCTACCAGCTTGCTCAGGATAATCCCTTTGATAATAGTCATAGCCACGAGCTTGCTTTCGTGGAGGCGTCCGATCCCACCTGTGATACGGTGGGATACAGGGCACATTATGCCTGCAAGGGCTGCGGTCAGCTCTTCGCTGATGAAAAGGGCTTTGCAGCAATCGAGGCTGCAAGCATTACCATCAATGCACTCGGTCACAACTATGTAAACGGTGCTTGTGCAGGTATCAAAAAGTGTGAGACCTGTGGATTGACCAGCGGCTCCAGCAACAGCCACGTTCCTATGGCGGCTGTTAAGGAAAATATGGTTAGCGGTGACTGCGTTACTGCCGGCTCCTACGATCTTGTTGTTAACTGTAAGATTTGCGGCCACGAGATCAGCAGAGAGAAGATGACCACCGAGCTTACCGCTCACGTAAACGCTAACGGTGACAACAGCTGTGACGTTTGTGGCAAGCAGCTTTGTACTCAGCATACTCCCGTTACCGATCCTGCGGTACAGCCCACCTGTACTGAGGAGGGTTACACCGAGGGTAGCCATTGCTCCACATGTAATACTGTAATCGTTGCGCAGCAGCTTATTCCTGCAGGACATAGCATTACTCTTACTCCCGTAGGCACAATTCTTCTTAATACCGACGGCAGCTTCCTTACCGAGGGCTTCACTCTCACTATGAGCTGCTCCGCTTGTACAGACATCGAGAATCTTGAGGTTACCGATTTCGTTATCGATGCTGCCGACCCCTTCAATAAGGGCGGTACTATCATCGTGGGCGATGCTAAGTATAGCTTCCCCGCACTTGATTTTGAGAAGTATGACGTGGCTTCCACTTATGACGGAAACGACATTGCTCCTGCAGTTGTAACCGCATTTACTCTTAAGAATACCGAGTTTAATTTCGGTGTTGTATCTAACCACGCAATCGACCTTCTCGGTGACGGCACAGTTTACTCTATCTACGAGATCGATAGACTTAATAACGATAACGTTACCGTTACCTATGATGCAAGCAAGGGCTATCTCTACAGCTCCAAGCAGAATCACACTATCTCTTATCTTGTAGCATACGGTGCTGACCTTACCGTTACAGGTGACGTTCACGTTCTTAGTGCTAAGAGAATAAACGTTAATACCCACCTTATCATCGGTACAGACAGCGTAGCTGCTAACGTTAAGATTGAGCGCACCGCTGAGGCTTCTGCAGAGAACGAGGTTATCACACTCTGGCGCAGCGGTGACCTTACCATCAAGAACGGTACTCTTACCACCGTTGGTAAGGCAACTGCAAACTGGGCGGTTGATATCCGTATCGCAAAGGAGAGCGACGTTAACCCCACCTCCGATAGCCTTATTCTTATTGAAAAGAAGGGTAACTTCGTTACCGAGGGTAACGGTGAATACTGTATCTTCATCGAGCAGGCTTCCAAGGGTAGACTTGTGGTTGACGGTACTATCACCTCTAATAGAAGCATCGTAGCAGCATCCGAGTTCAAGACGGGTAACGAGTACGAGTACGGCTTTGAGCCTTCCCTATACATAAGACACGGTAGCGTAACCGTTACCGGTACAAAGATGCCCTTCTGCGTATCCTCCATTCAGGTTGGTAGCGAGAAGGAAAATGCAAGTGGCTCCTTGACCATCAGCACCACTGTAGACTGCTTCAGAATGGGTAGATGGGATGTAAGATATACCTTTGCGAAGGGTACTCTTGATTTCAATATCGCCGCAAATGACAAGACCGTATTCCAGATGGGTGGCGACGGCAACGATGGCCAGACTGCATACCGTCCTTACTATTCCGGCGATAAGTGTGTAAGAGGTGACATCGACTTCAAGAAGGATATCGTTGTTAATGCAGAGATCCTTTCCGGCGGCAAGGATAATTATCTTGTTGGTGTATGGAGAAACCAGGCTACCTACGTTCAGAACTGGATGATCGAGGAGGGCGCAACCTTCAATCTTACCAATATTGCGTTCCTTGTTCGTACTCCCGATGGCAACAACATTAAGGTTGCCGCTTACAAGGAGGCAGAGCTTACCATCGACGGTACAGCTAAGACCGTAAAGGTTGCTTCTCAGCTTACAAGCAATATTACCAAGGCTAATAATTATTCCAACCTTGTATTTGCTACAATCGACTCTACCGCATGGACTACCGACAGCACAGCTTCGGTTGTCAACGGCTGGACTGTTGCAAAGGATGCAAGCGGAAATACTATTTACTATAAGTAATTTTAAAACCAAGAAGGCACACTCCCGAGAGGGAGTGTGCTTTTGTCATAATGCACAAAACAAGGCGCGCTTTGTTGTCTAAAAACACCAAGCATAAATTTTTTGAGGATATAAAATTTTTGTTGCCCGTTGAAAAATAAATTTGTTTATGATAAAATAAGAAACGATGCCCATAAAATATTTTAATATATTTTAAATAATTAAGGTATTAATTAAAAATAGCAGGACATACCTGCAAGAAGGAGGAAATATTGAAAATGACGAAAAGAATTTTCGTTGTAATCCTGGCTGTACTTGTAGCGCTTATGTGCGCTCAGCTTGTAGGCTGTACGGGCAATGAGGTTGATACCCCCGCAGCTCAGCACAACCTTACAAGAGTAGCACCCAAGGCGGCTACCTGTACCGAGGCAGGAAACAGAGAGTACTTTACCTGTTCTGACTGCGACGAGATTTTCGCAGACGAGGAGGGAATGATGGTTCTTGTTAACGACTCGCACATCATCCCCGCAAAGGGACATAAGGTGGCTTCACACAAGGAGCATAGCGCTACCTGCTTCTCCGAGGGTGTAAAGGCATACTATGAGTGCAGAAGCTGCGCGGCTCTCTTCAGCGACGCAGAGGGTAAGAACTCTATCACCGCACCCGAGAAGCTTGAAAAGACAAGCCACTCTCTTATCAAGGTGGATGCAAAGCAGCCCCAGGGCTTTGTTGCAGGATGGGAGGAGCATTATGCTTGCTCTAACTGCAATAAGCTTTATAAGGATGCTACTGCAACCGTAGAAACTACCCTGGAGGCAATCAAGATAGCTCCCACCGTTACCGATTTTGAATACAAGATCGCATTTACTCCCGCGGCTAACCTTGAGAATAACGGTTACATCACCGCAAAGTACGTAGAGGACGCTCAGGGACTTCCCGCAACAGAGTTCACTATCGCAGCAGGCGCTCCTAGTGGCACCGAAACTTATGCCTGGATCCATAGTGTAGTATCTCAGACCATGGGACAGGGCATTAACCTTCGTGTTCCCACCTTCAGCGGTCAGGCAAGAAAGCTTGAGCTTGTTGTAACCAACAACGGCACCGAGACTGTAAGCTTCCGTTACTATGCCGAGAACTACGGTGATAAGGGCGGTGTTGACGTTACCATTAATCCCGGTGAGACCAAGACCTTCATTGGTGAGGTTAATCCCGGTAGCTCTATCGGCTGTAACTACGCACTTAAGCTTATCTCCAACGTTTCTACCGAGACCAAGCTTGTTATTAACGGCTACTTCCATTGCGAGGGTGAGGTTAGCAGCATCAGCCTTTACAAGCAGGCCTCCAAGACCAGCTTTAAGGTAGGCGAAAAATTCACTGCCGACGGACTTGTTGTTAAGGCAAACGGCTCCTCTTACGACGAGGTTGTTATCTCCAACTTCCTTACCAGCATCGAGGAGGGCTACACCTTCACCGCATCTGACGTAGGTACAAAGACTGTTACCGTGGCATACGGTGAGTACACGGTAACCTACGAGATTACTGTTACCAATTAATGAAAGGAGTGCAGAAAATGAATAAGAATATTGTAAGAATTATTGCTACCGCGCTCCTTATGGCAACTATGCTTGCATCTATGATCATTCTCAGCGGATGCAGCGACATTGACTGGGACTATTGTCAGCACGTTCTTGAGGAGGTAGAGAAGCAGGAGTCCAGCTGTATGAAGATTGGTAAGAAGACCGCATACAGATGCACCAAGTGTGGAGACCTCTTTGCTTACGGTTACCTTAACGGCATTGACGGTGAGAAGGGACTTTATGAGATTCCCTCTCAGGAAATGCTTTATTATTCGGATCATAAGGTTGGCAGCTTCTTTGGCGACCTTAAGTCTGATATGACTACCTTTGATGCAGACTCTATCGAGGATTACACCGTATGGTCTAATTGCTCCGAGGAGGGCTGCGGCGAGCCCTTTGAGGTTCCCGAGCACAATCTCGTTGCCTTCACTCCCTGCGACAATACAAGCGGCAAGGCGCAGATTGTTACCATCGGTGAGACCGAGGCTACCCGCTTTACCGTTGATGCAGGCACAAAGGCAGGTAAGTGCATCACCATTTACACAGGCGGATCCAAGCTTAACAATGCTACCAACAAGATCCCCTTTACTGCAAACACCGACCGTCACGTAGTCCTCTTCTTCCACAATGACGGAGATCAGGACATCAACGTAAGATACGGCACCGAGTTCTACGGTGAGAGAGTTGGCGTGGACGTTACCGTTCCTGCTCACGGCTATGCAACAGGCTACTTCAACCTTAACATCACACAGTCCAACAGTGACTGCTATCACGAGCTTTACATCAATACCGATATTGAGGCAAGCTTCGACCTTACTATCTCCGGCTTCTACTATCACGAGGCAAAGCTTCAGAGCATCAAGATTGCAAGCTATCCTCAGACCGAGTACGCAATCGGTGAGAGACTTAACCTTGACGGTCTTGAGATTATTGGTACCTTCGGTGGTGTAGAGCGTAAGATTAAGGCAGGCGATTACCTTGTTCTTCTTAACAACAACAGCTCTGCTGACCGTCCTCTCACCGCAGAGGATAACAAGGTATATATCGTATACCAGAACAAGCAGGTTGAGTTTGAGATCAGAGTTCAGAGATTTGAGCAGACCGTAGCTCTTTCCAATGCACAGTTTGCTGACGGCTCTGCATCCAAGCTTCTTGACAGAAATTCTATTCTTCCTGCTGACATCCGTGCAAACGACGGCAAGACAATTGCTTACTTCATCGACCAGTACGGTGTAGAGTACACTCCCGGTGTAAGCACCGTTCCTGCATACGACCTTGTTCTTACCGCTATTCCCGAGGGCGTAAGCTTTACCGACAACCTGGCGGCAGGCAAGAACGTGACCGCATCCAGCACAAGCCACGGCGGTAATACAGGCAAGCTTACCGACGGTGTTCACGGTCTTAACTCCGATAACGACGACAGATGGTCCTCCTCCTCTAACTACGATACCGCTACTCCTGATGAAAACAGCAGAGAGTGGGTAACCGTAAATCTCGGTGAGGTTAAGTCTATCTCCTGTGTAATTCTTTATCCCAGAATCTGGGGTAGCTATTTCCCCGAGGCCTATGAAATTTACGTTTCTAAGGACGGCAGCAGCTGGGATAAGGTAGCAAGCGTTGAAAAGGATGCTCTTGCTTCTCAGAATTCCACCAACGCAAGATGGAACGGCTTTGAGAGTGTTGAGGCACAGTACGTAAAGATTGTTGCTACCAAGATGACTAACGATAACGGTGCTTACGGTTATATCTTCCAGCTTGCTGAGATTGAGATCTATGGCACAGTATCGGAAAACTGATAGGAGGTAAATATGTTTAAGCTTAATTATAAAACCTTTATACTTGCTCCTGCTACCATACTCTGTGTTATTGCTCCCTTTGTTTATAAGGCAGGCTTTGATAACACCCAGTACTTCGAGCAGAGCGCATTCATAATTCCTATCATCAGTACGGTTGTGGCACTTTTGCTTTCTCTTACCGTATTCACCTCCAGATATAGCGGTCCTGCTATGTTTGTGGCTGCCTTTACCTCGCTTCTCGCTTTCGTAAAGGTTTCTTATCTCTATCTTTCCAGCGTATTCTTCAGCGGTATAGCTGATAGCCTTGGTGGTATGCTTGAGCAGATTGGCTTCAACTGGAGCTTCTGTGCTATTGCATACGTTGTAGCAATGTTGCTGGGTATTATCACTATGTTCCTGCCTGAGAGCGCGGATTAAGGAGGTATACTAATGAAGCACGTTTTATCATTTATTTCTAAAGTATTTATTGTTATTTTCGTTCTTATGTACGGTATTGTTACCGTAGGTGCTGAGATTGCCTATGCTAATGCTGGAGTTATCTCCAACTTCCTCGGCCAGGACGGATTTAATATGGTAAAGGACGAGACCGTCGGTGCAGACGAGCAGATCGACACCGAGTATTTCAAGTCCGACTTCTCCAGTGTAAAGGATTTGAAGGCAAACGGTGAGGCTCTCACCCAGAAGGTTATGGAGGAGGGTGCCGTTCTTCTTAAGAACGATAATGGTGCATTGCCTCTTTCGGCTAATGACAAGATCAGCCTTTTCTCTGCCTCCTCTGTAAACCCCATTTACTCGGGTTACCGTGAGCACAACGATAAGAGCAAGGGCTCTACCAACCTTCTTGACGGCTTTAAGGAGGCAGGTCTTGAGGTTAACCAGGCTCTCTATGATTGGTACAAGTCCTCTGGCTACGGCCGTCAGTATATCAATGGCCCTGGCCTCTATGCTATCGTAAACATCCACGAGGCTCCCTGGTCGGAGATTCCCGATAGCGCAAAGTTCGCATCCGGCTACAACACCGCTGTGTTCGTTCTCTCTCGCGTAGGCGGTGAGGGTACCGATAACCAGATGTTTGATAACAATGAGTCTAACAACTCCAAGGGCTATGAGTGGGATGCCTACAACGGCAACTATCTCGCTCTCAGTGAGGAGGAGAGAAGCGTTCTTATGGGCCTTAAGGCTGCAAAGGATGCAGGCAAGTATGACAAGATCATCGTTCTCTGTAACTTCACCAACCAGGTAATGCTTGACTTCGTTGACGATCCCGCATACGGTGTTGACGCAGTTCTTTACAGCGGCGGCTTGGGCTCCAAGGGCTCTGTTGCTATCGCAAACATCCTTACAGGTAAGGTTAATCCCTCGGGTAAGCTTTCTGATACCTTCTGGAAGAACCATTACCTTAACCCCGTACACGCAAACTACGGTCAGTACAAGCTTGATACCTCCAAGATTGGCGACTACTACGGCTATTCCTCTTACATCTACCTTGACAATAACGGCAACGAGATTGCTGCCAGCGCAGGTAACCAGAACGGCTACGTAGTATACCAGGAGGGTATCTACATGGGCTACAGATATACCGAGACTCGTTATGAGGATAAAGTTATGGGCCTTGGCAACGCAGGTGACTTTAACTACAGCGCTGCCGTTTCCTATCCCTTCGGCTACGGCCTTTCCTACACCAGCTTTGCATACTCCGATCTTACTGTAAAATACAATGCTGACAAGGATCAGTATGAGATCAGCGTAAAGGTTACCAATACAGGCAGCGTAGCAGGTAAGGAGTCTGTTCAGCTCTTCCTTCAGAAGCCCTACACCTCTTATGATATTGAGATGGGTGTTGAGTCTGCTGCAGTAGAGCTTGTTGCATACGACAAGACCGATATTCTTCAGCCCGGTGCAGAGGAAACTCTCACCATGACTGTTGACAGACGTGATTTTGCAAAGTATGATTCCTACGGCCACAAGACCTACATTCTCGAGGAGGGTGAATACTACTTCTCCGTAGGCAACGGTGCTCACGAGGCTATCAACAACATCCTCGCTCTTAAGGGCTTCAGCACTAAGAACGGTATGGATGCAAACGGTAATAAGAGCCTTGCTGCTATGGTTGGTGTAAACGACTCTGATACAGATAAGAAGATCACCAAGTCCGACCTTCTCATTTACTCCACCGCAAAGGTTAACGTTTACTCCGAGAAGGACGAAAACGGCAATCTTGTTGGCAAGCAGATCACCAACCAGTTTGACAATGCTGACCCCAAGATTTTTGAGGGCGGTGTAAACTACGGTGCCTCCGCACTCGGCGGTGCATGGACCTACGTTACCAGAAATAACTGGGAGGGTACTGTAAAGTACGTTGTAGACGTAGATGATGCTACGGGTGTAGTAAGCAGCTATGCAAGACTTAACAACTTCGTTAGACTTGTAAAGACACAGGGCATTATCGACGGTCTTTCCTATGACGTTCTTAAGGACGATCCTACAGACGTTCCTTATCCTACCTTCGGCTCTACACTTACAGGCTGGCAGCTCATCGACCTTCGTCTTGATGAGAATGGCAACCCCCTTCCTTACAATGATGAGAAGTGGGAGCAGCTTCTTGACCAGCTTACCTGGGACGATTACGTTGCTATCCTTAAGGGTGGACTTTATAACACTCCCAGCCTTCCCTCCGTTTCCGCTCCTGCGGCAAACACCTATGACTCCGACCTTGGTGTAATTTCTGGTTATGATATGTATAGCACAGGCCTTGCAACCAAGCTTAACGATCCCGATAAGAATAAGAAGCCCGCAACCTACGTTGACAACGGTATCGTTGCCGCAACACGTAACCACGACCTTCTCTTTGAGTACGGTGTTCAGTGGGGTGAGGATTGCCTCTGGGCAGGTTTCAACGGTCTTTACGGTGCAGGTGCAAACATTCACAGAAGCCCCTACCTTGGTAGATCCTACGGTTACTTCTCCGAGGACGGCTACCTTGCAGGTAAGGCTCTTGCTCAGGTAAATCTTGGTATGGAGACCAAGGGTGCGTATATGCTTGCAAAGCATTGCGTTCTTAACGAGCAGGAGACCAACCGTTGCGGTGCGGCTTCTTGGGCAAACGAGCAGTCCATTCGTGAGATTTACCTCAAGGTATTCGAGGTTGCTATTGAGGAGGGCTCTTTACAGGGCGTTATGACCTCTCTTAACCGTATCGGCGTTACTCCCGCGCCTCACCACGCCTTCCTTAACGAGGTTCTTCGTTATGAGATGGGTATGACAGGCTACAACGTAACCGACTCGGGTATGCCTTATATGAATACCGCAAACTGCGTTTGGGCAGGTAACGACCTTCCCATCAACGGTGTATCTCACACCGTTCCCAATATCCCCAGCGAGGGATACGGCCACGTTGCACAGGCGGCAAGACAGTGTGTACACAACGTACTTTACACCGTTGTACAGTCCAGCGCAATGAACGGCTTCTCCTCTGATATGCGTATCATTCGCTTCCAGCCCGAATGGGAATACTTCCTTGGCTATGCCGTTGAGGCGGTTAAGGTTGCTATCATACCTGCAGCTATCTTCTACGTAGGTATGGAGGTTTGGATCGCATTCACCGACAGAAGATATTAATGTTTTTGACGCGGAGCTCTCGGGCTCCGCGTCTTTTTTACAGAAAAAAACCTTGAAAAAAAGAGAGGTTAATGATATAATTTTATAAATAGTATTTTAAAGGAGGTTCTAAAATGGGACTTATTAAAGCAGGCATTGGCGCCATCGGTGGCGTTTTGGCAGATCAGTGGAAGGAATTTTTCTACTGTGATGCAATGGATATGGACACTCTTGTGACCAAGGGATACAAGCGTATTTCGGGCCGCAGCTCAAATACCAAGGCAAGCGACAATATTATTTCAAACGGATCGGGCATTGCCGTTGCAGACGGACAGTGTATGATCATCGTAGAGCAGGGCAAGGTTGTAGAGCTTTGTGCCGAGCCTGGTGAATATACCTACGACAAGTCCAGCGAGCCCTCTGTTTTCTCGGGCAAGTTTGGTACCAGCCTTAAGGAGACCTTCAAGACCATTGGCAAGCGCTTTGCCCTTGGCGGTGACACAGGCAAAGATCAGAGAGTTTATTATATCAATACCAAGGAGATTATGGGCAACAAGTTTGGCACTCCCAGTCCCATCATCTTTGAGGTGAGAAACGCGCGCATCGGTATGAGCCGTACAGTAAACGTGCGCTGCAACGGTGTTTATTCCTACATTATTTCCGACCCCCTTACCTTCTACACCAGAGTGTGCGGAAACGTAGAGTCGGAGTTTACCAGAGAGCAGATTGACGAGCAGATGAGAGCAGAGTTCGTTTCTGCACTTCAGCCTGCCTTCGGTGCTATGGCAGAGCTTGAGCTTCGTCCTGCACAGATTCCTGCAAAGGCTGCCGAGCTTCGCGATGCAATGAACAAGGCTCTTCGTACCGAGTGGGCAGAGTCCCGCGGTATCACCGTTGAGAAGATTGCCCTTAACCCCATCACCCTTAATGCTGACGATATGCAGAAGATTCAGCAGATGGAGGATGCGGCGACTCTCGGTGCTAACCCCTTTATGATGGCAGGCCGTATGACCGATGCTACCGCAAGCTCTATGGAAAAGGCGGCAGATAACTCTGCAGGTGCTATGACAGGCTTTATGGGTATGGGTATGGCAGGCGGAGCTATGGGTGGCGGCTTTAACGCGGCGCAGAATCTTTATAACGCAGGTATGCAGCATGCAGCAAGCTCGGCTAATTCCTGGAAGTGCTCCTGCGGTGCAGAGAATAGCGGCAACTTCTGCCAGAACTGCGGTGCAAAGAAGCCCTCTAATAACAGCTGGAAGTGCTCCTGCGGTGCAGAAAACAGTGGCAACTTCTGCCAGAATTGCGGTGCAAAGAAGCCCTCTGGCAATTCTTGGACCTGCTCCTGCGGTGCAGAAAACAGCGGCAACTTCTGTCAGAATTGCGGAGAGCGAATGAAATAAAATACATTACCTTTTATTATATAAAGGAGTGAATAATTTTGTCAGTTTTACAACAGTTCAAGTGTCCCTGCTGTGACGGAGCAATAGAATTTGACGTTAGCCTTCAAAAAATGAAGTGTCCCTATTGCGATTCGGAGTTTGATTTGGAAACGCTCCGCTCTTATGACGAGGCACTTGGTGAAAAAATGGAATGGAGCTCCACCGCAGGCGGCCAGTGGGAAGAGGGAGAGACCGACGGACTTCGTACCTACACCTGCCAGAGCTGTGGCGGTGAGATAGTTGCTGACGAGACCACAGGTGCTACCGAGTGTCCTTTTTGCGGCAACTCGGTTGTTATGACAGGCCACTTTTCGGGTAGCCTTAAGCCCGACCTCGTAATTCCATTTAAGCTGGATAAAAAGGCGGCTATGGAGGCTCTTAAAAAGCACTATAAGGGCAAGGTCCTTTTACCCAAGGTATTCAAGGATGAAAATCGCGTTAAGGAGGTAAAGGGCGTTTACGTCCCCTTCTGGCTCTTTGATGCAGATGCCAAGGGATTTGTGCGTTACAATGCCACAAGAGTGCGTCATTGGAGTGACAGCAACTATAACTATACAGAAACCAGTCATTACAGAGTTATTCGTGCAGGCGGCATCGGATTTCAGAATGTACCCGTAGATGGCTCCACCAAGATGGACGATACTCTTATGGAATCTATAGAGCCCTTCGACCTTTCGGACGGTGTGGACTTCAACACCGCATACCTTTCGGGCTTCTTTGCCGATAAGTATGACGTGGATGCAGAAAGCAGCACGGGTAGGGCAAACCAGAGAATGAAAAACAGCACCGAGCAGGCCTTTGCCTCAACGGTTATCGGTTACACCACCGTTGTGCCCTTAAGCACTAATATCAGCCTTAATAACGGTAGGGCAAGATATGCCCTTTATCCTGTCTGGATGCTTACTACCAAGTGGAAGGACAAGAGCTATACCTTTGCTATGAACGGACAGACGGGCAAAATCGTGGGCGATCTTCCTATGGATCTTTCGCTCTTCTTCAAGTGGCTCTTCGGTGTGGCAGGTGCGGTTGCCGCCCTCTGCTTTGGCATCGGCTACCTTTCTTGGCTACTTTAAGGAGGTGCTAGGATGAAAAAAAGAATAGCTTTATTTCTTTTCGCTCTTGTGATGCTCCTTGCATTCTCCATTCCCACCCTTGCGTATAGCGGTGGAGAGGGAGGCTTTGTTTACGATGATGCCGACCTGCTCAGCACCTATGAGGAGTCTAGCCTTGAGTCGAGGCTTTCTGCCCTCAGTCAGCGTTACGGTGCAGAAATCAGTGTTATGACCGTAGATTACACCGACGGAGATATAGGCGGATACATAGAGGACGTCTATGACGGTATGGGTCTTGGCTACGGTGCAGACCGCGACGGAGTCCTTCTTCTTGTATGTATGAGCACCAGAGAATACCGTATCCTGAGCAACGGCTTTGCCGCTTCAGCTATAACTATGGATGCCATTGATAGGATAGGCGACTCCATAACCCCCTACCTCTCGGACGGTGATTATCTTCAGGCGTTTGAGAAATATGCCGACAAGTGCGATTACTATCTTGACGGATACCTTAACGGCTTCCCCTTTGATTATCTTAAGGTCGGCTTGATTTCTCTCGGAATCGGAGCTGCCATCGGCCTTATTACCGTGCTTATAATGAAGGCACAGCTTAAGTCTGTGAGAAAGAAGCAGGATGCTAACGTATATGTAAAGAGTGGAAGTATGCACATCACCCGCGCAGGTGATTACTTCCTTTATCGCAACCTGTCGAAAACCGCAAAGCAGACGAATAACTCCTCCTCGTCAGGCGGAGGCTCGCGTAACGTCGGCGGCGGAAAATTCTAAGAAAAAAAGACCTCGGTAGCCCCGAGGTCTTTTATAATATGTAACTTAAGTATTGCAGTTTTTCTTGACTTTACAGCTAAAATATGGTAGTATGTTGCTATGCGAAAACAAAAGGGAGAACGTTATGGAAATCATTGACGCACATGCTCATATATATCCCGAGAAAATTGCCGCCAAGGCAACCGATACAATAGGCCTGTTTTACGATATAAAAATGGAGATGCCTGCAGGCACGGCAGAGCATCTTATCGAGGAGGGGCAAAAGGCAGGAATCAGCGGCTACGTGGTACACTCTGTGGCAACTACGGCAAAGCAGGTCCGTTCCATTAATGACTTTATCAAGCACGCGGTCGATTCTCACCCCGAGTTCATCGGATTTATCACTCTGCACCAGGATCTTACGGAGGAGGAGATTGCCGCCGAGATTGACTTTGCCCTTGCAAATAACCTGAAGGGCATTAAGCTCCACCCCGATTTTCAGAAATTCAATATAGACGACCCCCTGGCAGAGCGTTTTTATTGCGCCGCAGAGGGCAAGCTGCCCATACTCTTCCACGTAGGTGACGACAGATATGAATTTTCAAAGCCCGAGCGCCTTGCCAGAATGGCAAGAAAGTATCCGAAGCTTAGCTTTATTGCCGCCCACTTCGGTGGCTACCGTTGTTGGGATGAGACGCAGGTATATCAGGGGCTTGACAACGTCTATTTCGACACCTGCTCATCCCTTCCTTTCATAAGTGTAGAAAAGGCACGCGAGCTTATAGATATGTACGGTGCAGAGCGCTTCTTCTTCGCTACCGATTTTCCTATGTGGGATGCTGGGGGCGAGCTTGAACGCTTCAACGGGATCCCCATGACCGACACCGAGAGGGAGCTTATCCTCGCCGGTAATATCAAAAGACTTTTAAAGCTCTAATGCAAGAAAACCGTATAAGCCAAAGAAAAGCCCTCGGCAATGCCGAGGGCTTTTTATATATAAACTTAAATTAGTTCTTAAGAGCAGCCTGAGCAGCAGCAAGTCTAGCGATCGGAACTCTGAAGGGAGAGCAGGATACGTAGTCAAGGCCGATCTGGTGGCAGAACTCTACGGATGTGGGGTCACCACCGTGCTCGCCACAGATACCAACGTGAAGGTGCTCGTTTGCAGGTCTACCAAGAGAGATAGCCATGTTCATAAGCTTACCAACACCGGTGGTGTCAAGTCTAGCGAAGGGATCGTTCTCGAAGATCTTAGCATCGTAGTAAGCATCAAGGAACTTACCAGCGTCGTCACGAGAGAAGCCGTAGGTCATCTGAGTAAGGTCGTTAGTACCGAAGCAGAAGAAGTCTGCGTTCTTAGCGATCTCATCAGCGGTAAGGCAAGCTCTGGGAATCTCGATCATAGTACCAACCTCGTACTTAAGGTCAGCGCCTGCAGCAGCGATCTCTGCATCAGCAGTAGCTACTACAACAGCCTTAACGTACTTAAGCTCCTTAACGTCGCCTACAAGGGGAATCATGATCTCAGGACGAACGGTCCAATCAGGATGCTTAGCCTGAACGTTGATAGCTGCACGAATAACAGCGGAGGTCTGCATCTTAGCGATCTCGGGGTAGGTTACAGCGAGACGGCAGCCACGGTGACCCATCATGGGGTTGAACTCGTGGAGAGATGCGATGATGGTCTTGATCTCCTCAACGGACTTGTTCTGAGCCTTTGCAAGGAGAGCGATGTCCTCCTCGGTGGTGGGAACGAACTCGTGGAGAGGGGGATCAAGGAATCTGATACAAACGGGGTTACCCTCAAGAGCCTCGTAAAGAGCCTCGAAGTCGCCCTGCTGGTAAGGAAGAATCTTTGCAAGAGCAACTTCTCTTTCCTCAGCTGTGTCAGCACAGATCATCTCACGGAAAGCAGCAATTCTGTCTGCCTCGAAGAACATGTGCTCGGTACGGCAAAGACCGATACCCTCAGCGCCAAGCTCACGAGCCTTGCGTGCGTCGGTAGGAGTATCAGCGTTGGTTCTTACCTTAAGGGTTCTGAACTCGTCAGCCCAGCCCATGATGGTGCCGAAGTTGCCGGAGATCTCAGCGTCAACAGTAGCGATGATGCCGTCGTAGATGTTACCGGTAGAACCGTCGATAGAAATGTAGTCACCCTCGGTGAAGGTCTTGCCTGCAAGAGTGAACTTCTTGTTCTCCTCGTCCATAGCGATCTCGCCACAGCCGGAAACGCAGCACTTACCCATACCACGAGCAACAACGGCTGCGTGAGAGGTCATACCGCCACGTACGGTAAGGATACCCTGAGAAGCCTTCATACCGGTGATGTCCTCGGGAGAGGTCTCAAGTCTAACAAGAATAACCTTCTTACCTGTGTTGTACCAAGCCTCAGCATCCTCA
>JAZQWB010000004.1:0-2553 GCA_045632145.1 Eubacteriales bacterium | reverse complement strand
TTTTGTTTGTGTGGCGCATATGCGCCGCGGATAAATATTTTAGGCCTTGAATCCGTGACTTTCAAGGTAATAAAATAAACTTTTTTGCCTTCTCCTGCGGGAGAAGGTGTCACGAGTGTAGCGAGTGACGGATGAGGAGTTCTTCGTGATATCTTTTCACACCTCATCCACCGCAAGCGGTTCTCACTGCGGTTCGGTCACGTTTCGGCCCTTGCATCACTGATGCAATTCACTACCGAAACGCCGCTTTGCTACCCTTCTACCACTGGAGAAGGCTTAAGGAGGGGTATTATTCCTCTTTGTTGTCCTTATTTTCGGGCTGCTGCTGTGCGGCCTTGAGGGCGGCGAGCTCAGCCATAAGGGCATCCATATCGGTCTGCTGCTTTGTATCCTGCTTTCTTCTTCTAAGAAGCTCATAGGCTACGAAGAGAGCGAGGGGCATAAAGATACAAACTACAAGACCCCAGGTAGACTGCATAAACAATGCAACGTGACCTGCACCGGGGAAGCGTACATCGGTCCAGATACCTACGACGTTTTCAGCAGGTACGAGGATTTTATCCTCTGCATTGTTGTTAATACCCTTTGTACGGAAATAAAGCTTTCCGTCGTCTTCGGTTATAACCTCTATAACTTCATGCGTTACAACCGCGGTATGATTTTTATCAGCGGGATCAAAGAAAGAGATAACGTCCTCTTCTTTGATGTCGGCGGGGTCAATATCCTTACAGATGATGATATCACCCGACTTTATATCGGGATACATTGAGTCGGTAAGGACGATGAGGGGGGTGTAACCGAGCACACCGGGCACTTTATCCTCGTTAACAACACTCTTGATGATAAGAATAGAGTTGAAAATGAGTATCGGGATAAGCATAACACAGATGACTATACCGACGATGTTCAAAATCTTCTGCTTTTTATCAGGGGTCTGAGTGGTTGGCTCGGTAGCCTGCGTTTCGGGGGTGTTTTTTTCAATCATATCTATCAAACGGTGGCTTCTACCTTAGCTTCGTCAGCCTCGGTGCCATCTTCCTTTTCTTTAAGACGCTGCTCTCTGCGTCTTTCATTGCGCTTTTCTCTAGCGAGAGCCTTCTTGCGCTCCTTCTCTTCTGCGATCTGCTGGCAGACGAGGTCGATACCGTCCTTAGCAACGCCAACGGCGGATGCCTCGGTGACACGGATCTTGGTAGCGGAGGGCTTCATCTTAACGTTTCCGTTTTCAGCGTAGTTCTTGAAATCCTGATCTATGAAGATGTACTCACAGATGATCTCATTACGCTTGATTGCTATTCTTACAAGGCGAGCAGCGCCGATCTTGTAATCATAGTAGCCGGTGGCCTTATTTTCCTTAACACCTTCCTTAGAAAGTGCGTGCTTTACAATAGCATCGAAGTAACCCTTCTGCTCAGAGGAGAGGGTTGCGTACTTCTCTTCCATAGTGAGCTTATAGGCGGTGGAGAAGGTGACTGCGTTCTCATCATCCTCTTCAGCCTCTTCAACGGGTGCGGTTGCTTCCTCAACTACAGGAGCTTCCTCAACAACAGGTTCGGGCTCTTTAACCTCCTCAACAACGGGAGCAGGTGCGGGTGCGGGTACAGCAACCTCCTTAATAATCGTAACGGGGGCGGCAACCTTATCCTCATCTTTATCTCTGCGGCGCTTTACGGTCTCGAGAACGACGTCACGTGCGATAACGAGAACTGCAAAAAGACAAAGCACACAGAGGAAAAGCATAAAGATAATGATAACGTATTGCAACAACTGGTCAGTCATAGCTTTAGTCTCCTTTATGTATATTTCCTTTTTTAATTATCTATATAAATGAGAGCACACCTGCGTATGCGTATAAGAATACGAACCCATTTTGATGAGAAGATTTTACTACCAAATTGAACAAATGTCAATGAGTTTTTGAAAATTTTTAAGATTTTTTCGACATTTCGTTAAGAAATACAAAAATGGGCACTAAAAATAGCGGTTTTAGGCGTTTTTTTGTGCACTTTTTGGACATTTGCTCAATAGTGAGATGTAAAAAATGCAGGGGAGGCGGTCGATTCTTGGCATTTTGGGTGTGGGAAATTGCGAAAAATCGAGGCAGAATGGCGGGTTTTGACGGGTGGGCTGCAGGGAGAAGATGTTGAGTGGTCACGAAATTTCATATACGTGGGTGGGATTTTGTAGGGGGCGGGGCAAATCAAAGCCTCCACTGTGCAAGGTAGCGTAGCGGCGACGCGGTATTGAATAGCAGTCCGGTGGACTGTCAGACCCGCGGCGTGACCGAGCCTCAGCGAGATAGGTGGCACGGCAACTCCGTGACGGAGGGGTTGTTAAGATTTAATTTTTGCCGGAAAAGACAATCCCTCACCGCCTTTGGCGGAGCTCCCTTTGCACAAGGGAGCCTTTTGCGTGAAGATATCTTTTAGGGTGGCTCCCTACGAGAGGGAGCTCCGCGAAGCGGTGAGGGAGTGAGCGGTTGTCGATCAAGGCAGGCGTGCGGCACATTCGTGTACTCCTTCCACCACTGCGTGGTCCCCCTCTCGCTGCGGC
>JAZQWB010000003.1:0-73139 GCA_045632145.1 Eubacteriales bacterium | reverse complement strand
TGGGAAGAGTATCCAACATTGCGCCATATGACTTAATATCCTCAACAACCAATTTATCTAAAATGACAACAACATCAATATCGCTTGATTCCGTTGCTTCTCCGCGACCGTAGCTACCTTGCAAACCAACAAACCATACACGATTTTCAAAGGTTTCATTCAGCTTGGCGATAAAGGTTTCCATCCAGTTCTCAATATTTATCACTTGGTATTCTCCTTTAATGTTTTGCAACTTGCAATTAGCATTCGTCTTATTCGACCACAAAGATTGCGATGAGATTTGAATGTTTCCTCGTTTATTATCTGTGTGTTGAACAACAGTTATAACCATCCTTCGGTTTCACTTCATTCCTTGAGGGCAATTTCAAATTTCGAGAGCATATCCGCTTTGCTTTGTCCGTAATTGGCTTCACGAATATTGGCATAAACGCTACTGGAACTTTTGCGAATTTGGAAAAGAGTATTGGACGATGTTTTAATGTTTTGACAAAGCAATTCGACATCAATTGCAAGCTGTTCTGCATAGACCAACAAGTAATTTTTTGCCATATAAACACTCCTTTCAAACGTATTATACCACATTTTCGGGAACAAATCAACGGCTTGCCGTTGTATATCATCAAAACGTAGTTTTGCATATAATCCGCAACTTGTTGCGGTATAATATCAAGCCGCAGGGAGATGCACGCTGACGCGTGATTAGAGAAAGCCCCATAGGGGCTGATGATATACGAATGTATATCTCGCCGCAGGCGAGCTATACATTCAATGATATACCAAGCCTGCGGCTTAGATAAAAAAAGTCGTATCAAAATGATACGACTTTTTTGGTGCGGGAAATGTCACGCGTTAAGAAAACTCTTGAGAAGAGTTTTTAGCGCGAAGACTGAAGCAGGAGCTGAAGTCTGTCCCGTTCCCGCTCGACAAAAAAGGCAGACCTTTTGGTCTGCCTTCTTGTTGGTGCGGGAAACGGGACTTGAACCCGTACATCAAAGATACACGCCCCTCAAACGTGCGCGTCTGCCGATTCCGCCACTCCCGCGAGTGCTTTACTATTATACTTGATATTATCTTATTTGTCAAGGGGTTTTTCGAAAAAATATTATATTTTTTTAAAAACAAAGGGAGCCCTTAAAAGGCTCCCCTTATTCTATATGTTTTCCTAGAAATTATCTGGAAATTTCGCTCTTATCTACCTTGAAGTCCTCGCCAAAGTAGTCCTTAAGAACGTTGTAAAGCATACCGTCTCTGTAAAGCTTGTATACACCGTCCTGGCCATCGTACTTGGTGTACTCTGCAGACCATACAGACATAATCTCCTCATAGGACGCGGTACGAAGGTCAAGCTTAAGCTTGTAGTCCTCGATAGCGGTGTTAGCCATATCGTTCTGGAGATTAAGCTTATTAACTACAAGACCCCAAGAGCTATCCCAGTAACCAACGGATACGATCTTATAGCTCCAGATAGTCCAGCCCCAGCCGAGATCATCGTACATACCGAGATACTCATCCCAAGAATCTCTGTCGCCGAAGAAGTTGAACTCACCTACAAGCTTAGGAACATTGTAGTTAGACTTTGCGTAAAGGGTCATCATAAGGCTGTAGAACATCTTGTTGGATACACCCTTATCGTGATTCCAGTTATAGAAGTGGTACTGATAGATAACGTTTTCCCAGCCGTACTCTGCAGGATCGGGAAGACAGTCGGGATACCAAACACCCTCGATGGTGATGAGGTGATGAGTATCTACCTCACGAATAGCATCATACATTCTGTCCATAACGTCCCACTGAAGTCTACCGGTAGCAGCCTCGTGCTTCTTGGTAGGCTCGTTTACAAGGTCGAACGCAAGAATGGTGGAAGCAAGATCAGCACGATCGTTTACATAGTGGAGAGCGATGTTCTTCCAAAGAGTGCACATCTCCTGAATGTAAATCTCGGTATCCCAGAAATCAATGTCGGGAGTACCGCTGTGCTCAAAGCCAGACTGACCGCCTACAACACCGTGCATATCGATGATAACCTTAAGGTTATACTTCTGAGCAAGCTCAAGGAAGTAGTCAAGCTTCTCGAATGCGTCCTCTCTCATGGTAAGAGCCTCATCGGGACCTTCCATAAAGTTGCGGTAATACATAGGAAGACGAATGGTATTAAGACCTGTGTCGCTGATAAGCTTGAAGTCAGCCTCGGTGCAGTATGCATAGAAATATGCATCGTTAAGCTCCTTAAGCTGCTCCTCGGTGAAATCACCGTTTGCTACTCTGTCAGCAAGGATCTGGTCCATTTCCTCCTGGTAAATCTCCTCATACTCCTCAACGATACCCTGATCGTTTACACTTACGAAGCTACCGTCCTTATTGTAAGCAGCACCGATAGAGTTAACGGTCATCCAGCCCTCTGCGATAAAGAGGTTACCGAAGTTGATACCCTTGATCTCAAAGCGGTTACCCTCCTGATCGTAAAGACCACGGTCAACAGCTACGATAGTACCAAATTCATTTTTTTCAATCTGAACCTGGTCAGCAATATCTTCCTTCTGATTCTTGATAGAATTCATACCGTATACAAGCATTGCGCCTGCGGCAATCACTACTACAAGAATAAGAGCAAGAAAGCCTAAAAGAAACTTTTTCATAATTTTCCTCCAAAAATAGTTTATCACTTAAATTATAACATTTTAAAATCTAAAAGTCAATTTTTATTTAATATACTTTTTACACAAATATGTTAGCAAATATTTGTATATTATAGATAAATAACCACTTTCACTTGCAAACTACCAAAGGTTATGCTATAATAAAACAGAAAGGCGGTGCATTTTATGTTTTTTAAGAAGCTTTTTGCAAAAAAGGAAAAATATCCCGAAAACGCAAAATACCAAAAGGGTGATTTTGTTAACTTCAGACGCAGAGACGATCTCTGCTTCGGCTATATATACGAGGCCTTTACAGATAGCGAGGGCAAAATTCTTTACACCATACAGATAGGCGGTCAGTGTCCCGCCTTCATATACAACTGGAAGGAAGAGGACATCATAGGATTAAAAAACAAATAATCGGCAAATATTTCATAGCAGAAACAGAATATACCTCCGTATCTTTGCATAAACTTGCATTGAAACGGAGGTTTTTCTATGTTAAAAAGGATTCTTGATTTATTTAAACGTATAAAACCATTTGTCCCAACTTATGCCCTGGCAATTGCTATTCCTATGACCACGGGTTTAGCATCTGCTATGCTTACGAAGGACAATATGTCGGTTTACAGCGAGCTTAATTCCCCACCCCTTTCTCCTCCTGCAATTCTCTTTCCAATTGTGTGGAGCATACTCTTTATTCTTATGGGTATAAGCTCTGCCATCATCTTTACAGATAAGGGCAGAAACCCCGAGGCTTCGAAAAAAGGACTTTGCCTGTATGGAGTCAGCCTTGTGCTGAATTTTTCCTGGAGCATAATTTTCTTCAATCTGCAGGCTGCATTCTTCGCTCTGTTGGTGCTTATTGCTCTCATTTTCACTGTTGCGAAAACAATTCTCGAGTACCTTAAGGTCACCCCGCTTGCCGCATATTTGCAGATTCCATATCTATTGTGGATACTCTTTGCAGCCTATCTTAATGCAGGAATATGGCTACTCAATTAACTCCTGAACATCTGTGTCCAGTAATTTCCCGATGCAACGTATCCTACGCCTATGTGAGTGTATGAAGAATTAAGTATATTGGCTCTATGCCCGGGAGAATTCATCCATGCATCCACCACCGCCCTGGGCGAAGAATATCCCTTTGCAATATTCTCCCCTGCGGTTTTATAGCTAATGCCAAAGCTCTTCATCATATTAAATGGCGAGCCATAGATAGGGCTTATATGAGAAAAATATCCAAGGTCTCTCATATCCTGCGACTTGTATCTGGCTACCCTTGAAAGCTGCCAATCTTGTATGAGAGGCGTAAGCCCGTTCTTTTGACGTATCTCGTTTACAAGTCTTATCACCTCGGTCTCATAGGAGCTGACCGATGAGGATACTGTTGGAATATTAATTATCTGTCCGGGATATATCAAATCATAATTCTTGATTGATGGGTTTGCCGATTTGATTTCTGATAGTCCCACCTCATATTTAACGGCAATTTTCCAGAGGCTGTCTCCCTTCTCCACCCTGTAGGCTTCGTCTGCATACGCAGAGGGTTTAATAAGGGCAAATGCCACAAGTGTTAGCATAACAAAAGCTATTATTTTTTTCATTACTTTTCTCCTTTCTTTTTATAGGTCATACCGACCTGACCGCGTCTCACTCCCCTCTTCTCTTGGAAACAAAAAAGACTGCAAAAAAGCAGCCTCTCCAAACTTTTTTATACATCTATTATAACATAGTCCGACCCTGAAATCAAATGCAATATATGGAAAAGAGGATAGTCCCAGGGACTATCCTCTTACTTCTTCCTTCTCCTCCTGCTTAAGTCTGAAGGTGGCCTTCAGGGTGAAAATCCACTTCATAACTATCTCAGGATTATCAGGAATTACACGGTATATTTTTTCTCCGTGCTGTATTTCAAAATACACACCCGGACGGAAAGGCAGGATTGGGAACGCGGAGGTGGGTATCACCTCGGTAATCGGCTTTCCGTTAAACATTCCGTTAAGCTCAAACTTATCGAAATCAAAGGAAACCGTACCGTATCCTATCTTCTCGTATCTGTGCTTCTTTTCGTTAATCGTATGTATCTCGGCATTCATCTCGTAAATAAAGTTGGGATGTGCCTTTACAAACTCGTATACAGATTCCTCTATGTATGCGTGCCAGTCGCTGGGATATTTAAACTTTGGATCTCCGCCACCAAGCAGGGACAGAATACCGTAGTTATCACTCTTTACGGTGTAACCGCAGGATCTGCACACAAGCTTGTTTTTGCCAACAACGTCAATGCAAAATTCCTTCTCGCAGATAGGACACTTATAGAGCACGTGCTCAAGTCCCTCTACGTTATCACCGTTCTTGTAATAAACCTTCTTTTCCTCGTTGTGTCTGTAAGCATCAAAGGAAAGATGCTCGCTCACAAGGTTCGCAGCCTCCTCATCCGAGAGTGCAGCAAAATCCTCGCAGGAAGCAAGCTTATACAGCTCGATAGTGATCTCTCCGCGACGCTTTACCTTTGCCCACTTGGGATTGGTAAGATACGTACCGTTAACACGTGCAACGTAGATATCCGCCTTAAACCACTTAAGAACCTTGGCGGTAGCGCTGGGAATAGGAGTAGACGTTCCACTTTCGGTCATAAGACCGGCAGGATAAAGCATCAGGGGCTCATCGTGGTCAAGCACCGACTTCATTCTACGCATATCAAGAGCGCTGGTCTGGAACTGGTTCTTTCCGATAGCACCGCACATCTCCATAAGAGGAGCGATCTGCATCGACTGCATCATAGCCTTACTAACAACAAAATGTGTTTTGGGTGGAACTACGGTATATGCAGGAAGAACGTCAATAACAGACTCGTGGTTAGCGATAATAACGCATCTGCCAGTCTTACCCTTAAGCTCGTTTCTAACGATTTTTACATTGTAATAAAACTTACAGAGTATCTTAGAAATCAATCTTGCAGTAGCAAAGACAAATCTGTTAGGGTGTCTGTATGAATTAGTCTTTTTCTTATTGTCCATTGAAAATTCTCTCTAAAAAGTTTTTCGCTAAAGAGTAATGCCGACCGTCCCCGAGCAAATCGAAGACGGTCAATATTCAGCTGTTACTTAACCTCAATCATAGTCTCGTCCCAAATCTCAAGAGCCTCATAACCAAGCATATTTACTGTGGTAGCGGCAACGTTGGAAAGGCCAAAATCGGCTCTGCCCTGCTTCAGGCTGTACTTATCAGCGGTGAAGTTATCGTATACGATAAAGGGAACGGGATTAAGGGTGTGGCTGGTCTTAGCCTTGAAGGAGCCATCCTTGTTTGCCTTGGGAGCCTTGGTCTTCTTGTCGATCTCGTACATCTCGTCTGCATTACCGTGGTCTGCAGTAATAAGTGCAGCACCCTCGAGCTCGTCAACAACCTTAAGAATTCTTGCGAGCTGAAGGTCAAGAGCCTCCATAGAGCACTCGGTAGCAAGGAAGGAGCCTGTGTGACCTACCATATCACCGTTGGGGAAATTAACACGAAGATACTTATACTCACCGCTTCTGAGGCACTCGATAAGCTTATCGGTAATCTCAGCACACTTCATCCAGGGTCTCTCCTCGAAGGGAACAACGTCGGAGGGAATCTCGATATAGGTCTCAAGCTCCTCGGAGAACTTGCCGGACTTGTTACCGTTCCAGAAGTAAGTAACGTGACCGTACTTCTGAGTCTCGGAAATAGCAAGAGAGTTTACACCTGCAGAAACAAGATACTCTGTCATGGTGTTAGTGATTTCGGGAGGAGAAACGAGGTAACGGGAAGGAATATGAAGGTCACCGTCATACTCGAGCATACCTGCGTAAAGAACAGAGGGAACGCGCTTACGGTCGAACTTGTCGAAATCAGCGCCGCTCTCAAATGCCTTGGAAATCTCAATGGATCTGTCACCGCGGAAGTTGAAGAAGATAACGCTATCGCCATCCTCGATAGTACCTACGGGCTGACCGTCCTTTGCAATTACGAAGGGAGGAAGATCCTGGTCGATAACCTTGTACTCTGCTCTGTAGGTGTTGATAGCATCCTCAGCAGAAGCAAACTGTCTGCCCTCACCGAGAACGTGAGTCTTCCAGCCAAGGTCAACCATAGACCAATTAGCCTCATATCTGTCCATAGTAACCTGCATTCTTCCGCCACCGGATGCGATACAGATATCAAAATCATCAGAACGAAGACCGGAAAGGAACTCCTCGAAAGGAAGAACATAATCAAGAGCACTGGTCTCACCAACGTCACGACCGTCAAGAAGGATGTGAACTCTTACCTTCTTAATACCCTCATCCTTAGCCTTATTGATAAGAGCGGTAAGGTGGTCGATGTGAGAGTGAACGTTACCGTCGGAGAAGAGACCGAGGAAGTGGAGTGTGGAGCCATTAGCCTTTACACCGCCAACAAGAGTCTGCCATGTGTCGGACTCAAAAATCTTGCCGGACTCGATGGACTGAGAAACAAGCTTTGCACCCTGAGCAAATACCTGACCGGAGCCAAGCGCATTGTGACCTACCTCGGAGTTACCCATATCATCGTCGCTGGGAAGACCAACAGCGGTGCCGTGAGCCTTGATAGCTACCATAGGATAGTCCTTCATAAGTCTGTCAAGAGTGGGGGTATGAGCGGCTGCAATAGCATTTGCGCCATTATCGGGAGCAATGCCTACACCGTCCATAACTATTGTAAGAAGGGGGCCCTTTACGCCCTCGAATTTTGTAGATTTATTAAGCTTAACCATTTTTGTTGCCTTTCTGCTTAAAATTAAATTTTAAATATCTGCATCTTTGATGTAAAGATGACCAAAATCTGTGATAAATTTCTTTCTCTCCTGAAGCGCATCTCCGAGAAGGACCTCAAACATCTTTGCCGTTGCCTCAGCATCGGTAGGTGTTACGGCAATAAGCCTTCTGGTCTGAGGGCACATAGTGGTCTTAGACATCATCTCAGGCTCGTTTTCACCAAGTCCCTTGGATCGCTGAAGAGTATATTTCTTGTTGCCGAGCTTTGAAAGGATCTCGGTCTTTTCATACTCGTTATATGCAAAATAGGTCTCGTTACCGCAGCTGATCTCAAAGAGAGGAGACTCTGCAATGTAAATCTTTCCCTTCTCGATGAGAGTGGGAAGCAAGCGGTAGAACATGGTGAGAAGAAGCGTTCTGATCTGGAAGCCGTCCTCATCTGCATCGGTACAGATGATTATCTTATTCCACTTAAGAAGGTCGTAGTTGAAGGTAGTAAGATCCGACTTCTTGCCTGTCTTAACCTCAACGCCACAACCGATAACCTTAAGAAGATCCACGATAATATCGCTGGCAAAAATCTTATCATAGGTGGACTTCATACAGTTAAGAGTCTTACCTCTGATAGGAATAATCGCCTGGAACTCTGCGTTTCTCGCAAGCTTACAGCTGGACAAAGCCGAGTCACCCTCTACTATGTAGATCTCTCTGATGGAGGGATCCTTGGATCTGCAGGGCACGAACTTCTCTACTCTGTTGGATACGTCCATTGTGCCTGTCAGCTTCTTCTTGATATCAATCTTGGTCTTTTCCGCAGACTCTCTTGCTCTCTTATTAACCAACACCTGATTTACGATAGCATTTGCACTAGACGCATTCTCGGTAAGGTATATCTCAAGATTGGTCTTGATAAACTCGGTGAGAGCCTTCTGAATAAAGGCGTTGGTAATAGCCTTCTTGGTCTGGTTCTCGTAAGAGGTCTGTGTGGATGCGGAATTAACTATAACAGCAAGATTGTCCGAAATATCAGCGAAGGATATCTTGGACTCGTTCTTGGTGTATTTATTATGCCCCTTTATGTACTTGTCAATTGCGTAGGTGAAGGCATTTCTGACAGCCTTGTCAGGTGCTCCGCCATACTCAAGGAATGAGGAGTTGTGATAATACTCTGTCAATCCTGTCTTTGCAAAGCAGAAGGTAATCTCCGCCTTAACCTTATATTCAGGCAGGTCCTCGCGGTCACGTCCCTGTGTCTCAAAGCTCCAGAGAACAGGCTGTGTGGTGGAAATGCCGTCTGTAATTTCTGCTATGTAATCAGCAACACCGTGCTCATAGTAATACTCTGTTTTATCGAACTTGCCCTTATCGTTCTCAACCTCAAGAATAAACTTGATGCCTGCGTTAACAAATGCCTGACGGCGAAGAGTTGCAGCCAAGAACTCTACGGGAATATCAATCTCCTTAAATACCTTAAGGTCGGGACGCCATCTGATGATAGTACCCCTTTTCTTCATACCGGGTTCAATATCTGTTACAGAGAGCTCACCCTTAACGTTACCGCTCTTGAAATTGATCTCAGAAAGCGTCTTTCCGTTATATGAGCGAACGCTCATAAACTCCGAAGAATACTGTGTTGCGGTTGCACCAAGGCCGTTAAGACCGAGAGAAAACTCGTATGCCGAATTTCCGTCGTTATTGTCATACTTACCGCCTGCATAGAGCTCGCAGAAAACAAGCTCCCAGTTATATCTTTTCTCCTTCTCGTTATATCCGAGGGGAACGCCACGTCCAAAGTCCTCTACCTCAATGGAGAGATCTCGATATTTTTTAACGATAATCTTATCGCCGTAGCCTTCTCTGGCCTCGTCAACAGAGTTAGCAAGAATTTCTATAAACGAGTGCTGACATCCAATAAGGTCGTCCGAGCCAAATATAACCGCAGGTCTTTTTCTGACTCTATCAGCGCCCTTTAAGCTTTTTATGCTCTGATCGTCATAAGCCTTTTTTGCTATCCTTGTCGCCACTGTTTTTCCTCCAATTTTATTCCATCGTATATTATAACACGCGTGAATTAATTTGTCAAGGATTAAAAAGACATCAATGCTTGACATTATGCAGTTAAAATGCTATACTAAAACCATGGAAAAAATATTTGAAATCGTAGCAACAGGTGACGGCCTGCCTATGAGCATGAAGGAGTATCTTCACACTCTCGGATTTTCCGTCACACTTGTAAAAGAGGCAAAATACGGTGGCATTCACCTTAATAAATCACCCGTCACAGTCAGAGCCGTTGTAAATGACGGAGACTTTGTGGAAATATATCTAAAAGAGGAGAAGAGCGAAGGGATACCTCCTATGGATATTCCCCTTAAGGTCATCTACGAGGACGAGGATATTCTTGCGGTTGACAAGCCCACAAATATGCCTACACACCCCTCAAAGGGCAACAATGTCCCTACCCTGGCCAACGCGGTTATGGGATATTATAACGGAGATTTTGTATTCCGATCGGTGAACCGACTGGACAGAGATACCTCGGGTATCGTTATCATCGCAAAGAACAGAATAAGTGCCTATAATCTATCCGCTACTATGAAGGCAGGAATGTGGGAGAAGAAGTACCACGCGCTCGTTGACGGAGTACCCTGTCCCGAGGAAGCAACCATTGATGCCCCTATCGAAAGAGTTGAGGATGGCAATATAAAACGCATGGTAAGGCCCGACGGAAAGAGGGCTGTTACAATATACAAGGTGGTGGAAAAATACACCGACAGCTCCCTTTGTGAAATCACTCTTTTGACAGGTCGAACTCACCAGATCAGGGTCCATATGTCACATATAGGTCACCCCTTGACCTCGGATTTTTTATACGGTAAGATCTCGGACAGGGAGTACTTTTTGCGTTGCAAAGAGATAAGATTCCCGCATCCCAAAGCAAAAGAAATTATCGTCATCAAAGCATAAAAACACCGATTTTGCAAACAAATAGTAGCAAAATCGGTGTTTTCTTAATTATTTATCATATCAACAAGGGTTGCCTCGTCAATAACTTTTACGCCAAGATCCTTCGCCTTTGTAAGCTTAGAGCCTGCCTCCTCGCCTGCAACAACGTAGGACGTTTTCTTGCTGACACTACCCGACACCTTACCACCGTTTTTCTTGATAAGAGCAGATGCCTCATCACGAGTCATGGTAGGAAGCGTGCCTGTAAGCACGAAGGTAAGACCTGCGAATTTCTCACCGCGCTCCTCACCTATCGCATCGGTCTTGACACCAAGAGATACGAGTCTGTCGCAAAGCTCTCTTGTTCCTTCATCAGCAAAGAATTCCACAAGAGCGGTTGCCGTAATCTCACCAATATCCTTGATAGATGCAAAATCATCGAAGGATGCTGCGAAAAGATTGTCGAGAGTACGCATTTTTCCTGCGATTTCCTCTGCCGCAACCTCGCCTACCTGACGGATTCCGAGAGCAAACAAGAGTCTCTCAAGGCCTCTGCCCTTCGACTCCTCGATGGCATTAACAAGATTCTGTGCGCTCTTCTGTCCCATACGGTCAAGCCCCTCAATATCCTCTACCCTGAGAGTATAAAGATCGGCAATATCCTTTATCTTTCCTGCAGATAAGAGTAGCTCAACAACCTGAGGACCAAGTCCGTCAATATTCATTGCTCCCTTCGATGCAAAGTGAGTGATGCTTCTTGCATTCTGTGCAGGGCAGGCGGGATTTACGCATCTCTTAGCCGTGCCCTCGCCGCTTTCATCTCTAACTACCCTGCCGCCGCAGGAGGGACAAAGCTCGGGCATAGCGAATACTCTTTCTGTGCCATCGCGTCTCTCAGGAATAGATCTGATTATCTCAGGGATAATCTCACCTGCCTTACGCACGATAACGGTATCACCGATACGAATATCACGCTCCAAAATAAACTGAGCATTATGGAGTGTAGCACGGGATACGGTAGTACCTGCAAGTCTTACAGGCTCAAGGTTTGCGATGGGAGTAAGCACACCGGTCCTGCCTACCTGAATGTCAATAGAAGCAAGCTTGGTTTCCTTCTCCTCGGGGGGATACTTATACGCAACAGCCCATTTGGGAGTGCTTGTGCCCTCACCTACGGTAATACGGTCTGCAAGGTTATTCACCTTAACAACAGCACCGTCCATATCAAAGGGCAGCTCGTCTCGGTGGTCACCGAGATATTTAATGTGATTTAAGGTAGCATCATATCCAATAGCAGATATCCTGTGACTAACGGTCGCAAAGCCAAGCTCGTCAAGTCGGTTTAAAGACTCTATGTGAGTAAGGGGCTCTCTGCCATCGGAATAAAGTGCACCCTCCTGAAGATTAAAGACCAAAATCTCAAGTCTTCTTGACGCGGCAATCTTGGGGTCAAGCTGACGGAGCGAGCCTGCCGCAGCATTACGTGGGTTGGCAAACAACTGCTGCCCTGCCGCCTCTCTTGCCTCATTAAGCTCGTAGAATACCTTTTTAGGCATATATACCTCACCTCTTACGCAGAGATAAGGAAGAGCCTCGGTAAGTCTTAAGGGAATAGACTTGATAGTCTTAAGATTCTCGGTTACGTCCTCACCGACCTCACCGTCACCGCGCGTTGCACCCTTAACGAAAATGCCGTCGCGATATATGAGAGAAACCGAAAGGCCGTCTATCTTAGGCTCAACAGAATACTCTACCTCTGTACCAAGCTCCTCGGCCATTCTGTCGGTGAAATCATTAAGCTCCTCATAGGAGAAAACGTCGGTAAGGCTTCCCATTCTCACAGTATGAGTGTGCTTCTCAAATCTGTCAAGTGCCTTTCCTCCTACACGGACGGTGGGAGAATCGGGAGTCTGCAGCTCGGGAAACTCGGCCTCAATATCCTGAAGCTCGCGGAACATCATATCATATTCGTAGTCGGATATTTCAGGGGCGTCATTCTCGTAGTAAAGTCTTGAATTATATCTGATTTTTTCACGCAGCTGCTCTGCACGCAGCATAGCTTCCTGAAGGTTCATTTTTACAGATTTCCTTACATAAAATTTCTATTTATATTGTACCACGCAAGGTCTTTTTTGTCAAGGCGAAACTTTTTGAATTATAAGACTCAAATTTATGCATTTTTGACGCAAAGGCTGGAGAATTTTGACTAAAATGAATTTATTTTGGGGATTGACATTCACGCATATTTGAGTATAATATTTTTTAAAGCTATTTTATTTAGTCAAAAATGAAGGTCGATAAAATGAAAAAGATATTCCCGAATCTTAAAAGCTTCCTTTACATCAATCTCGGTATCGTGTTACTTACGATCGGAGTATATTTCTTTAAAAATCCCAACGGATTCGCAACCGGTGGTGTCAGCGGTCTTTCCATTATTCTATACAACGTGTTCCCTGTTATATCCCAGGCAACCTATATGATGATTATCAACATAGCATTGCTTATTCTCGGTGTTATAGTACTGGGCAAGGAATGTGGCTTACTGACTGTTTATTGCTCGCTCCTTTTCTCCGGTCTGACATCTCTGCTTGAAGTAATTATTCCTATAACAAAGCCTCTTACAAATTATCCCCTGCTTGAGCTTGTATATGCGGTGCTTCTCTCGGGAATTGCGGCAGCAATACTCTTTAAGTTTAACGCCTCATCCGGAGGCACGGATATTGTAGCACTCATCCTTAAAAAGCACTCTAATCTCAACGTTGCAACAGCACTACTTTATACCGACCTTGCGATTGCTATGTGCACATTCCTTCGCTTCACTGAGACAGGCATCCAGATTGATCCCCAAACCGGTTTGTTTTCCCTGCTCGGCCTTTTCGCAAAGGTGTTCGTTGTAGACGACGTCATTGATTCGATGAATATGTGCAAGGCATTTACCATCATCACTACCAAGCCCGACGAGATTAACGCATACATAATGCAGGATATACGCCACGGTGTTACAACCTACAAGGGTCAGGGCGGATACACCGGCGAGGATAAAACTATTATTGTTACCGTCTGCCGTATAACAGAGGCTATCAAGCTCCGTCGACGCGTGCTCTCCATTGATCCCCATGCATTTATTATCATCACCAAAACCAGTGAGATAATGGGTAAGGGATTCAGAGATGTTTCGGATTAATAGAAAAAATATCCCCTCGAAAATGAGGGGATGTTTTTTAGTCGGCAAGGTAGTGCTCAAGTGCTGCAAGCTTAACTGTGAGAACAAGTATCTCGGTAGCAAGAGCAACCTCGTCATCTGTGGGATAGGTAGGTGCAATACGCAGGTTTTTATCCTGGGGATCTATGCCGTAAGGATATGTCGATCCAACGGTGGTAAGAACCACACCCACGTCCTTCATAAGCTCATAAACGCGCTTTGCCGTTCCGGGAAGCACATCAAGGCTGACGAAATAACCGCCTGTGGGCTTAGTCCACTCTGCAATGCCAAGGCCCTCAAGACCTTCGAGAGCATTCAACGTTATCTCGAACTTTTTGCCTATAAACTCGGCAAGGATCTTCATATGATTATCAAGCGTTTCCCTGTCCTTAAAGTAGGTGGTATGACGGAGCTGATTAAGCTTATCATAGCCTATTGTCTGCACTCCGAGGAACTGCTCGGTATGCTTAAGGTTTGCAGGAGATGCAGCCATCATAGCAACACCGCCGCCGGGGAATGTAATCTTTGAGGTAGAGGCAAAATAGAATATTCTGTCAAGAGTGCCACACTTCTCTGCCTCAGTAAAGATATCGAGAAGCTCGTCGCACTCACCCTTAAAGCTATGAACAGCATAGGCATTGTCCCAGAATATACGGAAGTCTGTGGCCGCGCACTCCATAGATGCGAGTCGACGCACCGTCTCATCGGAATAGGTGTTACCCGTAGGGTTAGAATACTTAGGCACGCACCAGATACCCTTTACAGTAGGATCCTTAACGATGGTCTCTACCATATCCATATTAGGACCTGTGGGAGTCATGGGAACAGATATAAGCTCAAAGCCGAAGAGCTCGGTCATCTTAAAGTGCCTGTCATATCCGGGAGTTACGCATATCCACTTTTTGATAGGCTCCTTACACCAAGGGCGCTGAGAGCCAAGAACACCGAAGAGCATCGCTCTTGCAAGTGTATCGTACATAAGCTGAAGAGACGAGTTACCGCCTACGGTAATATACTCTGTCTTGATGCCAAGCATATCCGCAAACAGCTGCTTCATCTCGGGAATACCGTCAAGCACACCGTAGTTACGGCAATCCACTCCGTTTATGGAAAAGCACTTCTCTCTTGGTCTTGCCTCGGAGAGAAGAGGAAGGCTAATATCAAGCTGATCAGAGTTAGGCTTTCCTCTGGAAAGGTCAAGCTTTAAGCCGCAAGACTTGTATTCATTATATTTTTCAAGGAGCAGATTGTACTCCTCTTGAAGCTCCAAAATAGAGAGCTCTGAATATTTTTTCATTATAAAACTGCCTTTTTGAAAGATTTTTGGTGTTGAATTGCATTTTTTGTGTATTTTTATGCCAAACACCATTCTATTATAGTATATTATGAATGATTTTGCAAGTGATTTTGCAAAATTTGTTAAAAATTATTTATCTTTTCAAAATCTTGACAAAATCTTAATTTTGTTATATAATTTACTTTGTATGATTATTTTTGAAAGGACAGACTATTTTATGGCTGCAAATGCAAACAACAAAAAAATGGTTACCGAAATCACATCTATGGATGAGGATTTCGCAAAATGGTACACTGATATAGTAAAAAAAGCAGACCTTATCGACTACTCCAGCGTTAAGGGATGTATGATCATCCGTCCCTACGGATATGCTATCTGGGAAAACATCCAGAAGATTCTTGACACTCGCTTCAAGGAGCTTGGTCACGAAAACGTTTATATGCCCATGTTCATTCCCGAGTCCCTTCTTCAGAAGGAGAAGGATCACGTACAGGGCTTCGCTCCCGAGGTTGCTTGGGTAACACACGGCGGCTCCGAGAAGCTTACCGAGCGTCTTTGCGTTCGTCCCACCTCCGAGACTCTTTTCTGCGAGCACTATGCTAACGTAATCAAGTCCTACAGAGATCTCCCCAAGCTCTACAATCAGTGGTGCTCTGTTGTTCGTTGGGAAAAGACCACACGTCCCTTCCTTCGTTCCCGTGAGTTCCTCTGGCAGGAGGGTCACACCATGCATGCTACCGCCGAGGAGGCGCGCGAAGAGACCGTTCAGATGCTTAACGTATATGCAGACTTCCATGAGAAGGATCTTGCTATTCCCGTTATTAAGGGTGTAAAGACTCCCTCCGATAAGTTTGCAGGTGCAGAGGATACCTACTGCATCGAGGCTCTTATGCACGACGGTAAGGCACTTCAGGCTGCAACCTCCCATTACTTCGGTGATGGCTTTGCACGTGCATTCGATATTACATTCACCTCTAAGGACAACAAGCTTGAGTATCCTCACCAGACCTCTTGGGGCTGTACCACAAGAATGATCGGTGGTATCATTATGACCCACGGTGATGATAACGGTCTTGTTCTTCCCCCTGCGGTTGCTCCCATTCAGGTTGTTATTATTCCTGTTGCATTCCACAAGGAGGGCGTTCTTGAGAAGGCTAACGAGCTTAAGGACAGACTTACCAAGATCGGTGTAAGAGTTAAGCTCGATGACAGCGATCAGTCTCCCGGATGGAAGTACTCCGAGTATGAGATGAAGGGTGTTCCCCTTCGTGTTGAGATCGGCCCCAGAGATATTGAGGGCGGTCAATTTGTTGTAGTTACCAGACACAACCGCGAAAAGACCTTCGCATCCATCGATCAGCTTGAGGAGATTATTACCGCAAAGCTTACCGAGGTTCGTGACGGTATGTTTGAAAAGGCTCTCGCTAACCGTGAGAAACGCACCTATGCTTGTCAGAGCATTGAGGAGATTGCTCCCGCTCTTGAGGCAGGCGACGGCTTCGTTAAGGCAATGTGGTGCGGTGACGAGGAGTGCGAGGATAAGGTTAAGGAGCTCACAGGTGTTGGCTCCCGTTGTATCCCCTTCGACCAGGAAAGCATTTCCGACAAGTGCGTATGCTGTGGCAGAGCCGCAAAGAAGCTTGTTTACTGGGGTAAGGCATACTAATTATAAACAATCAGGCAAAAGGAGGTGGCAGAGATGGATAAGAATTCACGCATCTTTAGTATTCGCACGTCAGACGGCAAATCCCTAAAATTTGAATACAAGGATTCTCTGCCCTCTGCAGCTTCCTTGGCTAAGCAATATGCTATAGCAGGATATCCCGACAGATACGTTGTATTTACAGAGAAGCAGACCGCTTTTTCTGCTATGGGCACTCCCCTTTCCAATGGAGAAAGTGAAAACGGTATTTTCCTTTCCTGCATACTTCGTCCTTCCATATTCCGCTCACAGGCGGGAGTCATCAGTCCCTTGAGTGCTCTTGCGTGCACACTTGCACTGGAGGAGTATACCTCAAAGGCTCTTGGTATAGGCTGGACAAGTGATATCTATTGCGACGGAAATAAGATCGGTGGCGTTACAATGGAATCGCTGCTTGATGAAAAGTCCTCATATGAGTATTATGAATATATAATAGTAACCTTTGCAATCAAGCTTGATGAAAAGAATTTTCCCAAGCGACTTACCGATATGGTAAGACAGGTGTTCGAGGAAGACAATCTTTCTATTCCTATGATAATGGCAAAAACCATTTTGAACAAATTTTTCTCTCTTTATGCCGATCTTAAAAATCCCGAAAAGCATCTGGCAACCTTCGCAACCAAGTTTGCACTTGCAGACAAGAAGATTACCTATCTTGAAAACGGTAAAAAGAAGAGTGCAAGGGTTGTTGGCATCAACAATGATGATTTGTCATTGTGCATCGAAACCCGTGATGGCAGAAGGATAAACGTTTCCTCCTCATCGTCGGTCATTATCCCAACAAAATTATAAAATATCAGCCTCTCACCAAAAGAAAACGGTGAGAGGTTATTTTTATCCCCGAGTAAAACTAAAATGTAATATATGCATTTTATAGGGGTAATTTATGGGCAGAAGCAAAGCAAACGATAAATTTATAAAGGTAATTGAAGGAATAAGCAACCTTCTGCCAATGATGTTTTGGGTGCTGATACTCTTTAGCTTTGAAGAGCCATTTCTGGCAACTGTGACGCTTATTTCCGCATTTATACACGAGCTCGGTCATATCCTCTGCATACTTTTAATGGGTAAAAGCTTTGGTATCAGGGGAGAAATAAACGGCTTCAGAATAAAAAACAGCCGTATCAAATCCTACGGTGAGGAAATTCTGATTTATCTTTCGGGTCCACTAGCCAATGTTTTCTGCTCAGTTTTATTTTTCGTTTTCTCAAATTTTGCAACACAAGACCTTTCCGCCATAGGATTAATAAATCTAGCCACAGGACTGTCAAATCTGCTGCCGATAAGGGGATATGACGGATACGGTGCACTCTCCGCCCTGATTAAAAAACAGGAATTATCAAACAGCATTTTGGATGCTCTGTCAGCCTGCTCCACCGCGCTGATACTCGCACTTTGCGTTTTCTCACTCTACCTCATTGACAGATATAACGGAGGCTATTGGATTTTCACCGTTTTCTTTGCTTCTATGATAAAAGAAATAAAATTGGGGCTTGATAAGTGTTTTTAGAGATTTTGGGAGATTTTAAGAGCATTAAGGAGTTTTTAAGAGTTTTTCAAAGATTTTTGCAAGAAAAATCTGTCAAAATACGGCTAATCACGGCTAATGCTCTAAAAAAAAGAAAAGAAAATATAAAAAAAGTATTGCAAATATAAAATATATTTGTTATAATTAACGCTGTCAAGCTATAGACGAATTATGAACGTCTTTGACAAATAAGAACACTTCTCATGTGTTTTCGGAAAGGATTTGAGATTTTAAGAAAATGGCAAAGCTCATTGAGTTGAAAGGAATTTCAAAATCTTACGACGGCGAAAAGGTTATCGACAGTATGAACCTTTATATTCGTGACGGTGAATTCATCACCTTCCTTGGTCCGTCGGGATGTGGTAAAACCACCACACTTCGAATTATCGGCGGCTTTGAGACCGCTGACGAGGGCGAGCTTTATTTTGACGGAGTTGAAATAAGCGACGTTCCTGCGTATATGAGGCATATCAATACTGTGTTCCAGAAGTATGCCCTGTTCCCTCATCTTAATGTTTATGAGAATATCGCATTCCCCCTCAGACTTAAAAAGATAGCTGAGGAAGAAATAGAAAAGCGTGTTGGTGAGATGCTTAAAATGGTTGCTCTCTCCGGCTTTGAGAATAAGAGTGTAAGCACCCTTTCGGGCGGTCAGCAGCAGAGAGTTGCTATTGCACGTGCGCTGATTTCTCACCCCAAGGTTCTTCTTCTTGACGAGCCTCTCGGTGCGCTCGACCTTAAGCTACGTAAGGATATGCAGAACGAGCTTAAGACTATTCAGCAGGCCATCGGCATCACCTTCATTTACGTTACTCACGATCAGGAGGAGGCACTCTCCATGTCTGATACCGTTGTTGTTATGGCAGACGGTGAGATTCAGCAGATAGGCACTCCTACCGATATTTATAACGAGCCTAAGAACGCATTTGTTGCCGACTTCATCGGTGAGAGTAACATCATCGACGGTATTATGCTTGAGGACAAGCGTGTACGCTTCTCTCATCATACCTTCGACTGTGTTGACGGTGGATATGAAAAGAACGAGGCTGTTGACGTTGTTGTTAGACCTGAGGACGTTGACGTTGTTGATCCCGAAAAGGGTATGCTCACAGGTAAGGTTACCAGCGTAACCTTCAAGGGTGTACATTACGAGATCATCGTTGATATCAAGGGCTTCAAGTGGATGATTCAGTCCACCGACTACGTGGCTCCCGATGCTACCATTGGTTTGTTCATCGAGCCCGAGGCTATTCATATTATGAAGAAATCTAAGTACTCCGGCATGTTCGGTGACTATTCTTCCTTCTCGGACGAGCTGGATTCACTTTCTGACGCTGACGCAGCAGAGGAGTTCTGACGATGAAGAAGAAGCGTTCCGTTATGCATTCAATAGCGGCAGCGCCCCATATCTTTTGGGCTATACTTTTTATTGTTCTGCCGCTTATCATAGTAATATTCTATGCCTTTACGGATGACGCAGGAGCCTTTAGCCTTGAGAACATTATGTCGCTTGGCGAATATGTTCCTATTTTCGTGCTTTCGCTTGAATTATCCGTAATTGCCACCTTTGTTTGTCTGCTTGTCGGCTATCCCCTTGCCTACATAATGGCTCGTGCAAAGCCCGAGCATCAGAAGATATTTGTAATGCTTCTTATGCTTCCCATGTGGACAAACCTTCTTATCCGTACCTATTCTATCATGGCTATCCTTGACGACGGCGGTCTTATCAATACCATTCTCGGTACATCGATGCACATCGTTGGTACAAAGGGTGCCGTTATCTTCGGTATGGTTTACGACTTCCTGCCCTATATGGTGCTTCCTATCTACACCTGTATCTCCAAGATAGACAAGCATATGTGGGAGGCCGCAAGCGACCTTGGATGCAACACCGTTCAGGTTATCACCAAGGTTATCTTCCCCCTGTCTATGTCCGGTGTTATCTCGGGCGTGACAATGGTTCTCGTCCCCTCTATCAGCACCTTCTACATCTCGCAGAAGCTGGGCGGAGGCACGTTTGAGCTTATCGGTGACACTATCGAAAGACAGTTTGTTACCGGCTCCTACAACGTAGGCGGAGCCATCTCTCTTGTAATGATGATACTTATACTTATTTCCATCGGTATAATGAACAAGTTCTCCGAGGACGATGAAGGAGGTATTATAATATGAGAAAATATGCTTCCAGAATATACCTTTGTATCGTCTTTGCAATCCTTTATATTCCCATTCTTACGCTCATACTCTTCTCGTTTAACAACACCGAGAGTACCGCTAATTTTAGCGGCTTCAGCCTTGAATGGTATATAAAGCTATTCTCTGACGAGAGTGCATTTATCGCACTCAGAAACACACTTATTCTTGCGGTTTCCTCCGCCCTGCTCTCTACCCTTATCGGTACTGCCGCAGCAGAGGGTATTTACCGTATGAAATCCAAGTGGATGAAGAATGCTGTCAACTCGGTAACCAACATTCCTATGATGAACCCCGATATCGTAACCGGTGTTTCCTTCATGTTGTTCTTTGCCGCTGTTGTAGCTATCCTCCAAATAGACGATTATGACTCTATTGGCTTTGTGGCAATGCTTATTGCACACACCACCTTCTGTCTGCCTTACGTTATTCTCTCGATCCTTCCCAGAATCAACGAGCTTGGCGAATCCTTGACAGAGGCGGCGCTTGATTTGGGATGCACTCCCGTTCAGGCCTTCTTTAAGGTAAAGCTGCCTAACATTATGCCCGGTGTTCTTTCGGGTATGGTTATGGCATTTACCCTTTCTCTTGACGACTTTGTTATTTCCTATTTCGTCAGCCCCTCCAATTTCCAGACCCTTCCCCTGCTCATTTATTCGATGACCAAGAAGACCGTTAAGCCTGATATGTACGCACTTTCCACCATTATCATCGTAACGGTATTTACTCTTCTTATCATTTCCAACATCAAGAGCTCCAAGAAGGCTGATGGAAAGGCGCGCAAGAACGGAGGTAAGTCATAATGAAAAGTAATAGATTTATTTCCCTTATTCTTGTAATCCTTGCACTTGTGCTCACCGTATGCTCATGCGGCGGAGGCGAGGAGGAAGAGGCTGCAAACTACCCCACCAAGACCCTTAACGTGTATAACTGGGGTGAGTATATTTCGGATGAGGACGATGAGGAATACGGACTTATTGACGTTAACTCTGCCTTTGAGGAATACTTTAATACCTATCTTGCAGACACCTACAAGTGCTACATTAAGGTCAACTACTCTACCTATGCAACCAACGAGGATATGTATGCTAAGATTACAAATAGTGCGGTAGCCTATGACGTAATCACTCCCTCGGACTATATGATAGAGAAGATGATCTCGGAGAATTTGCTTCTTGAAATTGATACAAGCAAGCTCTCCAACTACGGCAACATCAATACCGAGTTTACAAATATGTACTACGACCCCGAAAACAAGTACTCTATACCCTACTCCTACGGTATGGTTGGTATTATTTATAATACCGAGTTTGTAGACGAGGAGGACGTTGCAAGCAAGAGCTGGAACCTTCTCTGGAACGCAAAGTACACAGGCAAGATTCTTCAGTTCAACAACCCCCGCGATGCCTTTGCTACGGCTATGTTCAGAGATGGACTTAATATCAACTCTCACAGCTATGCCGACTGGGAGGCTGCGCTCGAAATCCTTAAGGCACAGAAGCCTCTGCTCCAGGGATACGTAAATGACGAGATCTTCAACAAGATGAAGAGTGCATCGGCATATATTGCTCCCTACTTTGCAGGTGACTTCCTGACTATGGCGGCTGATAACGAGGATCTTAATTTCTATTATCCCACCGAGGGTACAAACTACTTCGTTGACGCTATGTGTATCCCCAAAACCTCAAAGAATCCCGAGCTTTCTCTCGAGTACATCAACTTTATGATCTCTCGCGATGCGGCAACCGCAAACGCTCTTTACATCGGCTATGCAACACCTAACAAGGCTGTTACAGAGTATGATAGATATAAGGAGCTCCTTGCAGAAAGCTATGATACAGAATACGTATCTGCCTGGGACGTTCTTTACGGCGAGAGCAAGGATTCCGCTAACGCAACCTATAACTTCAACCCTGCATACGAGAACTACTACAAGGATGAAAATATTGATATTCAGGCACACGTTAATACCCTTTGGGAATCCCTCAAAACCGAGAATTCCACAGAGCCTTGGATTCACGTTACAAGTATCACCATCGTTGCAGGCGTGCTTTCTCTCACCATATACGATCAGTATATCAAGAAAAAGAGATCAAAGCACTACCGTCTTAGAGACAAGGCAAAAAAATCCGCATAAAGTTTAAGGACTGACACCACGGTGTCAGCCCTTTTTTATAATTTATATTAATCTAAATACCTGTATTATCAAATGGGGGAATAAAGCTTTCGCTTGCGGTGCCAAATTCCTGAGTAAACCCGTTTTTAAGCCCAAGCCTTTCGGCATAATCAACAAGCTGATTATACTCCTCGCAGGTTACCCTGCGATTAAGCGGAGAGGTCATATCGGGCATAGGTGTATATTGGTTCATAAGGCTTACGTATATGCTATCTCCATAGGTATCAAGCAGATATTTCAGCGAAAGCTTTGCCTCGGCTACGTGCCCGGGAAGTAGCAGAATACGTACTATAACTCCGCGCGTCATCATTCCCTTGTCATCAAGCTTTGCCTCGCCCACCTGCCTGAACATTTCGGCAATAGCCTCTCTTGCAGCCTCGGGATAATCGAATGCATTTGAATACTCACCTGCCGTCTTGGAGGTATAATACTTAAGATCGGGAAGATAGATATCAACAAGTCCCTCAAGATGCTTAAGTGCCTCGGGAGTATCATAGCTGCCTGTGTTATACACTATCGGAATTGCAAGTCCCTTGACTTTTGCCAATCTGATTGCCTCTGCAACCGAAGGAACAAAATGCGTCGGTGTAACAAAATTGATGTTGTGAGCGCCCTGACTTTGAAGACCAAGCATAATTTCACAAAGGCGCTCCACAGTCACAGGCTTACCCGCTCTGCCGCGAGATATCTCCCTGTTTTGGCAGTATACACAGGAAAGCGAGCATCCCGAGAAGAATATAGTTCCAGAGCCTCTCTCTCCCGAGATAGGTGGCTCCTCCCAAAAATGAAGGGCAGCACGAGAGACGTATACGTCATTTTTCATTCTGCAATATCCTGCCGATACAGTTCGGTCAACACCGCATCTGCGAGCACAGAGATTGCATTTTTTATAAAGCAGATCGCTCATTTTTACCCCCTTCATTTAATTGCTATTGACAGATTAAAAAAACTGTGATAAAATATAGAAAAACATTTTTATGAGGTCTTATTATGGACAAGAGAACAGACTACATATCCTGGGACGAGTATTTCATGGGAGTTGCCCTTCTTGCCGCCCAGAGATCAAAGGATCCCAGCACTCAGGTTGGTGCCTGCATCATCGACAAGGATAACAGAATTCTTTCCACAGGATACAACGGCTTCCCCAAGGGATGCTCGGATGACGAATTCCCCTGGAACAGAGATGAGGCGCTTGGCGAGACAAAGTACAACTACGTTGTTCACGCAGAGCTTAACGCAATACTCAATGCCAGCGGCAAGAGCCTTGCAGGTGCAACCGTATACGTAGCACTTTTCCCCTGCCACGAGTGTGCAAAGGCTATTATCCAGTCGGGTATCAAGGAGGTAGTCTATCTCTCCGATAAATACCACGAAACCAGCTCTGTTGTATCCTCTCGCAGAATGCTTGATGCTGCAGGTGTTAAGTACAGACCTATCAAGCCTACAAAGTCCAGTATCGTTCTTAAATTAAAATAATGCTTTTGGGTGTTGCGATGCAACACCCTTTTTTTATTTGAAATATTCCTTTATTTTCTCAAGAGTAGTATTAAACGAGCCCTGAATCATCTCGGGACGTCCACCACCTCTGCCCGAGAGTGCGGTATTTATGTCCTTCGACATTGCTCTTAAATCAACGCTAGATGAGGATATAACGTACTTGTAATCCCCCTCTGTACCCGAAATAGCAACCAAGATACCTTCGATTTTCTTGTTCGCGATATTGGAGAAGGCGATAAGCTCTGGAATCTGGAAATCAGGATGATAAAAAACAGCATTCCCCTGTCTTGCCTCAACCGTCTGTGCCTCAAACTCTGCTATCTTAAGTCTTGCCTGCTTCAATGCTATCTTACTTGCCTCACTGTCGGCAATATATCTTTCAAGAGTATCTGCGGTTTCAAGCTGAGGTGCACACAGCATAGCAGATATACGCTTTATATTTTCATATCTTAATCTGTAATCCGAAAGCGCACGCTTGCCTGCTACCATCCAGATACGAGTGCCACCGCGATGCTTCATAAAATCAAGCACCTTAATAAGCCCTATCTCACCTGTTTTAGATACGTGAGGAGCACAGCAGGCACAAATATCAACGTCACCGATTTTTACAAGGCGCACGCCCTCTTTTATGTCAAGCTTGGAGCGATATTCAATATCAGTAAGCTCCTCGCAGGTAGGAAAGCTGCTTTCAACAGTACAGTCAGAAAATACCACCATATTTGCAAGCTCCTCCACGCGATCAAGCTGTTCTCTGTCAAGCACACCGTTTACGTCAAAGGTAACCTCATCTGCACCGAGATGGAAGCCCACGTTGTCAAGTCCGAAAAGATCGTGGATAATACCGCACAAAATATGCTCTGCGCTATGCAGCTGCATCTTCTCAAATCTCTCATCAAAATCTATTTTGCAATCGACCTGCCCCATAGCAACAGACCTGTCTGCTACGTGATGCACCACACCCTCATTCTCATATACATAAGTGATGCGCGCATCGGAAATATATCCGTTATCCGAGCTTTGTCCACCCTCCTCAGGGAAAAAGGCGGTCCTATCAAGGATTATGTCATAACCCTTTTCGCACTCGGTAACCGACAGCACCTCTGCCGAAAATTCCTTAATATATGCATCCTGATAATAAAGCTTTTCAGTCATATTTTTTCTCTTCGAAAAGCGACCAAGGATATTCCGCAAGTGACGGAAGTCTTGATGCCGTTATTTCCTTTCCCTTGATTTTAAATCCAATTTCGGCAGCAAAAAGGCTGGGCATTTTTGCCTTAAAATCTCGACTGCCGTATTTTTTATCCCCAATAAGAGGCATTTGTCTTGAAGCAAACTGTACACGTATCTGGTGGAACCTTCCCGTCTTAAGCTTGATTTTCACAAGAGAGAATCTGCCGTTTTCATTTTCCACACACTCAAGCGGTCTGTATTCAAGCTCTGCCGCCTTTACTCCTGCACGCTGTCTGTCGGTAACAAAGGCCTTGCCCAACCTTGCATCCTTGTAAAGATAATCAAAGAGAACTCCGCCCTCTGCTCTGCCGGATACAACCGCATAGTATTGCTTACTGAAGCTATAATCGGCAACCTGCTTTGAAAGATCGGCAGCGGTAGCCTTATTTCTCGCATAAACGAGGAGTCCACCCACTGTTCTGTCAAGTCGGTGGATAAGGTAAAGCTCACCACTCTCACCCATATCACGAAGCATCTCGGAGAGGATTGTCATAGCATCCCTGTCACCGCTGGGGTCCGACTGTGAGGGTATTCCCGCAGGCTTATATATTACCACGTAATCCTTGCTTTTACTAACTATCTCTATCATATTTCCTCTAAAAAATCGGAGGTCAAGGCTTGACCTCCGATCTCACTTGTTTTATCAAAGAAGACAATCTTTGGTTTTATTTTACCACAGACGCTTCTCTTTTTCAAGTAGTTTTATCCTTTTTCTCGTATCTGCTTTGTAATCACCTTAATAGACCTGCCACCCGTAAGTGCAATCATTTTCACCGCCGAGGGACTGAAATCATTGGCATATACGATAAGAGGCTTATCTATTCTTCCTCTGGCAAGAACCTTGATATAGGCTACGTTGCTATCAATAAGGCCTTTTTCCTTTAAGGAATTAATATCTATATGCTCTCCCGGTGAGAAATTATCACTTAGTGTATCCACGTTGATAATACCCCTTGAGCGTCCTTTTGTATATACCACGTCACCATCCTTTTGAAGCAGGCTTTTAGCAAGAGCATCTGTAATCAGCACATCTGCGCGCTCCACGTCAATGTCAAAATCCACAATCCCGAAATCCTTGCTGAAATCCCAGGTCTTGCCGTCAGGAAGAGGAGCTTTGATTTTATTTACAATATCCCTCTCCCTCTCGTCGTCCTCTACGGTGCGTATTCCCTCCTCTCTCCTTGGCCCTTGAGCCTTAAAGCCTCGGTTTTTCCATCGACATTCCAAAACTGCAAAAGCTCTTGCAAGCTCGTCGCGGTTATTATGAATTGCACCTATTATCAATGCAATAGCAATCAAGACAACAAGAATAGAGGCAATAATGATTCCTCCCTTGAGGGTGGGATACGGAAGTCTGATCAGCTTGCCGGGATTAGCAAGCAAGGTATAATTAGGATTTTCCGAGCGAAGAAAAACCTTTCCTCCCTCTCTATACACCGAGGTGGTAAGATTATCGTTCTCGAAAATTCTACCTGCTGTAATTATATATTCCGCACTTGTAAGCGGCTCAAACAGGTGTAGGGTTACGTCTGACACGTCGACAACTACGGTAGCAGGGAGAATTTCAAATATTGCATTTGCTATATTACTGTTGTTCTCCTTAAACACATAGTTTTTACCGTCGACAAGACTTACCTTGACGGTATATCTTCCTGCGTTTTTGTATCCGACATCGGTTAATATCTCATACAAGTTTGAGCTTGGCAAGGGGGTAATTTCTTCTCCGCTATAAACCGCACTTATATACGGTATGTTAACCGGGCATTTTTCTATAATGAAATCACATACAGGCAGATTGGGGAGATTATAGTTCTCGCTATCATACTCGATATTTACGTATACCTTATATTCCCCTGCTTCACTCATCTCTCCGCCAATATATTCCACTATCCTTATTCCCTCGGGGAGTCCTGTAAGAGTGGGAGTGCTTTTCTCTCCGTTATATATAACCCTTGTATTTATCCATTTCACCCTCGAAAGATCGTAGCTTGCATAATCCACCTGTACAGGCAGAGTGAGTGAAAAGCTGCCGTACTTGATTACGACCTTGCTGTCTCCCTTACGGAAGGAATCTCCGTTTTCATATACAACGGTAACCTCGTCAGGATTTACCTCTCTCGATGAGCCATCGTTGTTTATCACAGAGCATATAAGATCCCCTGCGGTAAGTCTGTCAAATGCACGAAGGTCTGCCAGGGAGGATATTACCGCCAAAAAGGATACCGGCTCTATCTTTACTATCTCAAAGGGGACTACAAATGATCCAAGTCCCTCGTAGTTTTCAGTAGCATCCACCGACAAGGATGCGTAGTATCTGCCGCAGGCGGTGGGAGTCTCTATTTTATTCTTACACTCGGAGTCGGAATAGAAGGAATATTTGATCTCTCCAAATCGGCTTTTTGCGGTAATGGATATTTCTCTACCCTCATAGCACTGTGAGGCGCGAGGGGTAACTGTCCAGAAGTTTGCCGCCCTCTCTATCGTAAATTCCACACTATCGTTGGTTATATAGTAATCGGTGTTATCTGTTATTGCCTTTGCCGTATATCTACCTGCTCCAATGCTTTTGCCAACCACGTTGACTGTGCATTTTGCCGAGGAGGCCGAGGGCGCTTGTGCCTCTCCGTTATAGGTAAGATTAAGCGAGCCCCATTCTATTTCAATACCCATCGGGGTGATGTATACACTAGAATACATATCCTTTGGTATATTATAATTTTTGCTCTTTGACTTAAAGGAGATAATTACCGAAACCACTCCATCGTCTACGTGACGCGCCCCTGCAGAAAAGCTATATTCCAGGGCAATTCCGTCAGCACCAACAGGCATTTCACCTATTAAGGCAGGATAGTGAATCTCTCCGTCGAAGGAATAACCCGAGTTTTCAAATCTCACGCCCGACATATCGTAGTCACAGGGCAATATTTCCCACGCGTGGGTAGGAATATCGGGAGCATTGTAGTTGACCTTATCCCAGGACAGATTTGCTATCGCGGTGTATTTACCTGCATCTGTGGCCCTCTCTCCGCTATATCCAACAACGTTGACGCCTGCGGGCAGACCGCTGACCGTTACTCCCTTTTTGCTACCGTCATAGACAAAGCTAGTTTCGCTCCAACGAACAGACGACATATCGTAGCTCGCCTTTTTTATATCAAAGACGGCGCTTGAGTTTTTCAATCTATAATTAGAATTAGAAAGTGTTGCGGTGGCAGTATATCCCTGACCTGCATTGGTAGCAGTGCCTATAACAGACAGGTCGACTCTTAAGCCGTTTACGTCAATAAAATAAGCGGTGGGTGACTTGCTTTTGCCGTCATAGGTAAAGGAAAGCTTGTCCCATACCGTATCCACCTCCATAGGATGTACCGTCAGAGCGACAACGCGGCTCTCGGGCGTGACGTAGTCCATACTCTCGGTATAAAAATCAATGCTTATATCATAAGTACCTGCATCAACACTTCCGCCCAGGGCGGTCATATAGAGAGGCATTCCGTCGAGGCCGACTATCCTAGGGAGCAGCTCGTTGTAGCTCTGGAATTTGCCGTTATATATAGTTGATATACTGTTTAATTCAAGGGCGGCAAGGTCATACTCAATGCGGTTTACCGTTATAGGTAAATCCACACTCCGACCACCGTAGGACAGGCGGACAGACCTGTCCCCTACGCGAAAGCAGCCGTCCCTGTTGTAGCCTACGTCTATCTCGTCTCCCACTATTCTTTTTGTGCTTCCGTCTGTCATTATCGCGGTAAGCACAAGACCGCTTTTATCAAGCCGCTCAAATGCTCCGTACACCGTCCTGTCGGGATAGCTCTCGATTTTCAGCGACTTTACGCTGCTTGTCCCCAGGTCTGCAGAAACAAAAAACACAAGCGACAGGCTGAGCATAAAAACAAGACAAAAAACGGTTAATATTTTTTTCATAGCATCCTCCGTAATTACCATAAATTACCATAATACGTGGCTATTATACCACTATATAATATCATTATCAAGTACCGTGGAGGTTAAGATTTCGGTGGCTTTTGACAAAAGAAAACCGCCTTTTTAATAAGGCGGCAGAAAAGAACAAAAAGGTACAAAATCAAAAAGAGCGCCTATCGTAAAAGATAGACGCTCTCGGCGTTCGTATAAGGATACTTTTATCCTACATGTATCATATTAGGATAATTATGGAAAGTCAATGTGACTATTCCATATATGGGGGTACTTATAGCGTTATTCTTAAAGCGGGAACAATGCCGATGAAATCGTAGCTAACGTCAGTGCTACTATCAGCGCTGCCAAAGTTAAGAACGTAGTGCGCAGCATAACTTGTATTCGTATTTATTGAACATAACCACCATCGGCCATTGCCATAGTAGCTCAATGATGTAGACATACTCGCTCCATTTGCTCTTGAATAATCTGAAGTCAACATAAATCTTGATGAGTCATAACTAAAACCGTACGAACTGTTAGTCACTTGTGTCTGAGAAAGCAAGAATACCTTGTTATTTGTATGTTCTACCTCTACTGTAATAATTAAAGACCTTGCAAGCTCGCTGAACGCAGTTTCGTAGAAGGTAGAATTGAGCCATGCTCTTATTTCACTATTTGCATAATAATTAGAATTATCATCAAATCTATGATTAGAAATTATACTGTCACAAAGAAGAAATGCCTCACCGTTTTTCTCGCTGAGGATTCTCCAGCGAATAGGTTCCACCTTGAAGTAATAGACAGTTTCGCTTGTTACAGTTGCTCCGGTGGAAAATGTGTAACCGGCTTCATAAGGAGTTGCTATAACCCTTGCGTAATAACTGCCGTCACTGCCAAGATAATAACCACGAGAATCCTGAGTTTCGGTAATTGTTACATCGTCAGCCTTTATGGTCTGAGGATACTCGCCAAAGTAGATATAGTCGCCGTCGCGAACATAAGATTTTTCCTCTTCATAATAAGTAAGTGTGCCATCCTTGGCAATCTCTCCGTCGGTGCAATAGATGGTGTAGTTGCCTGTACACATATCCCAGTTCTTTTCAAAAGCGATTTTATTCCATTGCTCAACCATACCTTCATAGTTAATATTTAAAAGAGAATAACAATATACAAAAGCGCCGTTTTCAATATTGGTCAAATTTGAAGGAACCGTAATGCTAATCAGATTAGAACAGCTAAAGAACGTGTAATGACTAATGGTATGTATGTTGCTTCCTTCTTCAAATGTTATATTCATCAGGGGTTCGCAATAAGAGAAAGCATAAGAGCATACGCACTCTACAAATGCAGGAACTTCAAATGTTATAGAATCTTTGCCCGGGGCATATCTAAATAAATGAGTGCCATTCTCATTATACAAATTTCCATCAATTGACCTATAAACTGTATTTTTCTCGTCTACAATTATATTCTCCAAATGAGGGCAACAAAAGAAGGCGTTGCCACCAATAGAAACTACACTTGCTGGAATTTTGATGCTCTCAATAGATGTGCAACCACTAAAAGCAAAGGACCTAATAGATATTACGCCTTCTGGAATTTCAAATTTTTTATCAGTTTTACCTATAGCATACTGGAGTAATCTAAGTCCATCATAATCATCAGAATACAAATTGCCGTCTATTGATTTATAAAAAACATTATTTTTATCTACCATAATGTTTGCTAAAGAATCGCACCCCGTAAAAGCATCCCTACTAATATTTTCTACACTAGCAGGAATTTGCACACTTTTTAAATTAGTGCATTGTTCAAATGAGTCATCTTCAATGGCAGTTACACGATACCATATACCATCAATTTTAAATGCTGCTGGAATAACCAAATTTTCATCATTTGCTCCTGTATATCCAATTTGATTACGATTACTACTTGTTACAGTAAATGAAGAAGGTATTATCGTCTCGGAGTAGGAATCATCACAACGAGAACAAACATGAGAGATGTAACCATCAACAAATGCAGTAGGTGCGGTTTCGAGAGAAGTATAATTATGACCTAGTGCCTCAATATAATCCGACTCATAGGAATAACCACAAGAACAACTATTGGTTGTATAACCTTGTGAAACACATGTGGGAGCGATTACTACCTTTTTGAAATAGTCGTAAACATCTTCCGAATAACTGTGTTCGCAACCCGCATTCTGGCAAGAGTAGATGGTTTTTTCAGTTTTAGCAACACCCGATGCGGAATTATGTTCATGCTCAATAATGGTAACAAGACTGTAATCATGTTCAAAAGCATCTATGTATTCTTGCTGTTTTATTGTCTTTTTACAATCAAGGCAAACAACACCTTCGGTTAATCCCATTTCGGTGCAAGTAGGTTCTTTAGCCGAAAGAACGTCAACATTTTCATGTTTGCATTCAGGTGACTCTTTTACATCGCCACAGTTCGCACATGCATTGTCCACGTAATTATGATTGGTAGCAGGTACTACATCACTCTGCTTTTCACCGCAGTCGCAATAGCGGGTTTTTACGCCGTCCTCAGTACAGGTGGCGTTCTTGGAGACAGACCACTCACCAAAGCTATGTTCGTGCTTGCAGGCAGTCAAAGACAACAAGAGTGTTACTATCAAAATCATAAACACTAATGCTTTTTTCATGATGCTTTCACTTTCACGTTTGTGCCCGTCGGCATTTTGTGGGCATATTATACCATATTATTGAATATTTGTCAATAAAAACAAAAAAAGAGCGCTCTTGCGAACGCTCTCTTTGTATTAGTAGGAATAAAGCTTGTTGCCCATGATGGATGCGCCACGCTCTCGCTGAGTTTTTTCTGCGGAGGCGGCAAAAGACGAGGAAAGATAACAACTTTTGAAGCTAAAACGCCACTGATGTGGCTACACCTCATCCGTCATCTTTAGATGACACCTTCCCCTCAAGGTGAAGGCTATTATTTTTCCTTATAGTAGAGGTAACAGTGGCAATAGCCCTCGTAGTTCTCGTCGGCGATCTGGTCGCGGAACTCCTTGCACATACACTTGTTCTCCTCGGTGCGTTCAAAGCGGCAGGGGCAATAGCCTCCCGAGCGCTTGAGGCCCTCCTTTACAGCCGCAACGATTTCCTTATCCTCGTTAAATCTTATTTTCATTTGTTTTCCTCTATCAGCTTCTTAAGATTTTCCTTGGGTACAAATCCTATGGACATATCGGCAAAGGTATTGTCCTTTACAAAGGCTACCATAGGAATATTTTTAACGTTAAACACCTTTGCAAGCTCGGGGTCGTTGTCCACGTTAATCTTGCAGAATTTTACATCGGGATACTCGTTTTCAAGCTCGGCAAGGACGGGTGCAAGCATTCGGCAGGGACCACACCAATCGGCATAAAGGTCGATAACTACAAGTCCCTTGCACTCCTCTACCTCGGTTTTAAAATTATCTTTTGTTACGATCAACATATCAGTACCGCCTTTCGTTTTTCTTTATTTTAGCAAAAAAAATACCGTTTGTCTATATGGTTAGTAATTTTTTACACTTTATTAATAGTAAATATTTGACAAATCCACAAAAAAGATGTAAAATACAATAAAAAAAGGAAGGTCTATTATGAAATACAGAATGAAAACAGAGGTGGATGTTCACGACCTGGATTTCAACGGTGTGGCAAAAACCTCTTCCATAATGAAATATATACAGACGGCCGCTCAATGTCAGCTGACCGAGGGCGGAATGTCATACGATAACCTTAAAAGCAATAACCGAGCCTTTATTTTATCAAGAGTAAAGCTTGAGGTCTTAAGGCCTTTGGTCGCCCACACTCCCCTTACGGCTGTAACCTATCCCTGCGAGAGCCGAGGCTACAGCTTCCTTAGATGCTACGAGCTGGAGTGTGACGGCGAGGTGGTTGCAAGGGCGGTATCAATATGGGCACTTATCGACACCGAGAGTCGCGGACTGGTAAGAGTAAACGATTTCGACCTGGGATTACCAACCATGCCTCAAAACGAGCTTGTTCTCAGAGCGATGAAGCTCCCCTCTACCCTCACAGACGTAGGCGGTTACGGTGTACACTACGGTGACGTTGACCGGAACCGACATATGAACAACACAAAGTACCCCGATATGTACTCTAATTTTCTGCCCCTTAACGGCAAGATGATTCGCTCTATTACCATAAACTATTCAAACGAGGCGAAGATAGGCGAAAAGCTTAGGGTTCAGTCTGCAGAGGAAAACGTATACTACTATTTCCGCACTGTAAGAGCCGACGGACAGGTAAATTCGGAGGCACAAATCGAGCTTTGCGATATATAATATTGCAAATCTTGCTTTCCCTATGTCAAAATAGCAAAGAAGTAGATTTTTTTCGATTTTTCAGGGATTTTTATTCTACACTATGACAGATTTTATTGCATAATACAACACAGAATTATATAAGGGCGGTTGATTCCGCCCTTATTTTTATAAAAACATCAACTTTTGCAATTGCATTAAACAACGACAAAAGCTCCCATATTTTTCCGCCTTTTTTCTTAACGACATTCAGACTTTATTTATGTTAAAATAAGATAGCAATTAAAAGGCGGTGCTTTATGAATAATCAAAAGATAATCAGAAAAGAAACAATAGAAAACGGTGAGTACGTTTACAGCTATGAGCTGATAGAGAGACGCGGTAAAGGTATTGCCGACTTTGGTATGCGACTCTATTCTATATCGGTGTCAATGCAGGACACCGAAGGCAACGTGAGAAGAGGCGAGGCCAAGGACATTTTCTCATCCAAAAGGAAGGCTACGCTTTTCTTTGATAAGATTGTAAGAAATCTTGCCACACCGATAGACTTAAGATATGTGGTCGAGGATGAGATAACAGTATAAACTCCTGCATCCGCTATCTTATTTTCATTAAAGACGCGACGTATCTCCTGATAAGCCGATATAATGAACTGAATATTTAGGTTCTCCCTGAAAAAAATGGGAGAACCTTTCTCTTTTTGAATATAACCTCATCCTTTTGGCAAAAATGGTAAAAGAAACCAAAAGGAGAAACAAAAATGAAAAACACAATTTATTACGCATTCGTTTTACTCATCGCAACGCTAATGATGTCACTATTCCCCACCGATGCAGAGGCAAAAATCTATGAGGATACCGTAAGGCTACATATTTTAGCCAACTCCGACAGCGATGCCGACCAGGAGCTGAAACTTAAAATACGCGACAAAGTGCTGCTAAAGTACGGCGACCTTCTCTCATCATCAAAAAGCATAGACGAGGCAACAGAAAAAACCGAAGAGCTGCTTTCCGACATCGAGGCAGATGCCAAGGAATGGATAAGGGAGCTTGGCTACTCCTACTCGGTAAGGGCAACCCTGACTACAGAATGGTATGAAACGAGAGATTACGAGGACTTTTCTCTCCCCTGCGGATACTATAGCTCGTTAAGAATTATTATCGGTGAGGGCGGTGGCAAAAACTGGTGGTGCGTGATGTATCCGCCCCTATGTATGGACATTGCAACCGAGAATGCACCCGCTGATGACGGTCTTATCGATTACACAAGGGAGGAGCTGACACTAATAAAATCGGGCAAGTACAACGTAAAATTCAAAATTCTTGAGGATCTTTCTCGCGTCTTTGCAAAAAACGGTTGATTTCGCAAAAAAAGTGTGATAAAATACTAGAAAAACCACTTTGCGAGAACAAGATGAAGATAGAAGGAAAAATTATTGCCGACAACAGAAAGGCAAGACACGATTATTTTATAATAGAAACCTATGAGGCTGGCATTGAGCTTTTCGGCACCGAGGTAAAGTCCATGAGAGCGGGAAACGTCAATCTTAAGGACTCATACTGTGACATTGACGAGGGCGAGCTCTTTGCACTTGGCGTTCATATCAGCCCCTACGAGCAGGGCAATATTTTCAACAAGGACCCTCTGCGTCCCAAGAAGCTTCTGATGCACAAGAGAGAGATTATGAAGCTGACAGGACTTGTAAGCCGTGAGGGATATACCCTCGTTCCCCTTTCGCTTTATTTCAAGGGATCGAGAGTTAAGATGGCCATCGGTCTTTGCAAGGGTAAAAAGCTTTATGACAAGCGCGATACTGCAGCCAAGAGAGATGCCGACAGAACTATTGAAAAGGCTATGAAAAACAGATTTTAATAATTAAAAATGCCCATCGGTTGATGGGCATTTTTTTATAGATCGATATGGTCGGGGAATGCTTCCTTACGCATTATACCCCACATTTTGTCGATGTAAGAGAGAGTATAGAAGCTCTCATAGTAGTGATAATAAAATGCACCCTTCAGGGTCATCTCATATACACCGTCTTTCTCCGTAACGAAGCCGAGAAGCTTGGCAACAAAGATTTCAAATCCGTACATTTTCTTGAGCGAGTTGCCAAAGAATTTTTCAAAATCCTCTGCTGCAACTCTAGTGCTGTAGGCTGTCCAGAAGAGCCAGTATACCATTCTCTGTCTTTTCTCAAACCGAACGGTCAAGGAGGTGGCAAGATCACCGCTGTTTATTCTCTCACAGTAGGACTCAACGTCAAAGGTATTTATCTTGAACTGATCCTTAAACAGGCTTGTTGCCGAGCAACCGAAGCCGATAAAATTCTCTCTTGTCATCGAGGAGTAATTGGCATCCTTCTCATTTGTGAAGGTCCATATAGAGGTGCGCTCGTACCCCTTGCTCTGACAGTATTTTGTTATTGCATCCAGGAGGGCGCGCTTCTCTTTTTTCGGCATCGTAGGAAGCTTGCTGTCGGTAAAGGTGAAATCGATAAATGGATAGATTGCAACGTGATTTGCACCTATACTAAAGCCTGTGTCCACGTCAAATTTCAGGTCCTCGAGGGTCTGTCCGGGGAGCGCAAAGATAAAGTCCATTGATACGGTTTCAAAGGGAACGGCGGATAGGGCGGCCTTGATATTTTCAGGGCAAACTTGCTTTCTGCCTAATATTTTCTGGTATTTATCACAAAAAGACTGAATTCCAATGCTTATCTTGGTGATACCTGCATCCTTAAGCTTTAAGAGCGTTTCCTCGGTAACGTTATCGGGATGAAGCTCAAGTCCAATGCCCTCGGTGATAACGAAATGCTCGCTTGTCGCATCAATAATTTCCTTGATTCTATCCGCAGCAAGTGCAGGTGTACCACCGCCAAAATAGAGGCTCGTGACCTCTTTTCTGCCCTCATTCTGACTACCCACAAAATGAATTTCCTTTATCAAGGCATCTATGTATTTATCGCAAAGCTCCTTTGAATATTTCACCTTACAGTAGGGGCAAAAATTGCAGATGCTCTTGCAAAAAGGAATATGGACGTAAAGACCAAGGCTATCGCATTCTGCAAAAGGGAGATGCTTATCGTACTCATTTTTAAACTCAAAGGGCTTCGTAGTACGGGTAAGCCAGGTTCTGGTAAGGCTTGTAATTAAACTCATTTGGCCCTCCTATATGTACTTAAGATAGGTTTTCAGCATATCGAAAATTATCTTAATATTTCCTCTGAACAACAGCGTGTATTCGGCAACGAAGAAGTATCCGCACTCCTCACAGAGACCGGGCACGTCGATACAACGGCCACAGGTGGATATCTTGCCGTTTTCCATTACAACACACTGATGGCAGGGGGTGGGAAAGCTATTGTTAATCAGATAAGGAAAGGCACTTTTAAGATTGAATACAGGAGCACCCTGCTTCATCATCTCGGATATAGTATCGCAGCATCTTTTCTTATCCTCTTTTGTGAGAGCAAGCTCTCTTGTATCGGGATAGGGTGTATGGAAATTAAAGGACACTGCCCTGACGTTTTTAGTATCTCGCGCGGTAAGGCATACCTCACGCACAGCATCCTTGTTTATCTGATTTATCGCCATATAGAAGCAGATGTTGTCTGCGGTAGCAGAGGCAATATTGTTCATTATGGTATCATAGGTATCACCCCTGACCGCATTGTGGCGCTCTCTGTCACCGTCAAGGCTAAGCAGGATAAGGTCGGCCTCGGGCAAATCAATGGGAAATGTGCCGTTGGTAACCACGTTTACAATGAGGAAGCCCATTTCCTTGGCCTCGATGACCAGGTCGCGAAGGCTCTTGTCGCCGTCTCGCCAAAGGAACGTCTCTCCGCCGCAGAAGAACAAAATACGCACGCCCATATCGTAAAGCGTCTGCATTTCTGCTTTTATCTGGGTATAGGGATGAACTATAGCGGTAAGGTTATTGACCGAGCAATGCTTACAATGAAGATTGCATTTATCGGTAAGAATAACCGTACCTAGTATGGGGGTTTTCTTTCTAAAAAGGATAGTTTTAACACCAAAGGATGCAAATTTTACAAAGGACGAAATCTTCATAATGCATCTCCTTTTATTTTAGATTTTTGGGGCCTTGAGTGCTCTCATAGAATTAAGTATGGCAAGCACCGCAACACCTACGTCAGCGAATACGGCAAGCCACATATTAGCGAAGCCAAAGAGACCGAGCAAAAGGATAAGTCCCTTTACTCCAAGGGCAAAAATTATATTCTCCCAGGAGAGACGCAGGGTCTTTCTGGCAATGAGGACGGCCTCGGGAATCTTGGAGAGATTATCGGTCATGATAACCATATCCGCAGCCTCGATGGCAATATCCTGCCCCATGCTACCCATAGCCACACCAACGTCGGCAAGGGCAAGCGAGGGGGAATCATTTATTCCGTCACCTACGTAAACAGTGCTTTCGCTCTCGGCAATAAGACCCTTAAGCTTCTCATACTTCTCGTCGGGAGAAAGCTGACCGTATGCCTCGTCAACACCCACAAGAAATGCGACGGTATTAACGTTTTCTTCTCTGTCACCCGAAAGAATGACGGTTTTTGTAACACCGAGTTTTTTAAGCTTCAGGAGTGCGTTTTTCGCCTCAGGCTTAATGCTATCGGAAATGGTAATAACACCTGCAAGCATACCGTCCTTGGCAACGTAAACGGTGCCCGACTCCTGCTCCTTGATAATAGATGTATCCACGTTAAGCTTTTTCATCAAGCCAATGTTACCTACCGCACAGCTGCAGCCCTCAAGCTGGGCAACAACTCCAAGACCCGCCTCCTCTGTGGCAGAAATCAGTCTGATCTGCTTTTTTGAGGCCTGCTTTAAGCAATCGGCGATAGGATGATTTGATGCAGATTCGGCAGAGGCAGCAAGAGTGAGAAGCTCGTTCTTATCCACGTTAATGGCAACCGCATCCTTAACTGTGAAATTACCGTTTGTTAACGTGCCCGTCTTATCGAGTGCAACCGTCTTTACTTTTGCAACAGAGGAGAAGACATTTCCCCCCTTAAAGAGAATTCCCTGAGATGCCGCACCGCCAATGCCACCGAAAAATGCCATAGGCACAGAGATGACAAGAGCACAGGGGCAAGAAATTACAAGGAAGGTCAATGCGGTATAGATAGATGAAGACAGATCATTCCAACCGAAGATAGGAGGAATTACCGCCACAAGCACAGCGATAAGAACAACAATGGGAGTATAGTAATGAGAGAATTTTGTAATAAAGCTCTCTTCCTTAGACTTATTTTCACTTGCGTTTTCCACAAGCTCAAGCACTCTTGCAGCAGCAGACTCGTCTGCAGGACGAACTGTTTTGGCATAAAGCAGACCGTTTTTAACCACGTAGCCGCTGAGCAGCTCTGTGCCAACCGATGCAGATATGGGCAGAGGCTCACCTGTCATGCTGGAGGTATCCACGTCAGCCATACCCTCAGTAACAACCGAATCCACGGCCACACGCTCTCCGGGGCGGATAACGATAATGCTACCCACCTCTACGTCCTCGGCATCCATCACCTCTTCCACACCGTCAACAAGTACAGAGGCCTCGTCAGGACAGATGTCCATAAGTGCTCTGATAGATGCGCGCGACTTGCGTACTGCGTGATGCTCAAAGGTCTCACCCACAAGGAAGAATAGCATAACCGCCACGCCCTCGCTCCACTCTCCAACTATCATAGCGCCGATAGCGGCAATGGTCATAAGGAACTTTTCATCAAGAAGGTCGCGACGTAAAATACCTCTTACAGCATCGATAAAAACTGTATGACCGCAGATGATAAGTGCGACTATATAGAGGGCAAGTGCACCGTACGGACTAACCGTCTGCTCAAGAATAATTGCCGAAATAAAGAAAATCAGCGCGCATACTATTCTTGCAACGTCAGATTTTAACCAAGCTAAAAGCTTCTTCATCTCTCTATTTTAACATCCTTGGAGAAGGCCTTTGCAGCGGCGGAAAGAGCCTCGTATGCCTTTGCCTCCTCAAGAGAGGTTTCAACGGTAAGCTTCTCTGTAAGGAAGTTGATTTTTGCACTTTCAACACCCTCGATGCCACTCATCTGGGAAGCGAGCTTTGCCGCACAGTTGGGGCAATCCAAACCTAAAATTGTGTACTTGATTTTCATAATATATCTCCTTATTCTTTAATATGCTCTAATGCTTTTTCTATAATGTCTCTCACATGGTCATCCTTAAGACTGTAAAAGACGTTTTTACCCGACTTGCGATATTTTACAAGGTCGCTCTGGCGGAGCACCTTAAGCTGATGAGAAACGGCCGACTTGGTCATACCCAAAAGACTGGCAATATCACACACGCACATAGGCTCACCGTCTATGGCAAAAAGTATGCTGGCTCTTGTGGAATCACCGAGGATCTTGAAGAAGTCCGAAAGGTCGTAGAGAGTTTCCTCGTCGGGCATCTCTGCCCTCTTCTTTTCGATCAGCTCGCTATGTATCTCCTCGCACTCGCAGGAGGGGGCATTCTTAACGCAATGCTTCATTTTATCACCTCAATAGTTGAACGGTTGTTCAATCGTTGCGTTTATTATATCATTTCCCCGCCCCTTTGTCAAGCACAAATAAAAAAATACCTATACATTCTATTGCAAAGCAATGAAAAGTATGGTAAAATAAAGAAAACCTTTTTTAAGGATGCAAGTTATGAAAAAATTCCTCTCACATATCAACATTTTCAGCCTTGATCTTAATTCAAGGTCCTACAAGTCCGGACTTATCAGGATTTTCCTGTCATGTGCCGTAATGATTGTCGCGTGTCTGATAAGATTCAACCTTACCCTTTCCGATCCACTTATCAACCTGTTGGTTTCGTTACCCACTATCGTTATCATTATACTTTCGATTCTCTGCCTTTTCGTCGGTGCGGCAGAATGTCTGCAGGTAAGCGATAACATAAAAAGAGATAAGAAATAAAAAAAGCGGTCACGTTTGGTGACCGCTTTTAATTATACAGTAAACTTTGCGATTCTCTCAAAGAGTGCATCAGCGTTATCGGTATGAGCGATAAGAGTGATGGGAGAAAGAAGATCGAGAGAGAAAATACCCATGATAGACTTAGCATCAATGGTATATCTGCCCTGAACAAGATCTACGTCGTAATCCGAAAGAATTACCGCATTAACGAAATCTCTGATGTCCTGAACGTTGCTGAGCTTGATTTTTGTTTCTTTCATTTTGAATATCCTTCCAAAAATTCTATTTTTATGCTTGATTATAACACAAAAAAACTTACTTGTCAACTAAGTAAATAAAGAATAGCTCAGGATATTTTTAACAGATAGGCGTTTTTTTACTCTTACCATTGACTTTTTAATTATTTAATGTTAAAATATATGTTGGTGTATTATTACCGATTATAAAGGAGGGATACTGTGAGGACTTATTTTCCGAGACTGCTCGGCAATGAAGAAACAAAGACGAGAGTCGGCAGAGCTATTGAGTCCGACACCGTTCCCCACGCATTTTTAATAGGCGGCCCCTCCGGTAGCGGTAAGACCACGCTTGCCATAGAGATGGCGGCAGCCATCAACTGCAGAAATAAGAGCAATACGGCTATGCCACTCCCCTGTGGAATGTGCGATTGCTGTCGCAGAATTTACGAGGGCAATTTCCCTGACGTAAAGATACTTGCAAAGCCGAAGGACAGAGCCACCCTCGGTGTTGAGCCTGTTAAAGACTTCCGCGAGGATATGTTCCTTTCATCCACCGAGTCGGAGCATAAGATATACTTTATCGACGATGCCGAGTGTATGACCCCCGAGGCACAGAATGCTCTTCTCAAGGTGCTTGAGGAGCCCCCCAAGGCGGTAAGCATTATCCTTTTAGCCAGGGAGTGTGACAGAATACTCACCACCATAAAGAGCCGAGCGCAGTATATTGCAATGAGTCGCTTTGATGACAAGGAGCTGGCAGACCGTCTGCTTAAGGAAAGCGCTGATGCACGCGCAATGAATACTCTCGACCCCTCAAGATTTATGGGTCTTGTGGTAAGTGCCGACGGCAGACTCGGTATGGCAAAGAAGCTTATCAGCAAGAAGGCGGCAGAAAGCATAGAGGAGGACAGGGCTGATATCATCAATCTTATCCGTGCTGTCGGTCAGAAGTCATCCTATGCCGATATTTACTCTGCGGTTTCCCGCTTATCCAACAAGAGAGCCGAGCTTAACGTATCGCTGGAGAGAGCGATGAATGCCCTGCGCGACCTTCTAATCATCAAGTATGACAGAAATGCAAGAACGGTATTCTTCCCCTCGGCAGATGAGGCAGAGGCACTCTGCGGAGATATATCCACAAAGAGACTGGTTAAGCTTTATGACATCATAAGCGAGACTCACGAGCTGTCCTACAGAAACGCAAATATACCCAATCTTCTTGCAAGCATGTGTGCAAGACTTAAGCTTGCATAAAAATATAAAGAACAAAGGAAAAAACAATGTCCGAAGAGATAAAGAACACACAAGAGGCCGAGACCCTGCCCGAGAAGGTAGAGATCGTCGGCATAAACTTCCGCGAGGCCGGAAAAATATATTACTTCTCCCCCGAAAAGCTTAAGTTCAACGCAGGTGACAAGGTTATCGTTGAAACCGCCCGCGGTATAGAGCTTGGCTCGGTTAAGGTAGCAAACAAGGTGGTAAGCTCGGGCGAGATAGTTTCGCCTCTTAAGCCTGTTACCCGTCTTGCTACTCCCCAGGATATTCAGCACTACGAGAAGAATCGCGCACAGGAGGCAGAGGCTATCGCTATCTGTCAGAAAAAGGTTGAAGCACACGGCCTCGGCATGAAGCTTGTCGGTGCGGAATACACCTTTGATAACTCCAAGCTTATCTTCTACTTTACATGCGAGTCCAGAGTAGACTTCAGAGAGCTTGTTCGTGACTTGGCATCTACCTTCAGAACAAGAATCGAGCTTAGACAGATCGGTATCCGCGATGAGGCAAAGATGCTTGGCGGGCTTGGTGTTTGCGGCAGAAAGCTTTGCTGTGCAAACTTCCTCTCCGACTTCGTTCAGGTTTCTATCAAAATGGCTAAGGAGCAGAATTTCTCTCTTAATTCCTCCAAGGTTTCCGGTACCTGTGGCAGACTTATGTGCTGTCTCCGTTACGAGCATGAGACCTATGAGGAGGCTATCAAGCATACTCCTCCCACAGGCTCTGTTGTAAAGACTGCTGACGGTGAGGGTGTGGTTATTGAAACCAAGCCCTTGGCAAGAGAAATCAAGGTAAAGTTCAGCGATAACGAGAAGGATACCGTAAAGATTTTCAAGTGCTCCGACGTTAAGGTTCTCTCCCGTCCGGGCAAGCAGAAGGACAAGGAGCAGGACGATGAGGCAATAATCGAGGATTAATTTTCCGTTATTTTGCATTTTTTTAGATTTTTTTATAAAATACACTTGATTTTTTCTACAGATATGTTAGAATATATGTAACAACAAAAATGGAGGTTACTCAAATGGCATACAGAATTTCCGATGAGTGCATCAGCTGTGGTGCATGTGCTGACGCTTGCCCTACCGGTTGCATTTCCGAGGGTGATGGCAAGTACGTTATCAACTCTGACGAGTGCATCAGCTGCGGTTCTTGCGCTGACGCTTGTCCTGTAGGCGCTCCTGCCGAGGAATAATTTTCTCTGTCAAGAGGAATAGAAAAAGCGGGGATTTTTCTCCGCTTTTTTCTGTAAAGAATTTGAGGTAAGCATAAATGGAACGTTGTGACTACGTTAACGACAGACTAAAGCTGATACAGGAGACCGACGGTCTGACCTTCGGTACCGATGCCCTGCTGCTGGCAGGATATATTAACGGAAAATACAGACGGGGACTTGAGATAGGAAGCGGCAGCGGTATTATCTCTATGCTCCTTGCTACAAGAGATAAGATTAGCAATTGCGTGGCCCTTGAGGTGCAGGAGGAATATGCCCGTCTCACCGAGAGAAACGTGGAGCTTAACGGCCTCGGCGAGCGTATCGAGTGCGTATGCACCGACGTAAGAGATTATAGGTCGGAGGGTGAATATGACATCGTTTACTCTAATCCCCCCTATATGAAAACCGACTCGGGCAAAAAGAACGTGCTCGACAAGAAGAATATCGCACGTCACGAGGTGTGCGGTAATATCAATGATTTCTGCAAGTCGGCAAGAAGGCTCATTAAATTCGGTGGCTCATTTGCGGCGGTATACAGACCCGACAGACTTATGGACCTTGTATGTGCTATGAGAGACAACGATCTCGAGCCTAAGAGAATCACCTTTGTGCACGCAGACACGGAGGCAGAGCCCTCTATGATACTTGTTGAGGGTAAGGCAGGCGGTAAATGCGGTCTGCTTGTTACAAAGCCCCTGATTATTTACTCCGACAAAGCACACAGGGATTACAGCGATGATATGAAATATATTATGGAGAACGGAAGCTTCCCTTCCGCATATAAAAGATAATGGAAGAAAAGAACAAGGTTGAAAAATCCACACTGTATCTGGTAGCAACACCCATTGGTAATCTCTCCGACATTTCCGAGAGAGCCATAAAGGTATTAAGCGAGGTTGATTTCATTGCAGCAGAGGATACCAGAAATTCCTTAAGACTCCTCTCTGCTCTCGGCATCAAGAACGAGCTTGTAAGCTATCACGAGCATAATAAAAAATCCAGCGGTGAAAGACTTGTGGCAAGACTACTCTCGGGTGACTCCTGTGCGCTTATTACAGATGCAGGTATGCCTGCTATCAGCGATCCCGGTGAGGACATCGTAAGACTCTGTGCCGATGCAGGTATCACAGTATCGGTTATTCCCGGTGCGTGTGCTGCTGTATCCGCCCTTTCTCTCTCGGGTCTTTACACAGGCAGATTTGCCTTCGAGGGCTTTCTTTCGGCCAATAAAAGTGAGCGCAGAAAGCAACTTGACAAGGTAAAAACGGAGGACAGAACCATCATATTCTACGAGGCCCCTCACAAGCTTAAGGCCACCCTTTCGGATATGTGCGAAAGCTTCGGCGCTGATAGAAAAATATCACTCTGCCGCGAAATAACTAAGTTAAATGAAGAAATCAAGCGTACGACCTTAGGTGAGGCGGTTGCCTATTATTCTGCAAACGAGCCTCGTGGAGAGTTCGTTTTGGTGGTGGATGGCTTCAGCGGTGAGCAGATTTCCGACGAGACAGCCACCCTGCTTTCTCTCACCCCCGAGGACCACGTTGCAAAATACGAAAGTGACGGTTTATCAAGAATGGATGCCATCAAAAAGGCGGCAAAGGACCGCGGAATGAGCAAATCCGAACTTTACAAAATCCTCAATACATAATCAGCTTCGAGACGGCGATTTGCCGTCTCGTTTTGTTTTTATAAATATTTTGCGCAAAAATATTGTAATTTTCGTTATTATATGGTAAAATATATTGTTAAATAATATAAAAGGCGGTGTTATAATGAAAAAAGGTCAAAAAAAGCTTTTATTCAATAAAGCCGAAAACAACATAAAAAGCCTCGAGTCAAACGAGGATGCAGCAGTAAAGGCTCCCCTCGGTGAGGATGACGGTCAGGCAGAATTCTTCACCTCCCTACCCAAGAAAAAGCACAAGAGTGAGTGCCAGCCTGTTGAGGATAAAAGTCCCGACTGGAATGAGGATATAACCCTCGCCCCCGAGGAATACGAGGATCTTGGCGACGATCAGGGTATGCTTGAGGAAGCTCCTGAGGAAGTCCCTGCCCCTGACTTTAACCTTGGTGAGACAAATGCAAAGCAGAGCGACAGATTCCAGCTTTCCATCGACTTCAGCGGTGAGGAGAATAAGCAGGAAGAGAGCGAAATCAAAGAGGCAAGAAAGTACGATCCCGAGAATCCCATATTTATCGACTGGGTATTCGATATTGCAGAAATGTTTGTCTTTGTTCTTGCGGCGGTGCTCATTCTTACCTCATTCGTTTTCAAGCACTCTATAGTTGAGGGCGGCTCTATGAACAACACCCTTGATGACGGCGACCACCTTATTATATCGAATATGTTTTACACCCCCGATTACGGTGATATCGTAGTTTTCGAGGACCACTCCAAGAGCGATGGATATAAAAAGGCGGTTATCAAGAGAGTTATCGGTCTGCCCGGTGACACAGTAGAAATCAAGGTTAACGAGGCCGAAAATACCCTTGAGGTATATGTAAACGGTCAACTTCTCGAGGAAGAATACGCACATTACATGAAAAACGCACATCCCATAGGTCACGGCCCTGTCACCGTAGAAGAGGGACAGATTTACGTGCTCGGTGACAACAGATACAATTCCACCGACTCACGCCAGGTTGGTACAATCAATATCGACAGCATAACCGGTAAGGTTATTTTGAGAATTTACCCCTTTAATAAGCTTGGCGTTGTAGAATAATTTTAAGGAAAAAGAAATGGCAACTAATCCGATACAATGGTTCCCCGGGCATATGGCCAAAACCAAGCGCATGATGCGCGAGTGCCTGTCCGAGGTAGATATAATCATCGAGCTTTTGGACGCGAGAATTCCCTACAGCTCCAAAAACCCCGAAATCAATTCACTTATTAACGGAAAGCCCAAGCTCTCCGTACTGACCAAGTCCACTCTTGCCGACCCCGAGATCACACGTATGTGGGTTGAGGAATACGCAAGGAGAGGTGAGAAAATGGTTGTTATCGACTCCACCGCGGGTATCGGCATCGACGCTCTTGCAGATGCGGTAAGAGAGATAATGGCAGAAAAGCTTGAGAGATACCACCTTAAGGGAATGGACGGCAGAAAGCTTAAGGCTATGATTGTCGGCATCCCCAACGTAGGTAAATCCTCGCTTATCAACCGTATTGCAGGCAACAAGAAGGCCAAGGTTGAGGACCGCCCCGGTGTAACTGTGGATAAGCAGTGGGTACCCACCAAGATAGGCTTCGACCTTCTTGATATGCCCGGTGTACTCTGGCCCAAGTTTGAGGATCAGAGAGTAGGCGAAAATCTTGCGATGACAGGTGCTATCAAGGATCAAATACTAGACACCGAGGAGATCGCTATGATACTCTGCTCAAGGCTGATGCAGGTTGCTCCCGAGATGTTTATGACCAGATATAAGCTTACCGCGGAGGAGACTGAGGGACTTGACTCCTACGACCTCTTTGAGCTTGTGGGACGCAAGCGAGGCTTCCTTATCAGTGGTGGTGAGATCAACCACAAGCGTACTGCAGATACCCTCCTTGACGAGTTCAGGGGCGGTAAGATAGGCAGAATTTCTCTGGAAAAACCGTAGGAGGAATAAATTATGCCCACATTTGAATACGAGGAAAAGCACCACCTTGAGGGATACACCGCCGTATGCGGATGCGACGAGGCAGGCAGAGGACCTCTTTGCGGTCCTGTTGTTGCAGCAGCGGTAATTCTTCCATTAGGACTTGAAATCGAGGGGCTTAACGACTCGAAGAAGCTTAGCGAAAAGAAGCGCGAGGCACTCTTCGACATTATCAAGGAGAAGGCGGTGGCGTATGCTATTGCCGAGGTTAGCCCTAAAGAAATAGACGAAATAAACATTCTCAATGCATCAATGCTGGCCATGAGAAGAGCTGTGGAGGCTCTGCCCGTTAAGGCGGATTTTGCCCTTATCGACGGCAACTGCTCACGCGGATTTGAGATCCCCACCGAAACGGTGGTTAAGGGAGATGCAAAGAGCTACTCTATTGCCGCGTCTTCCATTCTTGCGAAGGTAACGCGTGACCGCGGTTGCATAGAGCTTGACAAGGAATATCCTCAGTACGGAATTGCAAAGCACAAGGGCTATCCCACCAAGGATCACATGGACGCGGTGAGAAAGTACGGCCCTGCCCCCATATACCGTATGAGCTTCCTTAAATTTCTTGACAGATGAACATACTGGAAATTCTTACTCCCAAGCGAATAATCGGCAACTTTGGTGAAAAGGAAGCCGCAAGAATGCTCCGCAAAAAGGGATACAGAATATTAGAGCAAAACTACACCGCAAGGAATGCCGAAATAGATATTATTGCAAGACGCAAGGATCTGACGGTATTCGTTGAGGTAAAGACGAGAAATATCGCAAGCGTTGGCCTGATAGAGTCCCGACCTGCATCCGCGGTAACACCCGAAAAGCAACGGAAGATAATCAAGGCGGCAGGCTGCTACAACAGCCGTAATCCCTCGAACACAAGGCTGCGATTTGACATCGTTGAGGTATATATCGAAAAGGCTGGTGACAAGCCCAAGGTGAAGGAGATAAAGCACCTGGAGGGCGCATTCGACCTGAACAGCGCATACGATAAGCATTATCATTATATCAAAAGCAAAGAAGGTTCAAACCTATGAGATACGTAAGCACCAGAGGTGCCCACAAGGATGGCGTAAGCTCTGCATATGCTATAAAAACAGGACTTGCTTCCGATGGCGGACTTTTTATGCCCGAAAGCATTCCTCAAATTGACCAAAGCTACATCAAGGAGCTTTCCTCTCTCCCCTACCACGAGAGAGCGGCAAAGGTGCTTTCTCTTTTCCTTACCGACTACGATTACTCAGAGCTGGTGAAGGATACCGAGGAGGCATACTCCAAGGTGAGATTTATCCCCTCTCCTGCTCCCATAACCGAGCTGTCAGGAAACCGCTATATGCTTGAGCTCTGGCACGGCCCTACCTGTGCCTTCAAGGATATGGCACTTCAGCTTATGCCCAGACTCTTCGCACGCGCACTTAAAAAATGCGGTGAGGAGCGCACAGCCCTCATTCTTGTTGCCACCTCGGGTGATACAGGCAAGGCGGCTCTCGAGGGATATCGCGACGTTAATGGCATCAAGATTCAGGTATTCTACCCCATCGACGGTGTAAGTGAGGTGCAGAAAAAGCAGATGCAGACCCAGGAGGGCAGCAATCTCTCTGTTATGGGCATCAAGGGCAACTTTGACGATGCACAGTCGGGTGTGAAAAAAATCTTCTCCGACGGTGATATCGCCGCAAAGCTTGACGCTAACGGTGTTTTCCTTTCCAGTGCAAACTCTATTAACTGGGGCAGACTTGTTCCCCAGATTGTTTACTATATTTCGGCATACTGTGATATGTATAAATCGGGTGCTATTTCACTTGGTGAAAGCATTGACGTATGCGTTCCCACAGGTAATTTCGGCAACATCTTTGCCTGCTATATTGCAAAGAAAATGGGCCTTCCTGTAGCAAAGCTTGTTTGTGCATCAAACAAGAACAATATCCTCACCGACTTCTTAAGAAGCGGTGTTTATGACAAAAACCGCAGCTTCTACACCACTATGTCCCCCTCTATGGACATACTCATCTCCTCGAACCTTGAGAGACTTTTATATATCCTTCTCGGCTGCGAGAGATGTGCAGAGCTTATGAATCAGCTCGCAGAGTGTGGCAGATATGAGCTTACCGAGGCAGAGCTTAATCTTCTCAATGAGAGCTTTGCAGGCTATTATGCCGACGAGGAAGGCTGTATCAGCACGGTTAAGAAAACCTATGAAAATGAAAATCGCCTCATTGACACTCACACCTCGGTAGCAGTATTCTCTGCCGAGCAATATATGAGTGAAAATAAGGCGAAGAACAAAATGCTGGTGGTTTCTACCGCATCTCCCTACAAGTTCGCAGGCGACGTATTGCTTTCCTTAACCGGAGGTAAGCCTGAGAACGATCTTGACGCACCCGATATGCTTAATAAGCTTACCAATGAGGAGATTCCTCTGCCTCTTAAGAGTGCTCTCGGTAAGGATGCTCTGCATAAGGATGTAATCGACAAGTCTTGTATGGCGGATACGGTAATCAGCTTTGCGCTCTCTTAATTACACTGACGGGGCTTAAAGGTAGCGCAGTTGGTGTGTGCAGAGCAATCGGCCTCTCTGGGACCTACCGAGATGCTTCCCGCATAGCAACCGTTCTGATCTGCGTGATATACACAGTTCTTTACGTCGCACTTGATACCCTTGATGTGCTTAGATGCATCGCAGTTACACTCGTTATAAAGCTTGTTATCTTTCATTTTAACACCTCTTTTCATTCTTTTGCCACGTGGCAATATTATTGTTAACCTCAAAGTCAAAAATTATACCGTAAACGCGGAGAAAGGATAAAAAATGGCGCTTTACACCATCGCGGATTTGCATCTGTCAACATTTGACAAAACTAACAAATCTATGGAAATCTTTGGAAAAAGCTGGGCAGACTATATGCTTAGGATAGAAAACAACTGGCGTCACCTTATCTCCGAGGAGGATACGGTTGTTATCCCGGGAGACGTGTCCTGGGCACTGTCGCTCGAGGAAAGCGAGAGCGATATGAAGTTTTTAAACTCCCTGCCGGGCAAGAAAATCATCGGCAAGGGTAACCACGATTTCTGGTGGTCCACCATGCGTAAGCACGAGGCATTCTTTGAGAAGCATGGGATAAACAGCATATCCTTCCTCTTTAACAATGCACACGAGGTTGAGGACTATATCATCGCGGGAACGCGCGGCTGGTACAACGATGAGGATGCTGCAAACGCACCCGATAATGCCGACTTCGTAAAGCTTACCAACAGAGAAAACCTGAGACTGAAGGCAAGTCTTACCGAGGCACAGAGGCTGAAGGAAAAATCTCCCGAAAAGGAGATAATCGTGTTTATGCACTTCCCTCCCTTCTGGAATGGAAAGGCATCCGACGGTCTTGTGGAGCTACTTAAGGAATACGGCGTTAAGAGAGTGTATTTCGGTCATATACACGGCAACTACACGGTTGAACCCAAGTTTACATATGAGGGTATTGAGATGAATATCATCTCGGCCGATTACCTTAAATTTGTGCCAAAAGTGGTAAAATGACCAAAAAAATCAAAAAAACAGGCCAAAATCAGCAAATATTTTCGTTAACTATTGACAAAAGCATTCTTTTGTTGTAAAATATTATGGCAAATTTAAAAATAAAAAAATATTATATATCTAGGAGAAAAAAGAAATGAGTCTTATTAAAAAGGAACTTACCGAGAAGTCCGGTTTTGTTATGGAGTTCTCCGTAAGCAAGGAAGTTTATGCAAAAGCTGAGCAGGAGGCATACAAGAAGAACGTAAAGTCTATTGCTATCCCCGGCTTCAGAAAGGGCAAGGCCCCCAAGGCAATTATCGAGAAGTTCTACGGCAAGGGCATCTGGTTTGAGGATGCTATCAACGAGTGCATTCCCGAGGCATTTGAGGAGGCAGTTAAGGAGGCAGGCCTTGATATCGTAGGTCAGCCCCAGTTCGACCTCGTTTCTAACGACGGTGATATTGTTCTTAAGGCTGTTGGCTTTGTTAAGCCCGTTGTTACTATCGACGGCTACAAGGGCATCGCAGTTGAGAAGAAGGTTGAGGCAGTTACCGATGCTGACGTTGACGCAGAGGTTGAGGCTGCAAGAAAGAGAAATGCAAGAACCATCGAGGTTGAAGGCAGAGCTGCAGAGATGGGCGACATCGCTAACATCGACTACGAGGGCTTTGTTGACGGCGTAGCATTCGCTGGCGGCAAGGGCGAGGGTCACGACCTTACTCTTGGTAGCGGTCAGTTCATCCCCGGCTTCGAGGAGCAGATCGTTGGCAAGACTGTTGGCGAGGAGTTCGACGTTAACGTTACCTTCCCCACCGAGTACCACGCTGAGGAGCTTGCAGGCAAGGCTGCTACCTTCAAGACCAAGCTTAACGGTCTTAAGGCTGAGGAGCTCCCTGCCCTTGACGACGAGTTCGCAAAGGATGTTTCCGAATTTGACACTCTCGATGAATATAAGGCAGACATTAAGTCTAAAATGGAACAGAGAAATGAAGCTAAGGCTGAGGGCGACGTAGAGAACGCACTTGCTGAGGCTCTTATGGAAAAGCTTGAGGGTGAGATTCCCGAGGTTATGTTCGAGACCGAGACCGACAACTTCGTTCGTGACTACGAGACCAGACTCCGTCAGAGCGGTCTTGACCTCAACACCTACTTCAAGTACACCGGTCTTACCATCGAGGCTCTTCGTGAGCAGATGCGTCCCCAGGCAGAGCGCCAGGTAAAGGTTAGACTTGCTCTTGAGAAGATCGCTTCTCTTGAGAACCTTACCGTTACCGAGGAGGAGACCAACGAGGAGTTCCAGAAGATCTCCGACACCTACAACGTTCCCGTTGATCAGGTAAAGGCTATGATCGCTGCTGCAGATCTCAACGCTGACATCGTTGTTGGCAAGGCACTCAAGCTCGTTCGTGAGAACGCAAAGATCGGCGCTCCCAAGGCTAAGAGAACCACCAAGAAGGCTGCTAAGGCAGAGGAAACCACCGAGGAGGCCCCCAAGGCTAAGAAGACCACCACTAAGAAGACTACTACCAAGAAGGCTACCAAGGCTGACGCAGAGTAATCTTTGAATATTTCAGCCGACGGTCCGGGCTTTGCTAAGGGCTGTCGGCTGTTCTTGAATTTACTTAAAAAATTTTGAAAGGCGGATATACAGTATGGCACTCGTACCCGTTGTCGTTGAGCAGACCTCCAGAGGTGAGCGCTCCTTCGACATTTATTCCAGACTCTTAAATGACAGAATAATCTTTCTCTCTGATGAAGTCAATGACGTAACCGCATCTCTCGTTGTAGCACAGATGCTCTACCTTGAGGCGCAGGATCCCGATAAGGACATATATCTTTACATCAACAGCCCCGGAGGCTCTATCACTGCAGGTATGGCTATTTATGACACTATGAACTACATCAAGTGTGACGTTAGCACCATTTGTATCGGTATGGCTGCATCTATGGGCGCGTTCCTTCTCAGCAGCGGTGCAAAGGGCAAGAGATTTGCTCTCCCCAATGCAGAGGTTATGATTCACCAGCCTCTCGGCGGTATGCAGGGTCAGGCTACCGACATCAAGATTCACGCGGACAGAATTATCAAGATCAAGGCAAAGCTTAATCAGCTCCTCGCAGAGCAGACCGGCAAGCCTCTCGAGACCATCGAGCGCGACACCGAGCGCGACAACTTTATGACCGCAGACGAGGCTTGTGCTTACGGCCTTGTTGACAAGGTAATCACTAAGAAGGAAATCTAAGGTATGGAAGACAGCACAAATCGCCAGCTTCGTAAATGCTCCTTCTGTGGCAGAACAGAGCGCGAGGTAGCCTTTCTTATTCCCGATATGGAGAGAAAATGCTATATCTGCGATAACTGTATCGATCTCTGCTCCGACTTTATAGAGCAGCACGTTGCAGAGCTGGAAAAGGACGATCAGGATGCCGAGGATAAGCTCACCTTTGAGACCCTTCCCCGTCCTAAAGAAATCAAGGAGATGCTTGACCTTCACGTTATCGGTCAGGAGGATGCCAAGCTTGCTCTCTCCGTAGCCGTATATAACCACTACAAGAGAATTCTCACCCTTGAAGAAAAGGAAGAGAAGGCAAAGAAAAATGGCAAGAAATCCAAGGCAGAGGTAAGCACCGAGGAGGACGAGGTAGAAATCCAGAAGTCCAACGTATTGCTTCTCGGCCCCACAGGTGTAGGTAAGACCTATATTGCACAGACCCTTGCCAGAAGCTTTAAGGTTCCCTTTGCTATTGCAGACGCGACCACTCTCACAGAGGCAGGCTACGTTGGTGAGGACGTTGAGAACATTCTTCTCCGTCTTATCCAGGCGGCAGACTATGACGTTGAGAAGGCTGAAAAAGGCATTATCTACATCGATGAGATCGACAAGATAACAAGAAAGAGCGAGAACCGTTCTATCACCCGTGACGTTTCAGGCGAGGGTGTACAGCAGGCTCTGCTCAAGATTCTTGAGGGCACTACTGCAAACGTTCCTCCTCAGGGCGGAAGAAAGCATCCCAACCAGGAATTCATTCAGATAAACACCAAGAATATACTCTTCATCTGCGGCGGCGCGTTTGAAAGTATTGAAAGCGTTATTGAAAAGCGCCAGGGCAACCAGTCTATAGGCTTCAACACAGAAAAGAAGTCTAAAAAAGAAAAGGTTAAGAAGGGCGTTTACAAGGACGTAACCGCACACGACGTTATTAAGTACGGTCTTATCCCCGAGCTTGTAGGTCGTTTGCCTGTTATCGTTACTCTTGAAAATCTTGATGAGGACGCACTCGTTAAGATCATTCGCGATCCTAAGAACTCACTCTACAAGCAGTACAAAAAGCTGTTCTCTCTTGACGGCATCGAGCTTGAGGTTGAGGAGGAGGCCTTCAGAGCTATCGCACATCTTGCCATAGAGCGCGAGATCGGTGCAAGAGGTCTTAGATCCATCATTGAGGGACTTATGATGAAGCCCATGTATGAGCTCCCCTCGCAGAAGGACGTAAAGAAGGTTATCATCACCGAGGGATTTGTTAAGGGAAATGAGGAGCTCAAGGTGGTTTACGAGACCCCTGCAGTTATCGAAGCATAATATTTTTAAAAAGTGGCAGATAAGGTCTGCCACTTTTTTTGTGCCAATTTTTGTGTATAATGTATATTAAAATACGTTTTTTGAAGATTATTTTGGATATTTTTCATATTTTTATTGACAAACAAAGAAAATTATGCTATATTTAAGTTACAAAGGAAATGGAGAGACGGACAGACGGTAGTTTGACCTGATATGAGTTTTTTGTAATGCTCTCCACAAAAGTTTTAGAAAAGGAGGACACGCCAATGCACAATAATGAGCCTATCGGTTTTATTTCCTGACATCTTGCAGGCTGCGAGATAGCGAGTATTTCGTGCAAGGTGGCAGGTCTTAACTAATCAACGGCTGAGCTAACAGCCACAAAAAACTGAATATACAAAAAGTGTATTGATGCTGCTCTTTATAATAAAATGAAGAAAAATTCATCTTCAAAGAGAAAGTACTTTTTATTTATGGGTTAAGAAGATTAGTATCAAGTGTTTTGGAAATAAATAGTACTATATTTTATTTTATTATGAAAGCTACGAAAGGCGTATACGCCGAAAAATGAATAAATGGACGATTGCTTGGTTGTAAAGACTGGGCAACCGTCTTTTCTGTTAAATAAAACCACGTTTCCGGTTCACTGCCACTAAAAAAGAAAAAGGTGAGCCATTATCAGCTCACCTTTTAAAGCACCACCTTACTTCATCACACTCTTACGGTAAGCAAGAGGGCTGGTGGTCATATAGGATTTGAAAATTTTATGGAAATAGTTGGGGTTGGAGAAGCCTGTCATCTCGGCTATTTCATTGACGGGGGTGTCGGTCATAGTCAAAAGACGGAGTGCGTGGTTTACTCTTACACCGTTGATATAATCAATAGGTGTGGTGCCGATAGAGTCCTTGAACATCTTGGTAAAATAGTCGGGACTGACGGTTATCATATCCGAGAGAGTTTCGATATAGGTCTTTTCCCCATAGTGCTCTGCTATGTACTCGATTACAGGACGAAGTCTGATTACGTTGTGATAAATCATCCTATCCATCTCGGTCTTTGAGGATGCATAGTAGCGAAGCACGGTAGTGAGGAGCATATAGATATTGGCTCTTACAGGCAAACGGAAACAGACGTCGCGAGACATAAACTCCTCGTAGGCCTCGTTCATATAGTAAGAAAGCTGCTCGTGAATCGGATGTCCATTGCGGAACATAACGATACGGCTGAAGGACTGAACGTAGAACATATAATTGATCTCACCGTCGAAGTTGTCCATATTTTCCTCGATAAACGAGCGGTTAAATTCAAGCACACGAATAGAAGCAGGTCCGTCATAGCTCTCTACGCGAAAGACCATAGACGAGGGAACAAAAAGGAAGTCTCCTGCCTGCGCCTCAGCAGTTTCGGTACCGATAGACACAACTACGTTACCACTCGTTATCTGCAAAAAGCAGGACGAGTTATCATAATAGCCTGCGTCAACTATTCCCTTACCGCTTTTTGAATATAGGTTGAACAATCGGGATCCCTCTGTCATTGTTCTCTGCTCCTTTCGGTCATTAATAGAAGGTGGCAACCTCCTCGATAGGCTTCTCTGCCCTTGCTATCTTGGTAACTGTAAGCACAGGGCCTCTGCCACCGTAAAGCTTTGAAAATTCCTCGTTGATCTTTCCCTCAACGATAACCCAGTCACGTGTCTGAAGCTTGATGCCGCACATCCCTTTGGCAACAACGCCGCGGTAGGCAATATCATCAGCACAGCAGGTCATAATATGTCTGCCAATGGCAAAGTGTCCTGTGGGAAGCGCGCTGTCGGTAGCTACGATACCCTTAAAGCAAACGGTCTTGCCGTTGTACTTTGCAAAGTCCTCGGTCATATCGCGGTAGAAGATAGCAAAATCCTCATCCTTGATATCAATAACATCTGCCTCAATATCAAAGGGCAACGGATCCTCAATCTGATCAAACTCGATCTCACCGTTTTTATCCTCGTAGCAGATATTTGCCTTACGGCTTACGCCACGCACCAGCTTATGAAGAGGCATCTTGTCGGTAGCGCTTGTTGTACGGTTGAACACAACCATCTCGCAGCTGGAAAGCTTGTCCACAGTAAGCTGACGCATATTTGCGTTGTACATAAGGGCGGTCTCGGAGTTACTAAGAAAGATCTCCTGATAAACCGTCCAGTTCTGAGGGAGAGAGTTGTAGAAGCTGTCAAGCATCCACATTCCGTTATACTCCACAAGAACAATGTCTGCACCTGCGCGCTTCTGCATAGCGCTGAGGCGGTCGGGAGTGATCTTCTGCTCCTCGTCAAAGGAGGCGAAGCTGACGTTTGCGCCAAGCTCCTCGGGATAATACTCCACCTCCCCCTCCTCGCAGGTGATTATAAGATACTTTCTTTTACCGTCGTTGAAATTGGGATCCTTCATTGTTTCCACAATAAAGCTGGTTTTACCCGACTCAAGGAAGCCGGTAAAGAGATATACGGGTATTTCTATCATTTTAAATTCCAAAAAGTTCCTTTATCTTTTCTTTGTCAATGCCTGCACCGATAACGCAAAGGCGGCCGATTACACCTGCAGAGCCACAACGAACGTCGGGCTCACCGGGAACGTAGTCAAAGTGAATCCACTTTCCGCACTCGCACTCAACGATACCCTTGGCACGAAGGATCATACCGTAGTCATCCGACTCCGCGAAGGTCTCAAGAATGGACTCGATGCCCTCAATGGTAAATTTCTTGGTAGTTTCAACACCCACAGAGGCAAACACCTCGTCTGCGTGGTGATGGTGATCGTGGTCGTGGCAACCGCAGCTGCAGTGCTCATCATGGTCGTGGTGCTCGTGGTGTCCGTGACATCCGCACTCATGGTGCTCGTCGTGGTCATGATGATCGTGATGTCCGTGGCAACCGCAGCTGCAGTGCTCATCATGGTCGTGATGCTCATGGTGTCCGTGACAGCCACACTCGTGATGCTCATCGTGGTCGTGATGCTCATCGTGGTCGTGATGCTCATGGTGACCGTGGCAGCCGCACTCGTGGTGCTCATCGTGGTCGTGATGCTCGTGATGTCCGTGACAGCCGCACTCGTGGTGCTCATCGTGGTCGTGGTGCTCATGGTGACCGTGGCAGCCGCACTCGTGATGCTCGTGATGTCCGTGGCAACCGCACTCGCAGTGCTCATCGTGGTCGTGGTGCTCGTGGTGTCCGTGGCAGCCGCACTCGCAGTGCTCATCGTGGTCATGGTGATGGTGATGATGGTGCTTATGCTCCTCTTCGAGAGCCTTTACCGCATCCTCAAGAGTATCCTTGTGCTCCATAGCCTTAAGAATATCCTTTCCGTCAAGGTTATCCCAGGGGGTAGTTACGATAACGGCATCCTCGTTGTGCTGACGGAGAAGGCTTACGCACTCGCTGATCTTCTCATATCTTGCACTCTGTGTATGAGAAAGCACAATAGAAGAAGCGTGCTTAATCTGGTCATTGTAGAACTCGCCAAAGTTCTTCATATACATCTTGCACTTATTAACGTCGGCAACGGTGGTGAAGCAATTAAGCACAGCCCCGTGCTCCTCCGCGGTCTTGGCCGCACGGATAACGTCAGAAAGCTTGCCAACTCCCGAGGGCTCGATAATAATTCTGTCAGGGTTGTACTCCTCAAGCACCTTTACAAGTGCCTTAGAAAAATCACCCACAAGTGAGCAGCAGATGCAACCCGAGTTCATCTCGGTAATCTCAATGCCTGCATCGGCAAGGAAGCCGCCGTCAATACCGATCTCGCCAAACTCGTTCTCGATAAGCACAACCTTCTCACCTGCGTAAGCCTCTTTGATAAGCTTCTTGATAAGAGTGGTCTTACCTGCACCGAGAAAGCCGGAAAATATATCTATTTTAGTCATAAAATTTCTCCTTATAACAATACTTTTACAAATAATATTGTACTACAAATATATAAAAAAGTCAAGGATACTTTTTTAAAGAAATCTATTGACATATAATAATATATATGGTAAAATAATTTGTAACATGAGATAGAGGCGCACTTAACGAAAAGTATTTCACCCTGGAATGCCGCCGCGGCTGTGGAAGAAAGGCGTTGGTGCCGAAGCGGATGCTCTGGCAGGCATCTTGGCTGGCAGTACGGATAAGATCCGTGGTGCTGTCGCATTTCTATGCGAAGGGCTATTCATTAAAGTACCACTACGGTGGTTTTTTGTGGGATAGCCTTTGGGCTATCTTTTTTATTTGTTTATTATTTTTGAGAGGTTTTACATAATGAAAAACACCGTATTCACAGGAGCTGCTACAGCAATAGTCACCCCCCTTACCAAGGACGGTATTGATTACGAGCAGTTTGGCAGACTTATCGAATGGCAGATTGCAGAGGGCATCGCGGCTATCGTTGCCGTTGGTACCACAGGCGAGGGCTCTACCCTCACCGATGCAGAGCACAAGGAGGCTATCAAGTTCTGCGTTGACAAGGTGGCAGGCAGAGTGCCCGTAATTGCAGGCACAGGCTCTAACGACACCGCATATGCTATCGAGCTCACCAAGTTCTCCTGCGAGGTTGGTGCAGATGCAATGCTTCTCGTTACTCCCTACTACAACAAGGCTACACAGAAGGGTCTTATCGAGTCCTTTAAGGCTATTGCAGATGCTTCTACCAAGCCCTGTATCCTTTATAACGTGCCCTCCAGAACAGGCTGCAACCTTACTCCTGCATCGGTGCTTGCTCTTGCTGATCATCCTAACATCGTGGGCATTAAGGAAGCTTGCGGAAACATCTCCCAGGTAGCAGAGCTCTGCGCTCTTGTTGGTGACAAGATGGACGTTTACTCGGGTAATGACGATCAGATCATTCCCATCCTTTCTCTCGGTGGCACAGGCGTTATCTCTGTGCTCTCTAACATTATGCCCGCGGCTACACAGAAAATGTGTATGGACTATCTCGGTGGTAACGTAGAGGCGGCAAGAAAGGCTCAGCTTGATCTTCTTCCCCTTATCAACGCGCTCTTCTGCGAGGTTAACCCCATTCCCGTTAAGGCGGCCGTTGCTGCTATGGGATATTGCGAGAACTATTTAAGACTTCCCTTAACTCACATGGAGCCCGAGCACGAGGCACAGCTCCTCGCACTTATGAAGGAACAAAATCTTATTTAAGGAATTTATATGAACATTTTACTTAGTGGTATATGCGGCTTTATGGGTCGCGAGGTAGTTAAGCTTTGCGAGGCAAATTACCGCGGTGCAAGACTTGCACTTGGTGTTGACCCGAGCGGAAGCGACAAGATATACAAAAGCCTTGAGGATATTCCCTCCACCGAGGGTGTTGACTGTATCATCGACTTTTCTCATCACAGCGCTACCCCCGCTCTCCTTGATTTTGCTATAGCAAACAGCCTTCCTCTCGTGCTCTGCACCACAGGTCACACCGATGAGGAAAAGGAGCTTATCAGCAAGGCGGCCGAAAGTATTCCCCTCTTCTACTCGGGAAATATGTCGGTGGGTATTGCCCTCCTCATTGAGCTTGCCAAGACTACGGCGGCAGCCTTCCCCGAGGCAGAGATTGAGATAATTGAAAAGCACCACGATCGCAAGGTGGATGCTCCCAGCGGCACAGCTCTTATGCTGGCTAATGCTATATGCGAGGTGCGTCCCGAGGCATATGCTAACTGTGGCAGAAGCGGTCAGGGCAAGCGTACACCCGAGGAAATCGGCATACATTCTATCAGAATGGGCAACATAGTTGGTGAGCACGAGGTTATCGTGGGCACAGGCAGCCAGACCATTACTCTTAAGCACGAGGCACATAATCGCGCACTCTTTGCCGAGGGTGCTGTGGCGGCGGCAGATTTCCTTATCGGTCAGCCTGCAGGAATGTATGATATGAAGTCCATGCTCTCGGGTGAGAGAGTTACAGATGCGGTAGTTACCGCTGAATAAGAGGTTTTTATGAAAATTGCTATATATGGCTACGGCAATCTTGGCCGTGGCGTTGAGTGTGCCGTAAAGTATCACGGTGATATGGAGCTTATAGGTGTATTCACAAGACGTGACCCTGCCACCGTTAAGACTGTAAGCGGTGCACCCGTTTATCACATAGACAGAATTTCCGAGTTTAAGGGCGAGATCGATGCACTTATTCTTTGTGGCGGAAGTGCTACCGACCTTCCCGAGATGACCCCCGCGCTCGCAAGAGATTTCAACGTTGTGGATAGCTTTGACACCCACGCGAAGATTCCCGAGCACTTTGCAAGAGTAGATGCAGCGGCAAAGGAAAGTGGTCATACCGCACTTATCAGTGCAGGCTGGGATCCGGGTCTTTTCTCAATTTTACGCACTTATTCCTTGGCAGTATTGCCAAACGGCAAGGATTATACCTTCTGGGGTCGCGGTGTGAGTCAGGGTCACTCGGATGCTATCAGACGCATTGAGGGTGTGCTTGACGCAAGACAGTATACCGTACCCGTAGAGAGTGCAATCGGTGCTGTAATGAGTGGCGAGTGCCCTGAATTCACCACCAGAGAAAAGCACAAGAGAGAGTGCTACGTTGTGGCGGAAGAGGGTGCTGACAAGGCAAAAATTGAGCAAGAGATTAAGACCATGCCCAACTACTTTGCAGATTACGATACTACTGTAACCTTCGTTAGTCTTGAGGAATTAAAGGAAAATCACAGAGGTCTTCCCCACGGCGGCCACGTTATCAGAAACGGTAGCACAGGATTTAACGGAGAGAATACTCACACCATTGATTTCAGTCTTAGACTCGACTCTAATCCCGAGTTTACCTCCAGCGTGCTTGTGGCTTATGCAAGAGCTATAAACAGAATGCACCAAAGAGGTGATTATGGCTGCAAGACGGTGCTTGACGTTGCACCCTCCGACCTTACTGAAATGACAAACGAGGAATTAAGAAAGCACCTGCTTTAATATTCAAACCTAAGGAAAAATTAAATGATAACAACACAAAAGACAGATATGATCTGCGAAAATCTCAGCAGAAATGCTGACGGTGAGCTTTGCCTTGCGGGTATGGAGCTCTCCCCCCTTGCAGAGAAATACGGCACTCCCCTTTATCTTTACGATGAAGGAAGAATCCGTCATAACTGCCGCACCTATCTTGACGCGGTGCGCGAGGGCTTTGGTGAGGATGCAAGAGTTATGTACGCATCCAAGGCGGCCTCCTTCAAACGCGTTTATGAAATAATAAATGAGGAGGGGCTTGGTATTGACGTAGTTTCCTGCGGTGAGATTTACACCGCAAGTCTTGCAGGCTTCCCCCTTGAAAACGCATATTTCCACTCTAACAACAAGACCGACGCGGACGTTGAGTTTGCTATCAAAATGGGCGTTGGCTGCTTCGTGGTAGACAATGCCGAGGAGCTTTTCGCAATAGACGAGATAGCGGCAAAATACGGCATCAAGCAGAAAATAATGCTCCGCATCACCCCGGGAATTGACCCCCATACATACGCGGCGGTTGCCACAGGAAAGGTGGACTCCAAGTTTGGCTCGGCTATCGAGACAGGACAGGCTGAGGCAATTACCTCTCTCGCCCTGACCTTTGATAACATCGAGCTTGTGGGCTTCCACTGTCACGTGGGCTCACAGATTTTTGACGGTGACGTGTACCTTGCTACATCCAAGGTTATGCTTCAGTTTGTGGCTGATATGGAAAGAAAGCTTGGCTTTGTCTGCTCCGACCTGGACATCGGTGGCGGACTTGGTGTAAGATACGTTGAGAGTCAGCCCACTCTTGATATTAAGAAAACAATTCTTACCGTTGCAGATAGCATGAAGGCTACTGCAAGGGAGCTTGGAATTTCCCTGCCTCGTATCTCTCTTGAGCCCGGCCGTAGCATTGTTGCAGATGCAGGACTTACACTCTACACCGTTGGTACAGTTAAGCGTATCCCCGGCTACAAGTCCTACGTTTCGGTTGACGGAGGTATGACAGATAACCCAAGATATGCCCTTTATGGCTCGCCCTACACCATTCTCCCCGTGCTTGACGGTGAGGGTGAAAAAGAAAGCTGCTCTATCGTTGGCAGATGCTGTGAGAGCGGTGACATTCTCCAGGAGAACGTACCTATGAGAAGTGACGTGCAAAGAGGCGACCTGCTCGCCTGCCTTACCACAGGTGCATACCATTACTCAATGGCGTCGAATTATAACAGAATTCCGAAGCCCCCCATCGTTATGCTGAAAGACGGAGAAAGCTATATTGCAGTTAAGAGAGAGACAATCGAAGATCTTTCTAGACTTGACGTATAAAAAAACAGACCGATTTTCATCGGTCTTTTTTTTCTTTTACTTGGTATATTCCTCAAGGTTAGCCTTGAATGCATGATAGAACTGTGCGTAATCTGGGCACTCGGGACAGATAACATGTCCTTCGGAATTACAATCTGCACAGTAAATCTCACTGTTCTCTGCACCACCGCACTTTTCACAAATCACAAATCCTGTGGAGTCACAATGGGAGCACTCTGGCATTATAGGGTCAAAAAGACTGATTATTGCCAACATAATTGGCACGATAACGTTAGTAAAAATTATTGCCATTGATTTCCCCTCCAAGTTATTTTACAAGCTCGCAGAATTCGTCGATCTGGTCTGCGATAGACTGAAGGCCTGCGCGCCAGAAGTTTACGTCGGTAAGATCTACGCCACATACCTTTGCCGCATCCTCAACGGTGCTGGTGCCGGTTGCACGAAGCATCTGCTTATAGGTCTCAACGAAGGGCTTGCCATTCTCAAGATACTTGGCATAGATACCTCTCGCAAAGAGGCCGCCGAAGGCATAGGGGTAATTGTAGAAGCTGAGGCCACCGCTATAGTAATGACCCTTGCAAAGCCACATATAGGGGTGCATCTGATTTTCATCAAGGCCGTCACCGTATGCCTCTCTCTGTGCGTCAAGCATAAGCTCACACATACGCTCGGGAGAAAGGAACTCGGAGGGACGGTTAGCAAATACAGAGGTCTCAAAGAGATATCTGGAGTAGATGTCCACTATAATCTGTGCGGCATCCATAAGCTGACTCTCGATAAGAGCAATCTTGGTATCCTTATCGGTGCACTCGGAGATAGCGGTATTCATTACAAGCACCTCGTTAAAGGTGGATGCGGTCTCAGCCACAGGCATAGAATACTCGCGGTTAAGAGGAGAATTCTTATAAACCTGACGGTCGTGGAAGGAGTGACCAAGCTCGTGAGCCAAGGTAACTATATCCGAGAAGGAGCCGTCAAAGTTGGTAAGCACTCTCGACTGTCCTGCAGAATGAACGGCACAGTCAAATGCACCGCCAACCTTTCCCTCTCTGGGGAAGAAGTCGATCCAGGAGTTGTCGAAGGCCTCCTTAACCATATCGTGAAGCTCGGTGTCGAACTTTGCAAAAATGCCGAGAAGATAGTCGCGTGCTTCCTCGGTGGTGTACTTATTATCGCTCTTACCCATGGGAGCAAAGAGATCGTACCAAGGAAGTCCACCCTCGTGACCGAGAGCCTTTGCCTTCGCCTTCAAATACTTACGGAATGCAGGCATATACTCCTTCATTGCGGTGAGGAGTGCATCGAGGGTCTCCTGCTCCATTGCGGAGTTGTCAAGAGCCTTTGCAAGAGGAGATGCGTAGCCGCGACGAGCAGCCTCGTTGATAACCTGAAGCTTGATGGAGTTAAGTGCGAAGGCAACCGAGGTCTCAATCTTGGGATATGCCTGAAGCTCTGCCTCGTATGCCGCCTTTCTTACAGACTGGTCGGGGTCGTATGCAAGGTTTCTTACGGTGGAGAGAGTGATCTGCTCACCGTTGTAATCCACCTTAAGAGAGCTTGTAAGATTGGACTGAAGGTCGCTCCAAGCGGACGCACCCGAAATATTCATTGTAGCAAAGAGCTCCTCCTCAGCATCGGAGAGAAGATGCTTAGAGTTCTTTACGATATTAAGGAGACGGTAGGAGTGCTCCTTAAGTGTAGCATTGTTTTCAATAACGGTCTCGATATTCTCGATAGCCGCAATAGCCTTATTGATTGCTGCAGAGGGAGCTGCGGTGGCAGAAATCTTGCCCATAAGCACACCCATCATACTTGCCGCCTCGTTGTCAGAGGTATTTGCGCTGTAACGAAGGTTTGCATAAATGAAAAGCTTTTCTGCAAGGTCGGAAATCTCGGTCTCAAGAGCAATGTGCTTAAGGAGAAGCTCCTCTGCACCCATAAAGCCAAGCTCCTTGCTGAAGTAAATAACATCGGCAATTGCCTTGTCAAAGGCAGCCAGGTCCTCAGCCATCTTAGGATCGTCAAATCCGTTATAAAGTATAGTAAGATCCCACTGTTTATTCATAAAAAATTTCCTTTACTTGTTTAAATTTCTTTCTTCAAGATCGCTGACGATCTGAGCATAAAACTCCTCGTCGATCTTAAACTTCTTCTGGTAAAGAAGGAAGCCAACGACGATAAGAATGAGAGGAAGAATCATCATAGCTATCTTCATAATCCATACGGCACTTCCGGGAGTAGAGTTGATGATCTCCATAATAAGATCCTGATTATCTCCCGCCGCGTCAATCTGGTTGGCAATCATATTGATGCCCGAAATAATGAGTGTGAAGGAGACAATACCCTTACTTACCGCACCGCCAAACTGGTTGATAAAGGGCTGAACCGCGAAGGAGGCAGCCTCGTTACGCTTACCAAGCTTCCACTCACCGTACTCTACCGCATCCGCAAGGAAGAGGAGCATAAGGAGCTGAATGAATGCCTGTGCAAAGAAAAGACCGAGTCCCGCGATAAGCACAAGAGGAATCCACTCGAAGGAAAGGAAGAAGATGATATAAGAAACGGTTACGGCTATCATAGAGCCTGTATAAAGCTGCTTACGGCTGAATTTCTTTCTGAAGAGGGGGAATACGGAGAGTGCAGTAAGCTGAGCTACTGCAAGCACAGCCGCAAATACCATATACATTCCCTCATTCTTATAGGCATACTTGAAATAGTATGTACCGAAGCCTGTGGTGGTACAGTAGCCTATCATAAAGAGCGCCATAGAAACGGCAGTTACAAGAAGCTGGTCATTACCTGTAAGTGCGCGGTAAAGATCCTTAAGAGTAGTCTTCTCTGCTGCTTCAAGCTGGCTTCTGTCCTCCTTAACACCAAAGAGGGTTATGGACTGGAATACCCACATAATAAGAGCAACGATAATAGCAAAGATAAAGTACGCATCGCGCTTGGACATATCGCCGAAGAAGGAAGGCACGTTGAGGTAAATAAGCACCATAGAGAACATACCGATGTTGGCACAGATTCTTGCGAAAGCACCCACACCCTCACGCACAGTCTGATCCTTTGAGATAGCAGGCATCAGCGACCAATATGCGATATCGTTAAGCGAGAAGAATATGCTGAAGAGAAGATAGGTAATGCCGAGAAGAATGATGTGCTCGGTCTCACCCATTTCAAAATTATGGAACATTAGAACGGTAAGGATACCTGTACCAATCATACCAATCAGTATCCATGGCTTGAACTTACCCCATTTGGTTTTGGTATTATCAACTATTGCACCAACGAAGGGGTCGATAATTGCATCAAAGACACCGAAGAAGGTAAGAAGAATACCTACCGCACCGAGTCCCTCATTGGAAAAGGTAACAACCTCGGTAAGATGCACCAAAAGATACATACTAACCAGCGAATAAAGTGCATCTCGGCCAATTGTACCAAGGCCAAAGCATATTTTGTTACGTGTCAGCTGTTTATTCATTTTCAATCTCCTTTATTAGGTAAAGACTTGAACCATAGTCACCAAGCACACGAAGGCCGGGATCGTATCCGCTTCCCTCGTACTGCATAGCAAGGTTGATGCCCTCTGCAAGCTCTGTGCCTGATGCCTTATAATTTTCGTAGCCGTCCTTCATGGCATAATGCTTGTTTACGGTACGAAGGATAAAGCCCGAGGGCTTAAGGTGTACGGGCACAATGTGCTTAATAAGACCGCCGAAGCGAGAGATGCGAAGGAACTGCTCTCTCGACTCTACGCTATACATCTTATCAGGCTGAAGGCCGGGCACGTCAAGTCTGTCACGTCCGGGACAGGACTCCTTGCATTTCTGATAAAGTGCGGCAAAGGTTTTCTTGCCATCACTAATCTGCCAGGAAATTTGTCCAGGAATTTTAGTTTTCACCTTCTTAAGCTGCCCACGCTGGAAGGTTCTTCTGTGCTCCTTGTAGTAGGCAATCTGCTTCTTTACCTGTCTGCGCTCCTCGGGAGTAAGCTCGGCAAAGTCAAGCTCGTAGCCAAGCACACCGAATGCCGCCACGTTAAATCTGGTGGACAAGGGAGTGTCACGAAGGGTCTGGGCATGGGGTGCCATAGACACGTGCGCAGATACGGTAGACTGAGGATAGAAGTTATAAATTCCACCCTGAATATCAAGCCTCTCGATAGGGTCGGTGTTGTCCGAGGTCCATATCTGAGGAGAGAAGCAAAGCATACCAAGGTCAAATCTGTTACCACCCGAGGAGCAGCTCTCAAAGAGAATGTTGGGGTGTCTCTTATGGAACACCTCGTTAAGCACCTCGTAAAGACCGAGGATATAGCGGTGGAAGAACTCTCCCTGCTGCTTCAGGGTTGCTGAGTACATATCACTGATATGACGGTTGTAATCCCACTTTACGTACTCGATATTTGCATTAGAGAGCACCTTGTCAACGCTCTCGATGATATACTCTCTTACCTCGGGACGTGTAAGGTCGAGGGTAAGCTGATTTCTACCAAGAGTACGTGCTCTGCCCTCTATACCAATAGCCCACTCGGGATGTGCGCGATAAAGGTCGCTGTCAGGGTTTACACACTCGGGCTCAAACCAGAGACCGAACTTCATACCCATCTTATTGACCTGCTTTGCAATATACTTGATGCCGCCAGGAAGCTTCTTGCGGTTTTCTACCCAGTCGCCAAGACCTGCAAGATCGTTATTACGCTTGCCAAACCAACCGTCATCCAGAACGAACATCTCTACTCCTAGCTTTTTTGCCGACCTTGCAAGCGCTAGGATCTTGCTTCGGTTAAAATTGAAGAAGGTCGCTTCCCAGTTATTAAGTACAATGGGACGGTCCTTATCCTTGTGCCTTCCCCTTACGATATGCTCGTTTACAAAGGAGTGCATATTTTCCATCATCTTGTTAAGGCCCTCACCCGAGTAGGTCATAACCGCCTGGGGAGTAACGAAGCTCTCGCCACCAGAAAGCTTCCAGAGGAAGCAATGGGGATTGATACCTGTCATAACGCGTGCGGTATCAAAGCTGGAGCGCTCGGCCAAGGAATAATGATTTCCGCTGTAAATAAGGTTAAAGCCGTATGCCTTACCGCGAGACTCGTCCGCACCTCTTTCAAGAAGAGCAAAGGCGGGGTTATGCTTGTTGGAGGAGGCACCAACGGTAGACTCGTTTACAAGCACACCGCACTCAAGGAATCGACGGTGCTCGTGAGCCTCCTTGCTCCAATCTCCGTCAAGGGTAAGCATATCGTAATCCGCCTCGGCAAAATCAAGCATAAGGCTCATAAGCTTGCGGATATAAACAGGCTCGTTCTCCTCATTGATAAGCTCAACGTTACGGCAGATAACGTTACATTCCTCAAAAACAACGTAGTTCATTTTAAGGCTGATGCCCGAAAACTTCTTGTCCTTAAGGGTAATCTCAAGGGTCTTTGCCTCACCGTATGCGGTGGGAAGCTCCTTGGTGGTGTAGGCACCGTCGAGAATACGGTGGCTATCATATACAAAATCGCACACAAATGTGCCGTCGGGCATAAGAAGCTCAATAGGAGAATGACGGTAGTCACCTCTGCCAATGCCCGAATACTCAAGGAGATTTCTCTCAAGGAAAAACCCGCTTCCCTCCTCCTTGACAGTACAGCCAAGGTCAATGGTGTTTTTGAGAGCAACCGCCTCGAAGCTTGTATTTGGAACACGTCTGCCGTAATAAAGATGCTCGGGATATCCCTCTGTAATACGGAAGGCGTAGGTTGTGTCCTTGGTATCAAGTCTGAATACCTGATCATTAAAGCTGATCATCTTAAACCTCCATAGTAAATTATTTGTTTAAAATCTCCTCGAAAAGAGCCTTTACGTTAAGCTCTGTCTCATCAAGGGGACGGTCGTTTACAAAGTAGTAATCGTACTCATAGTTTTCAACCATATCGTCTGCCGCGTTGCCGTATGCACCTGCTCTGCTACGCGCGCCACCTCTTACGAGAAGGGTCTTTGCTACACCCTCGGTAGCCTTTACAAACTTCTCGATTTCCCAAGGCTCTCTGATATGTACGAAAAGAATCTCCTCATCGTTTGTAAGGAACTGACGGAATACGTTGAGCGCCCAGTTAGTAGGGAAATCGTTGTACTCCGCGGTAATGGTCTTAAGGTCGTGGAGGAACTTACGTGCTCTGTCATCCTTTACGCCTGTCCAACCGCAGAAGGTGGCAATCTCCTTAATGGGATCAACAGATGAGATGTTTCTCACCTTAAAGTGCTTTGCAGCGAGGTCGCAGATAGTGTCCTTACCTACTCCTCCTGCTCCGTTTATGATTATAACTGCCTTATTCATCACAGTAAACCTGCCTTTAAATATTTTCTCTTTATATAGTAACATATATTTTAAGGAATGTCAAGAAAAAGAATGGTTGGTATCATTTTACAAAATACTCTTTACTTTCTTAAGAAAATAGTTTATAATTTAGATACACATTAAATGAGGTGGCTTATGAAAAGAGAAATTTTCGGCAAGCAAAAAAATGGCGCGGTGGTGGAGATCGTCACCCTGCAAAACGAGGTGGCAGAGCTTAAGGTTATGACCAGAGGCGCGACTATCGTTTCCTTCAATACCTACGGCACAGACATCGTTGGCGGATATGACACGCTCGAGGATTACGAGGCTGACACAGACTCCTATCAGGGTGCTACGGTGGGCAGAGTTGCCAACCGAATTGCAGAGGCAAGCTTCACTATGGACGGCGCTATTTATATGGTGACAGAAAATGACAACGGCAACTGTCTGCATGGCGGTGAGGGCTTCAGCTTCAAGCCTTGGAATATAGACGAGCTTACCGAGGACAGCGTAACTATGTCCTACCGCTCCGCTGACAACGAGGACGGCTTCCCTGCCTCTCTTTTAGTAAAGGTTAAATTTACCCTTAAGGATGCTGCGGTTATAATTGAATACAAGGCCGTTCCCGATGGCAAGACACCTATCGCACTGACTAATCACTCCTACTTTAATCTTGACGGATTTGGCAAGACTATCGACAAGCATATTGCCACCATATACGCAGACAGATACACCGAGGTTGATGAAAAACTGATACCTAACGGTGTAAGACCTACGGTCGAGGGTACGGCATTTGACTTTACATCACCCAAGAAGATTGGTAGCGACTTTGGTGCAAGTGTTGACGGTTATGACCACAACTTTATTCTCTGCCCTAAAATTTATAAGGAATTTAAAGAAAAGCAGCTTGGTCTTGCAGCTAGTGTTACCAACAAAAGGCTGACTCTTAACGTCTACACCGAACAGCCCGGAGTACAGTTCTACACCGGTAATTTCCTCTCGGGCAAGCCCAATTTCCGTGGCAACACCGAACGCATTAAGCATGGTGCATTCTGCCTGGAGGCACAGACCGAGCCTAACTGTATCAATAACGGTATCGGTTTTTACGATGCAGGCGAGGTATACAGACAGACTACCGTTTATGAGGTAAAAAAGTCTTAAAATACTATTGACTTTCTTCCATCTTTATAGTATAATATCAAAGTAATATAAAGCGATGACGAGAACAAGTAGCGACGGATAATGGAAAACAGAAAGTTGCCGGGTGATGAGAGGCGCGTGAGTTTCCGTTTGTGAATACATCTCCGAGTGCAGATTTGAAGCCTCTTTGGGTGTGTAGGATCTGACGGTTAACGCCCGTAAACGCGTAAATGAGGTAATTTGCATTCTGCATTTTACAAATCAAGGTGGTACCACGTTTTTAACGTCCTTGAGCATTGTTGCTCAAGGACTTTTTTATTTGTATTCAAAAAATTTATATAGAGGTAAAAGAAATGAAAATTTATGAGGAATTGGTTGCCCGCGGCCTTATTGCCCAGGTAACTAACGAAGAAGAAATCAGAACTATGATCAACGAGGGCAAGGCTACCTTCTACATCGGCTTTGACCCCACAGCAGATTCTCTGCACGTTGGTCACTTTATGGCGCTCTGCCTTATGAAGCGTCTGCAGATGGCAGGCAACAAGCCTGTTGTTCTTATCGGTGGCGGTACTGCAATGGTTGGTGACCCCTCCGGTAGAACCGATATGCGTCAGATGATGACCACCGAGACCATTCAGCACAACGTTGACTGCTTCAGAAAGCAGATGGAAAGATTCATCGACTTTGGCGAGGGCAAGGCGATTCTCGTTAACAACGCAGACTGGCTTCTCGGTCTTAACTACGTTGACGTTCTTCGCGACGTTGGTGCATGCTTCTCTGTAAACAGAATGCTCTCTGCAGAGTGCTATAAGCAGAGAATGGAAAAGGGTCTTTCCTTCCTTGAGTTCAACTACATGATTATGCAGTCCTACGACTTCTATCATCTCTTCAAGGCATACGGCTGTAATATGCAGTTCGGCGGTGATGACCAGTGGTCCAATATGCTTGGCGGTACCGAGCTTATCAGACGTAAGCTTGGCAAGGATGCTCACGCAATGACCATTACCCTTCTCCTCAACTCCGAGGGCAAGAAGATGGGTAAGACCGCTTCTGGCGCTGTATGGCTTGACCCCAACAAGACTGCTCCCTACGATTTCTACCAGTACTGGAGAAACGTTGCTGACGCAGACGTTCTTAAGTGTATCAGAATGCTCACCTTCCTTCCTGTTGAGGAAATCGACAAGATGGATGCATGGGAGGGTGCACAGCTCAATACCGCAAAGGAGATCCTTGCATACGAGCTTACCAAGCTTGTTCACGGTGACGAGGAGGCTGAAAAGGCGCAGGCCATGGCTCGCTCTCTCTTCGTGTCCGGTGGCGCAGAAAATGCTCCTGTAGTTGAGGTTGAGGAGGCTTATCTCGTTGACGGTGCTATCGACCTTAACAGCCTTCTTGTTCTCGGTAAGATGGTTCCCTCCAAGTCCGAGGGCAGACGTGCTATCGAGCAGGGCGGTGTTTCTGTTGACGGCGAAAAGGTTACCGACGTAAGAGCTCTTATCACCAAGGATAAGCTTGCTGAGGGCGTTCTCGTTAAGAGAGGTAAGAAGAGCTTTAACAAGTTTATTCTTAAGTAATGAATTATAATTTTCATACTCATACAGTAAGATGTCATCACGCAGTTGATGATGACGAAAGCTATATTAAGTGTGCAATAGAGGCCGGGATCAAGCATCTCGGCTTCTCTGACCATGCCCCTGTTGTGTTCTCCGGTGGCCGCGGCTTTCATTACCATATGGACATCGAGGATGGTAAGGAGTACGTTAATACCATACGCGCTCTCGGCGAAAAATACAAGGATCAGATCGAGATAAGCGTAGGCTTCGAGATGGAGTGCTACCCTTCCTGCTTTGATGAAATGCTTGAACTTACAAGAAAATTTGGAGCAGAATACCTGATTCTCGGTCAGCACTTTATCGGTGATGAATGGCCCGACGGTATTGGGTCAAGAATGTATACAGAAAACCCCGAGCATCTCACCGAGTACGTTAACAACGTTATCCGCGGAATAAAGAGTGGTGTTTTCACCTACGTGGCGCACCCCGATATTATTAATTTTGGCGGTGATGAGGCCCTCTACCGCGCAGAAATGACCAGACTCTGCCAGGTGGCAAAGGAGTATGATACTCCCCTTGAAATTAATCTGCATGGTATACAGCACAACCGCTTCTACCCCTCCGACAGATTCTTTGCTATCGCAGGTGAGATGGGTGTGCCTGTTACCTTCGGTATGGACGTACACGATTCTGCATCTCTGCTTGATAAGGAGCAGGTGCAAAGAGCCAAGGAAATGGTCGAAAGACACAAGCTTAATTATATAGGTAAGCCTCACATTAAGGGTATCAAATAAAAAAAGACACCTTCTTGGGTGTCTTTTTTCGTATTATACGGTTGCTTCTTCTCTTTCATCAGTAAAGGCTTCTTTTAACAAAGAAGTTTTGCGTTGTTTAAACAACTCGTACACAAGGAAAATAAGTCCGTGCGCCACAATATACATCGGTGCCATTACCCAAGCGGTAAGAGGTGTGCCCGAGAGAAGAGGCTCCACAATGTGAAATGCATCGTCTACGTGGAACACTGCCATCAAAAATGCGCCCACCGTCATATATGAGGTAAGACCAAACATTACGTAGTGCCACTTTTTATAGGTAATATCGATCCAGCCGAAGGTAAGCAACATTATTACGGTAAATGCCGACAAGGAATGATGCGCCAAGCCAGAAATCGTAGGAAGGTAGAAGAAGGATATATCCTGGTCTAAGAACGTGGGATAAACAACTGTTGCAATTCCTCCGAAAATGCCCAGCAACCATGCAAAATGCAACAACGGATTATTCTTTTTCCCAAAAATAGTGCCAAGCGAAATCACAAGGCTTGTCATTCCGCAAAAGCTGTCGGGAATGATACAGTACCAACGCACCTGATCGTATCGGAAAACCTGAGACAGTCTGTTTGTCAATATTGCCGCAAAAAGCAAAATTCCAAGGATCTTCAAAATAATAGATTTTGTTTTTTCGCTCTTAGCATATTTTATGCTAAATATCCAACATCCGACTGCCATAAGTATTGTGATAATCAAATAGATAACGTGCTCTATTCCGTACATCTGTGGATACATATAGTCAATCTCCCATAAACCATTTATTTTCTTTAGTATAAAACCATAGTCGAAAAAAGTCAATGTTTTGTAAATCGATTTAATAATTTTTAAGATATAAAAAGGTGGTATGAAAAGGATTATTCGCTACGCGAAGCGTGATCGAGTTCCTCGCATAAGCAAAAAAGACACCCTTTTGGGTGTCTTTTTTCTGGTGCTCCTGCGGGAATTTTGCTTCGCCTACATAGTCTCGCTGGGCGAGACGCTTCGCAATGTTTCGAATCCCATTCGCTACGCGAAGCGTGATCGAGTTCCTCACAGAAGCAAAAAAGACACCCTTTTGGGTGTCTTTTTTCTGGTGCTCCTGCGGGAACTCGAATCCCGGACCCTTTGATTAAAAGTCACCTTCCCGTGTTGGCCTTCCTGGAGGCTTCAGTCGGGTTGGAGGTTGAAGTTGGGGTAGCACTAATATGCATTCTCCTCTTCCATATGGGGAGAGAGCCTAG
>JAZQWB010000002.1:0-1114 GCA_045632145.1 Eubacteriales bacterium | reverse complement strand
GGGTTACCTGTGATATCTGAACCGCCCTGCTTTACAGCGATAGTGATTTCCTTACCGATCTTGGTGAAGACGCGGGCCATGTGACCCCATCTCTTGAATTTTCTCTCCTTACGGAACTCAAATGCTCTTCCCATGTCTTCTGAAATTATTTAGCCTCGATACGGCTGATGTACTTGTCAACTTCGTATGCCTGTGGGCATGCAGGATACTCCTCCTTGATCTTCTTGTAGAAAGAGAGTGCCTTCTCGTTCTCACCGAGCTTCTCAGCTACGAGACCTGCGTCGAGGAGGTACTCGCCTGCGAAGAGGTTGTCACCTGCAGCAACAGCCTTCTCGAACCATGTGAGGGCAGTCTTGTAGTCCTCGAGGTTAACGTAGCAGTCACCGATGCATGCGAGAGCACGTGCTGCGAGGATCTCGTCCTTGCCGTTGTAAGCCTTGAGATACTTGATAGCTGACTCGTAGTTCTTGAGGTTGAACTCGCAGACACCGGCGTAGAAGTTAACTGCCTTGCCTGCCTTTGTACCGTACTCCTTAGCGATCTGCTCGAATCCGAGGACGTTGCCGTCGCCGTAGAGAGCGAGAGCGTAGCCTGTAGAATCAGCCGCATTGCGGAAGTTCTCCTCAGCCCATGCCATCTGGCCCTGAGCCTCAGCTACCTTTGGCTGGTGTACGAACTTGTACCAGCAGAATACAATAACGCATACCGCTACGAATGCCGCTGCAGCGTATGCAAGCTTCTTACCGTTCTTCTCGAAGAACTGCTCTGTCTTTGAAACGGCCTCGACTACTGCCTCAGCCTTTTCGTTTTTGATTTCCTTTGCCATATTTTAATAGTTTTATATTTGTCTTAGGTGCTCTTGCGCGGGATGCGCCAAAAAACAGGCGGCAAATTTATAAAATAATGTCCAAAAATCCAATATTTTCAATTTTAACGGACCTTATGTTGAAAATTTGACTACTTTTGCGCCCGTTTTTTAAAAATCAATGTCATGGCACACTCTAATTACAGTTTCTTGAGTAAGTTCAAAAGACACGTGACATCCAGCATGGTCCTTATCTTCTTCACTGTGCTGGCCCTTATCTTTGCCAACGTGCCTGTTGTTAAAGAATGG
>JAZQWB010000001.1:0-61025 GCA_045632145.1 Eubacteriales bacterium | reverse complement strand
CACGGGACCCATTTATGGGTAGTAAGTAACAATTGCATGGCTGGCAGGCCAATCTAAAACGCACTTGTGCGTCGCCAGTAGCGGTTAGGGCTATGCCCGAAAATGAAATACCCCCCGTTCTACGGGGGGATATTTATTTTTAATTAAAAATTTCATAAAATTTTTATAAATATTAACAAATCTTTATAATAATATGGTATAATAAGATGTAATGCTATAAAATAATCAACGGAGAGCTATATGTTCGGTTACGTTAAGCCGGTGGTAGGCGAGATGCTTGTGCGAGAGCACGAGTTTTACAAGGCTACCTATTGCGGCATCTGTCGCTCTATGAAAAAACACACGGGCACGTTGTCAAACGTTACCCTGTCATACGATAGTGTTTTTCTTGCGCTTATACGAATGCTGTACATTCCCGATGCTGATTTTAAGGCAGAGCAGAGAAGATGCATTGCACATCCTACCAAAAAGAAACCGATGCTTAAGGATAACCCTGCCATCGAGTATACGGCAAGGGCGTTTGCTATCCTGACCCACTACAAGATGCGTGATGACGTCAGCGATGAGGTCAGCCTAAAGAAGCTTGGTGCGGCAATGCTCACTCCCATCACCTACTCGGCTAAACGCAGAGCCGACCTCTCCTCTCTTGAGACGACCGTGCGAGAGGGACTTGCGGCTATTACCGAGATTGAGAAAAGCAAGTGCCCAAGCGTCGATGAGCCTGCGGCCATATTCGGCGACCTGCTTGGTGAGATATTTGCCTTTGGCCTTGATGAGAGCGATGCTCTCGTGCCTCGTGAGGTGGGCAGACATCTTGGCAGATTTATTTACGCGGCCGATGCGGCAGAGGATTATGAGGGGGATGCAAAGGCGGGCAAGTACAATCCCTTTGTCCTGCTCTATGAGGGCAAGCCTCTGACAGGGGAGAATAAAGAGAGCATTAAATGCGGTCTTTTGCTTGAGTGTAAAAAAATAGAGGCGGCAGTCAATCTGCTTCCCTTTGGCACAAGAGCCACGATAGAAAACATCATTAATAATATAATATACCTCGGACTTGTCAAGCGTATAGAGTTTCTTGATGGGGAAGAGTGCCATACCTGTGGTAAAGGAGAAAAGTAATTGAAGGATCCATATATTGTACTCGGCGTCTCCAGCAGCGCCAGTGATGAGGAGATCAAAAATGCATACAGAGCTCTTGCGAGAAAGTATCACCCCGATAATTACGGTGATGATAATCCCTTAAAGGATCTTGCAAACGAGAAGATGCAGGAGATAAACGCGGCCTACGATGAGATTCAGCGTATGCGCTCTGCGGGTGGCTCTGCATACAAAGGCAACGGTACATACTATGACAGCTATAGTGGTACCGGCAGCAGCTCTAAAAACTATATTGAGATCAGAAATCTCATTAATACAAAAAGATTCCGCGAGGCTGAGCGTCGCCTTTTTGAGATGCCTATCAGCGAGCGCACTGCAGAGTGGCATTATCTTAACAGCGTTATTCTTATGCATAAGGGTAACGTAAACGATGCTATGCGTGAGCTTGAAATGGCTTGTAGCATGGAGCCCGGTAATATCGAGTATCAGAGAGCGAAGGAAATGTTTAACACAACCGCCCGCGGATACGGCAGCACCTATTACGGCGGAGGATACAGCAGACGCTCCTCCTCGGATGATGCTTGCGATTGCTGTATGAACCTTATTTGTCTTGACTGCCTTTGCGAATGTATGGGCGGTGACCTTATCAGATGCATATGAGCCAGACTAAGAAGATTACCTTGGCCGCATTGCTTGCGGCACTTGGAACGGTATTTATGGTTATCGGTGCGGTTATTGAGGTGCTGGACCTTACCGTTTGCGCACTTTCATCTCTTTTGGTAGTGTTTGTTTTTCTCGAGATAGGTGGCTATTATCCCTGGCTTGTGTGGATTTGCACCTCTCTCTGTACCGCGTTGCTTTATCCCGGTAGCATTATTTGGGCAGAGTATGCGCTTGTATTTGGAATTTATCCTTTGATCAAAGCATATATTGAAAAGCTCCCTAAATGGTCTTGGTTTATCGTAAAGCTTGCCTATATCAACGCTGTGATATGGGGACTGTTTGCTATCTGCGAGCTTTTGCTTGGTATCCCATTCTTTGATGCAGAGAATGAGATTATGCTGATAGTGGTATACGTTCTTATGAATTTTGCCTTTATAGCGTATGATCTTTTCATTACCGTTATGGTTAATTTCTATTTCATCAAGCTGAGGCCGAGATTTAAGAAGTTCCTGAAATAATATTAAAAAAGTAAAGATTGGTAGTCAAAATATGACAAAAGTTGGATTTATTTCCCTCGGATGCTCCAAGAATCTGGTTGACTCCGAGGTTATGCTTCACAATCTTCGTGCGGCGGGCTTTGAGCTTACGCCCAACGAGGAGGAGGCAGAGATTATAGTTATAAACACCTGCGGCTTTATTGAGAGTGCAAAGAAGGAGGCTATTGAGAATATTCTCGATGCTGCCTACCTTAAGGAAAACGGCAATTGCCGTCATATCATAGCCACAGGCTGCCTTGTTGAGCGCTATCGCGAGGAGGTTATGAACGAGCTTCCCGAGATTGATGCCCTTGTGGGTATCGGTAGCCTTGACGATATTGCAGAGGCCTGCCGTGCGGTTATGCGCGGTGAAAGGTACGTGTCCTTTAAGGATAAGGAGACCTCAAGCCTTGGCGGTGACAGAGTTATCACCACAGGTCCTCACACCGCATACATAAAGGTTTCCGAGGGCTGTGACAATCTCTGCACCTACTGTGCCATTCCCCTTATCCGCGGCAAGCACAGAAGCCGTAGCATTGAGGACATTGTCGAGGAAGCAAGGACTCTGGATAAGCAGGGTGTAAAGGAGATTAACCTTATCGCTCAGGATACCACCAGATACGGCCTTGACCTTTACGGTGAATATAGCCTTGCACGTCTTGTACGTGCCATTACCGAGGCGACCGATATTCCCTGGATCAGACTTCTTTATTGCTATCCCGACAAGATTACAGACGAGCTTATCGAGGAGCTTCGCACAAACGACAGACTCCTTAAATATATGGACATTCCTGTTCAGCACATCTCCGACTCTGTTCTTGAGAGAATGAACCGTCACGGTGGCAAGGCCCTTATCCTTGATGCTATCAGGAGACTCAGGGAGGGTGTGCCCGGCATTATTCTCCGTACCACCGCTATGGTTGGCTTCCCCGGTGAGACCGAGGAGGACTTCACCGAGCTCTGTGAGTTTGTAAAGGACGTTCGTTTTGACCGTTTCGGTGCATTCACCTTCTCACCCGAGGAGGGTACTGCCGCTGCAGAGATGACCGACCAGATCGACGAGCAGGTAAAGCAGGATAGATACGATATCCTTATGCAGACCCAGATCACCGTATCCGAGGAAAAGAACGAGGAGAAGATCGGCTCCTGTCTTACCGTTATTTGTGACGGCTATGATGAGGAGAACGAGGTTTATTACGGCAGATCCTATGCCGATGCTCCCGACGTAGACGGCAAGGTTTACTTCAAGTCAGATGAGCCTGTCTCGGTAGGAGATTTTGTGAAAATTGAAGTCACCGAGGCCCTTGATTATGACCTTGTTGGCGAGATTATTGACTAAGAGGTGCGTATGAAAAAATCTTCTATGAATTTACCCAATAAGCTGTCTATTGTAAGATGTCTTTTGGTGCCTATATTTGTTGCATCGCTTCTGTTTATGAAGGATATGCCCATTATCGGTTGTCTTGTTCCTGCTGCTATCTACGGCTTGACCGCACTCACAGATATGCTTGACGGCAAGATTGCAAGAAAGTATAATCTTGTTACCGATTTCGGCAAATTTATCGACCCCCTGGCAGATAAGTTTATGGTTATCGGCTCTATGATAGCCCTCCTTGCCTGGATGCTCCTTCGCGGAGAGACCCTTCAGTCGCTTATCTTCGTCTGGGTGGTGCTTATCATTCTCCTTCGTGAGCTTGGTGTTACCAGCATTCGTCTTGTTGTGGCAGGAAAGAGTGGCATTGTTGTGGCTGCCTCCCTCCTCGGCAAGATAAAGACCGTGTCCCAGATGGTTGGTACAATTGCAATTATCCTTGAGCCTATGCTTTACTTTGAGATATTCACAAAGCATCATCTGCTTTCCTACATCTGTATGGCGGTTATGGCGTTTACCACCATATTCTCAGGCCTTGATTACCTTAAGGCATATATGCCTCACATCGATTCTAATAAATAAAAAAGATTGTCACCTTTTCGTTCGGTGCAGCCTCAAATAAAGCACCTTTCGGGGCTAGCTTGATTTAGAGCAGAAATCGTTGTTCGCGACCGAAGGCGTACATAGGTACGACGAGAGTTCAGCGAACGGCGATAGAACGAAAATCTAATAAAAATAGAGAAAACCGAAGGTTTTGACCTTGATTTTCTCTAAAATAGCGTTATTTAAGGCAGGGGCACTATTCAGTACCCCTGCCTTTTCGTTCGGTTATGCCTCAAATAAAGCAGCCCCTTTTAATATTCAAATTAATTTCCGATAGCTGCGGCAACAACCGCACCGATCTGCTCGGCAAGCTCGTCTGCACTCATCTTTTTACCGTCTGCAATCCAGTGGTAGATAGCAGAGCCTACGCCGCCTGCACACATACCTGCGATAACCTCAACGGATGCGTTGAGCTGCATACCCTCGGAAGCACTTATCTTAAGTCTTTCGATAGTATCCTTGTAGTTCTGCTCAATGATGGCGTACATTACGGTGGGGAAGAGGTTGCTCTTGAAGATGTTGTCGACAGCCGCCTCGTTCTCGTTAATGAATTCTACAATCTTCTTTGCGTATGCAACGTAGTACTCCTTGGTGAGAGCATCGGTGCCGCTTCTCTTCATGGACGCATCAAATCTGTCACGAAGATGTCTTATGTATGCGGTAAGGAAATCATACTTGTCCGAGTAGTGCTTATAGAAGGTGGCACGTCTGATGCCTGCCACCTCGCAGAGCTCGTTTACTGTGATTTCATCAATGGTATTCTTTTCAACCATTTCAAAGAATGCGGTGAAAAGTGCTTTTTTGGTTCGTCTGACTCTAAGATCTTCTTTGTTTGACATTTTTGCCTCCAATGTGTTTAAACTGCACAATAGTATACTATATTTTATTCGGTATGTCAAGTGATAGGTGACATTTTTTGCGATATTATCAAAAATTTAACTTTTTTTAAAGTTTGTTATTGATTATAATATAATTACATGTTATGATATAATTGTATAAGGATTTAAATTTTTCAAAATTTACTCCAAGGAGAATAAAAAATGGCACTTAGCAACACAAAAATTATTGAAGAGATACTTGGTATCGCTGTGTCTACTGGCGCGGATTTTGCAGAGGTGTACTGGGAGCTTACCAGAAACGGTAACATCACTCTTCTCGGTGGTAAGATTGACGCAATTGCAGATAACACCGTTTCGGGTGTTGGTATTCGCGCGTTTCTTGGTACCAGAACAGTTTATGGCTCTACCTCTGATCTTTCCCGTGAGGGACTTATCAAGTGTGCAAGATCCGTAGCAGAGGCTATGGGAGAGGGCAGAGCAGAGATGAACATTGTTCTTACTCCCACCGACGTAAAGGATATTCATCCCGTAAAAATCAACCCCACTACCTCCGACGTTAAGGCAAAGTGTGACCTTGTTCGTCTCGCAACCGATGCGGCAAGAGCATATGACAAGCGCATCGTTCAGGCTGTAGGTAATCTCAGCACTGTTGATCATACAATTCAGATAGCAAATACAGAGGGTCTTTTCAAGACCGACCGTCACGTTCGTACCAGAATGGCGGTTAGCGCCGTTGCCTCCTCCGGCAGCGAGAATCAGAATGGCTCCTGCTCTCCCGGACGCGGTATGGGTCTTGAGGTATTTGACCTCTTCCCCCCTGAGGAGATTGGCAGAAAGGCGGCTGCTCAGGCTATCACCAACCTTGAGGCAGATTACTGTCCTGCAGGACAGATGCCCGTAGCTATCGAGAACGGCTTTGGCGGTGTTATATTCCACGAGGCCTGCGGTCACTCTCTTGAGGCTACCTCTGTTGCGGTAGGCCGTTCACAGATGTGCGGCAAGCTTGGTCAGAAGATTGCAAATGAGAAGGTTACCGCTATCGATGACGGTACTATTCCTAATGCTTGGGGCTCTGTAAATATTGATGACGAGGGTAATCCCACCCAGCGTAACGTTCTTATTGAGAACGGTGTGCTTAAGTCTTATATGGTTGACCGTCTCGGCTCTCGCCGTATGGGTATGACCATGACAGGTAACTCCAGAAGACAGAGCTACACCTACGAGCCCACCTCCAGAATGACAAACACCTTTATTGATAACGGTCCCGACAAGAACGAGGACATTATCGCATCCATCGAGTACGGCCTTTATGCCAAGAGCATGGGCGGTGGATCGGTTAACCCCCTTACCGGTGCCTTCAACTTTGCGGTTAACGAGGGCTATATTGTAAGAAACGGTAAGATCTGTGAGGCTGTAAGAGGCGCTACTCTTATCGGCACCGGCTCGGAAATTCTTCAGGATATCGATATGGTAGGTCAAAATCTTGACACCGCTCAGGGTATGTGCGGAAGTGCATCGGGTAGCGTTCCCACCGACGTAGGTCAGCCCCTTATCAGAGTATCCAAGATCACCGTAGGAGGTAGATAATATGAACTACGAATTACTCAAAAAAGCAATAGAGGATGAGGCAAAGCTTCAGGGCCTCACCGAATATGAGATTTATTATATGGCAAATGAGGAGCTTTCTGTTGACACTCTTAACAAAGAGCTTAGCTCCTTCTCCTCGGGCAACTCGGGTGGCATCTGCTTCCGCGTGCTTTACGATGGCAAGATCGGCTATGCCTCCAGCGAGCTTATGGATGAGGAGGAGATGAAGTCTCTCGTTTCCAGAGCAAAGGCTAATGCCACCGCTACCGAGAAGCCTGATACCGTAGGTATCTTTAAGGGCTCGGAGCACTATGCTGAGCTTAAGAATACCGACTGCTCTCTTAAGAGCGCTGCAGAGCTTAAGAAGATTTCCACCGACCTTGCAGACGCGCTCTACAACTCCAGCGATAAGGTTACAAACGGTACAGCTACCTACGGTATTACCGCAGGCTTTACCGTAAGACTTTCCAACTCCCACGGCCTTAATCTTGAGACCAAGTGCGGTGTTAATATTGTACAGGCTATGGCCGTTATTTGTGATGAGGGTAAGTATGAGAATGCTTACGATGCCAAGGAGCTTAAGGGCGAGGTTGACGTCAACGAGATTGCCAAGGGCGTGGTTGACGAGGCTATTCTTAAGGCTAATGCAGTCCCCATTGAGTCGGGCAAGTACAGCGTTGTCCTCTCGGGCAAGCAGATGAGAACTATTCTCTCCGCCTTCGTTTCCGCCTTCTCCGCAAAGATGGCACAGATGGGTATGTCTCTCCTTAAGGGTAAGGAGGGCGAGAAGATTGCCGCTGACATCGTTACCATTACCGACGACCCCATGAGAGAGGGAGTTTCTATCCAGACCAACTTTGATGCCGAGGGTGTTGCCGCATTCCGTAAGGCTGTTGTTGAAAACGGTGTGCTAAGGACTCTTCTTCACAACCGCGAGACCGCAAAGGCTCAGGGTGTTGAGAGCACAGGTAACGCAAGCAAGGGAAGTTATGCATCTCCCGTTGCTATCAGCCCCTATGCATTCTGTATGGAGGCAGGTGATAAGACCAAGGATGAGCTCTTTGCTATGGCAGGCAACGGCATTTATATTACCGAGCTTAAGGGTCTGCACGCAGGTGCTAATGCGGTAACAGGTGATTTCTCCATCGAGTCCGCAGGCTTTAAGATTGAGAACGGCAAGCTTGCCGGTGCGGTTAAATCCTTCACCATCGCAGGTAATTTCTTCGACCTTCTTAAGTCCATTGCCGCACTTTCTAACGAGGTTGAGGTTGCTATCACAGGCGGCTTTACCACCTTCGGTGCTCCTGCAGTTCTTATCCACGACATAAGCGTAGCAGGTAAATAATTTAAATTGGTAAAATAATAACAAACTATTGACATTGTTTGTTAATCGTGCTATTATATATTTTGTATGAAAATATTTTAAGGAGATAAAAAAATGGCAACTTACAACAAGAAAAACATTGAAGACATCGACGTAGCCGGTAAAACCGTCCTCGTTCGTTGCGACTTTAACGTTCCTATGAAGGACGGTGTTATCACCTCCGATAAGAGAATCATAGGCGCGCTTCCTACTATCAAGTACCTTCTCAGTCAGGGTGCAAAGGTTATTCTTTGCTCTCACATGGGTAAGCCCCATGCTATTCTTTCCGAGAACTTTGGCCTTACCAAGAAGGAGAAGAAGGCTGTTGAGGCTCTTCCCGCAGAGGAGCAGGCAGCTGCTACCGCTGACTATCTTGCAAAGGCTCTCGTAGCAGACAAGAAGAAGCTTACTCTTAAGCCCGTATGCGTAAGACTTAACGAACTTCTCGGTGAGGGCACTGTTACCTTCGCAGAGGACATCATCGGTGAGGATGCAAAGGCTAAGGTTGCTGCTCTTGAGGCTGGCAAGGCTGTTCTTCTTGAGAACACCCGTTTCGACGTTCGCGAGACCAAGAACGGTGCTGAGCTTGCAAAGGCTCTTGCTTCCTACGCAGACATTTTCGTAAACGATGCATTCGGTGCAGCTCACAGAGCTCACGCTTCTACCGCAGGTGTTGCAGATTACATTCCTGCAGTTTGCGGTTACCTTATTGAGAAGGAGATCTCCGTAATGGGTAAGGCTCTCCAGAACCCCGAGAGACCCTTCGTTGCTATCCTTGGCGGTGCAAAGGTTGCTGACAAGCTTAACGTTATCGATAACCTTCTTACCAAGGTTGACACCCTTATCATCGGCGGCGGTATGGCTTATACCTTCAATGCTGCAAAGGGCTACAAGGTTGGTAAGTCTCTTCTTGACGAGACCAAGATCGACTACTGCAAGGAGATGATGGCAAAGGCAGAGGAGCTTGGTGTAAAGCTTCTTCTTCCTGTAGATAACGCTTGCTCCGCTGATTTCCCCAACCCCATCGATGCTCCCATCGAGGTTGAGTACGTTGACGCTGACAAGATTCCCGATGACAAAGAGGGTATGGATATCGGTCCTAAGACCGCAGCTATCTATGCTGAGGCTGTAAAGAGCGCAAAGACTGTTGTTTGGAACGGTCCTATGGGCGTATTCGAGAACCCCACTCTTGCAAAGGGTACTATCGCAGTTGCACAGGCACTTGCTGATAGCGATGCTATCACCATCGTAGGTGGCGGTGACTCCGCAGCAGCATGCGAGCAGCTTGGCTATGCTGACAGAATCACTCACATCTCTACCGGTGGCGGTGCGTCCTTGGAATTCCTTGAGGGTAAGGATCTTCCCGGCGTTAGCTGCCTCCTTGATAAGTAATTTTTTGTGATATTGCCCGTTCGCTCCCACTCGCAGTAGGTTACTACAGCTTCGGGAAACGAGCGGGCAATCTCCCTAAAAAATTCCATTATCAATAAAACAAGAAATTGTATTTTTGGAAAAGAGGACTACATAATGAGAAGAACAGTAATTGCAGGCAACTGGAAAATGAATATGACACCTGCACAGACTAAGGCTTTTATTGCTGAGCTTGCTCCTATGGTAGCAGGAATGGACAAGTGCGACATCGTGCTTTGCGTTCCCTTCGTTGATATTGCTACCGCTGTTGAGGCAGCAAAGGGCACTAACATAAAGATTGGTGCAGAGAACGTACACTTCGCTGAGAGCGGTGCTTACACCGGTGAGATCAGCGCTGCTATGCTCAAGGAGATCGGTACCGAGTACGTTGTAATCGGTCACTCTGAGAGAAGACAGTACTTCGCTGAGACCGATGAAACCGTTAATCTTCGTACCAAGGCAGCGCTTAAGGCAGGCTTAAAGGTTATCCTTTGTCTCGGTGAGGTTAAGTCCGAGAGACTTAACGGAATCACCAATGAAGTGGTATCTATGCAAACAAAACTTGACCTTTTGGGCATTTCTGCAGAGGAAATGAAGAATGTTATCATCGCTTACGAGCCCGTTTGGGCGATCGGAACCGGCCTTACTGCTACCCCTGAGCAGGCAGACGAGACCTGCGGTGTTATCAGAGCAACTCTTGCCGAGATTTACGGCAGCGAGGTTGCAGAGAGCACTACCATTCAGTACGGTGGTTCTATGAACGATGCTAACGCAGCAGAGCTTCTTGCTAAGGTTAACGTTGACGGTGGCCTTATCGGTGGCGCTTCGCTCAAGACCGACAAGTTTACTGCTATTGTAAAGGCAGCTAACTAATAATTTTTCATAAAAAAACACGTGCATTCCTTAAATGGGTCACGTGTTTTTTTGCTTTTTGATTTAAAATTGGACATTTAAAATAAATATGCATATATCTATTGACTTTTGCGCGTACATTTGTTATAATGTCTATATAATGACAAAAGTATGCAAAATTGCATATAGAAGAGAGGTATGACTATGGGTTTCCTCGGTAAAAACAATAGTGAGGCAAAGGCGCAGATCGCGTCCCTTCGTGATACTCTTGTTGATGACAAGAAGCGTGTGGCTGACGAGCTGGCATATTTCCAGTCCGTTTCCCGTGACATCAAGAAGGCAAAGAAGCGTGTTAAGGCAGCTGAGGCAGCCTTCGACAAGCGCGAGAATGACAAGAACGCAGGCAAGCTTGAGGCAGCTAACGATGAGCTTACCGCATCCATAGGTGCTTTCCACGACAGTGAGGAGCAGATTAAGCAGCTTCTTGACGTTGTTCACGATCGCTATTCTGAAATAGCGGAGCTTTCTCAAGGCAGAAAGGCCGACAGAGTAATGGACGAGTTTGAGAAGTACCACGGCTCTGTATTATCTCGTATTATCGATATTCAATCACAAACAGAAACAGACGGATATTTTGAGTCCGATGATGAGGAGGATGAAATCATGGCAATTCCTGAAATTCCCGTATCAAACGGCGTACCCGCAAACGCAGCTGCTCCCCAGCAGCCCGCTCCCGCACCCTCACCTGCATATGCAGCACCCGGTGCATACCAGTATCCCCAGTACATTCCTGTACCTATGCCTATGCCTTATTCTTATGCTCCCCAGCAGCAGCCCGCTCCTGAGACAAATCAGACTCCCAATATCGCTCCTGTTTCTATCGATGTTTCTCCCATGCTTGAGAAGGCACTTGAGGCTACTCTTGCTAAGTTCGTTGCAGCATTCGACAAGAAGATTGAGAAGTTCGTAGATGAGCATCCCGTTGACATCCCTGCTTCCGCCGCTCCTGTGGCAGAGGGCAGCTACTCCGGTGCAGTTGCTAATGCTGAGGGTCAGGTGCTTGAGGCAGAGCAGGCTATTCTTGATAAGCTTACCGCTATGGTAGAGAACCTTCAGGCTCTCTCCGAGTCTATGGATAAGCTCAGCACTCTTTGCGCTGAGATCGCAGTTAAGCAGAGCACCGCTAACGATATGCAGAAGCAGACCAACGAGATGCAGCGCTCCACTCTCCGTGATCAGAAGGGTATTCAGGTTACCCAGAGAGTTGTTGCACAGGATCAGGCAGCTATCACCGAGGAGCAGAACGCTCTTCAGGATCAGCAGAAGGTTCTTCTCGACAGCCAGAAGGCTCTTATAGAGGGTCAGCAGGCTATGGAGGAGGCACAGCGTCTCCTTGCAGAGAATCAGGCTTCTATCGATGAGGCTATGAAGGCTGCTATCGCAGCACAGAAGGAAGTTATTTCCGCACAGGCTGCTATTAACGCAACTACTAACAAGGCACTCGATGCACAGCACGATGTTGCTGAGAAGCAGAATGCTACTCTCGCTCTCCAGAAGGAGGCTCTTGCCGCACAGAGACAGATGCTTCGTGACCAGAAGTCTATGGTTGAAAAGCAGAAGAATGCTGGCGCAAAGAAGGCTAAGGCTGAGGACGAGGCTCCCGCTGAGGAAGCTTAAATTACATAAAAACTTAACGGGGACGGTTTTAATACAACCGTCCCTATCTTTCTAAATCTGTCTATCCCAATAAAAAAGGCTGCCCCGTGGCAGCCTCGTAAATATTTAAATAATCACAGCACCGTCGCCTGCCTCTGCCATTTCGGCATCGTGCTCTGCGGCTACGAGCTGAACGTGATAGGCATCTATCACAGCCTCCTCAAGTGCAACTCTGAAGTCGGAGTTGATGGGATGAACGATGTCGCGGTATGTGCCGTCTGCGTTCTTTCTTGAGGGCATAACGATAAAGTATCTGTCACGTGCGTAGATTACCTTTATGTCATGGACTGCAAGGCAGTCGTTGAAGGTTACCGAAACGATAGCCTTCATAGGTCCGTCCTCAAAAAACTTTCTAATTTTGATATCTGTTATCTGCATAGCTTGATATTCCTTCCTAGATGTAAACTTAGTTTTGATTACGAATATATTATACATTAAGAATGTTAAAAATATTCAGTATAAAAATGATTAATTCGTTAACAAATTGAAACTTTACATTATTTTGGAGGATTTTCTTAGAAAATATGCGTTCATCAGGATATGAGGACCGTCCGTCCTATAGAATTATCAGGGAGATAAGCTCCGACCCCGACAGGACCTTGCATTTTGTGGGCATTGGTGGAGTGTCAATGTACTCGCTTGCAAGACTTACCTTAGATAGAGGTGCAAGGGTGCGGGGAAGTGACAGAGAGGATAGCAGTAGGATTTCCACCCTTAGGATGCTTGGTGCAGAGGTCTTTATAGGTCACCGTGCAGAAAACGTAAGCGGTGCCGACCTTCTGGTATATAGCCACGCGATTTCACAAGACAACCCCGAGCTCTTAGAGGCGGGGAGACTTAAGATACCTACAATTTCCAGAGCCGAGTATCTTGGTGCCTTGATGCTTGGCTACAAGAACCGTATCGGCATCTCGGGCTCCCACGGTAAGAGCAGCACGACCGCCATGCTTGACCTTATTTTCAGCTATGCAAAGGCAGATCCCACCACCCTTTCGGGTGCTGACCTTACGGTAGGCGAGCCTATCCGACTCGGCTCGGATTCTCTTATGATATACGAGTCCTGCGAGTATAAGGACTCCTTTCTCAGATTTGCTCCCACTATATCGGTGGCACTTAATCTGGAACTTGACCACACCGATTATTTTGCCGACCTGGAGGCAATTAAGCGCTCGTTTACCAAGGCGCTTGGCAGGGCGGAGAAATTCGCCTTGATTAACGGAGACGATACTAATCTTACCGATATTGCGAGCAGAATAAACACCAAGGTTATAAGCTTTGGTGCATCCGAGCAGAATACCTACCGCTACGTTATAACCTCGTTTAAGGAGGTTGGCTTTAGCTTTACGTTGCTTCGTAATGGCATTAAGACGGGGGATTTTGAGTTAAATATTCCGGGTGCATTTAATATTGCCAATGCCACCGCCGCCATAGCCCTAAGCCTTGAATATGGAATTGACGCTACTACTATATCGGAGGCGCTTGCACTCTACCGCGGAATACCCAGACGGCTTGAATATATAGGCAACCGATTTGCAAGGCCGGTCTTTTACGATTACGCCCACCACCCCACAGAAATCAAGGCCTCTATTGATGCCTTAAAGATGCATACAGGCTCACCCCTGACGGTGATTTTTAAGCCCCATACCTACTCACGCACAGCGAGCCTTTGGAATGAGCTTTGCGACTCGCTCTCCGAGGCAGACCACATCCTGCTTACAGACATTTATCCTGCACGCGAGGAGGCTATAGAGGGTGTAAATTCCTTCCGCCTTGCCGAGGAGATAGGTGCAAAGGCTAAATATTGCAAAGATGAAGAAATACTTACAAATCTTGATTTTTATACCTCGGGAGCCATTGTCCTTATGGGAGCAGGCGACCTTGAAGAAATAAAAAGGAACATATTAAAATAGGAGAAATTATGAAAAAACAGCCCGTACTTGTAAGCGCCTGCTTGCTTGGCGTATCCTGTCGCTACGACGGTGAAAGCAAGCCCTGTGATGAGGTAATTAAGCTCAGAGAGAAGTACATACTTGTTCCTATCTGTCCCGAGGAGGACGGAGGTCTTCCCACGCCCAGAACTCCCAGCGAGAGAGTAGGGGATAAGGTGCTTATGAAGGACGGCAAGGACGTTACCGCCAACTATAAGAAGGGTGCTGAGCTTGCGCTTCAAAAGGCAAAGGATTTTGGCTGTACTATGGCAATCCTTAAGGCGCGTAGCCCCTCCTGTGGCTCGGGCAAGAACTATGACGGTACATTCTCGGGTACACTTATCGACGGTGACGGCGTCTGTGCCGAGCTTCTTAAGAAAAACGGCATAACCGTATATACCGAGGAAGAAATTCACCTTTTGCCCTAAAAAAACTTGACAAATTACTATATAAGTAGTAAAATAAAAAGAGAAAAATCAGAAAGGAGCCCAAAAATGTCTGACGGACACAGTAAACCCCAGCCGTGTAATTTAAAAACTACATACGAGTTAGTCAGCCGTTTTGACGGGCGCATTCTCTGTACCATTTGATTCGGCCAACTACTCTGAAAGGAGGCCGAAATGGAAGAAAATATTGTAAAACCCGATCTTTTCGGTGAGGATATTATCACATCGGAAAGACTTTATGAGCTGTTAAGCGAGAAGAAATACTCCGAGGTAAAGAGAGAGCTTGAGGACCTTGCACCCCCCGACCTTGCAGAGCTGTTCTTTGAGCTTGACGAAAAGTACCACACCATACTCTTTAGACTTCTCCCCAAGGAGCAGGCTGCCGATACCTTTGTAGAGATGGACTCCGACCTTCAGGAGAATCTTATAGGTCGCTTCTCCGACCGAGAGCTTACTGACATTCTTGACGAGCTTTATATCGACGATACCGTTGATATTATTGAGGAGATGCCTGCCAACGTGGTTAAGCGTATTCTCAAGAACTCCGACAAGGAAGACAGAGAGATAATCAACAAGATCCTTAACTATCCCAAGGACTCTGCAGGTACGGTTATGACCACCGAGTACGTGCGCTTCACCGGTGATATGACGGTGGCAGACGCGTTGCTCCACATTCGCAGAGTTGCTATTGATAAGGAGACCATTTACACCTGCTACGTAACAGGTAAGGATAAGCGCCTTCAGGGTATCGTTACCGCAAAGGATCTGCTTATCTCCGACCCCGATATACCTCTCACCGAGATAATGGATGAGAACGTTATTGCCGTTCACACCCACGATGACAAGGAGGAGGTTGCGATGAAGCTGGATAAGTACGGCTTCCTTGCTATTCCCGTCGTTGACAGCGAGTCCAGACTCGTTGGTATTATCACCGTAGACGACGCGCTCGAGGTCATCATTGAGGAGAACGAGGAGGACTTCGCAAAAATGGCTGCGATCACCTCTGCCTCGGATACCACATATCTCAGAACAGACGTTCTGGAGATCTTTATGTCGCGTATCCCCTGGCTTCTTATCCTTATGATCTCATCTACTCTCTCCAGCGCGATTCTTGGTAGTTTTGAGGCGGCTCTCCCTGCAGTTCTCGTCCTCTTTATCCCTATGATAATGGGCACGGGCGGTAACTCGGGCGGTCAGTCCTCGGTTACTATCACACGTAGCATCTCGCTTGCCGAGGTTGAATTCTCGGACATCTTCCGCGTCATTTGGAAGGAGCTTCGCGTAGGTGTTCTTTGCTCGCTTGCACTTGGTGTTGCCACCTTCCTTAAGGTTTGGCTTATTGACGGTCTGCTTCTCGGCAATCCTGCTGTAGATTTCACCGTATCTCTGACAGTAGCTCTGTCGCTGGCATTGACTATTATTCTTGCCAAGATCATTGGTGCAACTCTGCCTCTTCTTGCAAAGAAGGTGGGTCTTGACCCTGCCGTAATGGCATCCCCCCTCATCACCACTCTGGTTGATGCGATTTCACTTATCGTGTATCTTTTCGTGGCACAAAACGTGCTTCAGTTATAAAAAAATCGGTTGCGTAATGCAACCGATTTTTTCTTTTTATATACCGAGCATAATCTCAATAATTTCCCTGTCGGTGTCCGACATACCCTCCTTGGCAAGTCGGCCAACGTTTCTAATTGTGTTCTCAACGCCCTTGGTAACAATGCCGTCACCGTCGTGGAACTGACTGCCGTTCTGCCACATCTGATAACCCATAATGCCCGCCTCAACCGCCATGGCAATCTTTGCCGCACAGGAGGGCTTTGCACCGTCACAGATAGTGCCCGAAAGGATAGCCACCGAGTTTACGAGGGTGTGTGCAATTTCGCGGAATCTTCCGCCCTGAAGATAGCAGATGCCTGCACCTGCGCCAACGCCTGCGCTGATAGCACCGCAGTAGGCGGAGAGTGTGCCTATACCTGTTTTCTGGTGAATAGTGATAAGGTCGGAAACAATAAGTGCACGAAGCAGCTCATCTTCGCTTACCCCCATATCATAGGCATAAATTGCTACGGGGACAGAGGCGGTGATACCCTGATTACCGCTGCCCGAAATAATGCATACAGGCATCTCGCAGCCACTCATTCGAGCATCCGAGCCTGCCGCCGCATAGGCCCTGGCCTTTCTTGAGATATCCTCACCCATGGTGAGCATAACGTTGCCTATCTGTGCACCCCATTTGCCCTTGAGACCCTCCTCGGCAATGGCCATATTCATTTCTACCTGTCGTTTAAGATAGAAGGCAACCTCCTTAAGGTCGCTCTCGTCTGCAAATTTAATGATATCCGCCACGTTTAAGAGAGTATAGTCGGGAGCATCTCCGCTTTCCTCAACGATGGTGGTCTCGGTGTATTTTTCCGAGCAGTCCTCACCGTTAAAGGATGCCTCGGTCACGTTGGTGTGAGCGCCGCTGATTTTAACCCTTGCCTCATTCTCTCCGAGATAGCCGACAAGCTCCAGCTCAAAGCTGCACTTGGTGTTAAGCTTGTCTATCTTAATAGCACAGGAGGAGAGCAGGGCATCTATCTTGGGCTCGTCATCTGCTGTAAGAACGGTCAGCACCTCAAGACGCTTGTCGGGACGACCCGAAGCAAGACCTGCCGCAATAGCCGCCTCAATGCCGTGACGTCCGCCTGTGGCAGGAACGATAACGCTCTTAACGTTCTTGATGATGTTACCTGTAAATCTGGCATTTATTCTCTCGGGATATCCCATAAGCAGCTCTCCAAGGATAGATGACGCATAGGCTATCGCAATAGGCTCGGTGCATCCCATGGCAGGGCGAAGCTCGGATTTCAGTATTGCCTCGTATGTACTTTTGGTAAGACTGTCAAGCATAAGGCAGATCCTTTCTTTTTTAAATCTTTTTAATCTCGTTTATAAGCTCCTCGTAGCTTTCGGGCTCGTTTTCGGTCAACTCAGCAAATTTCAGCGCCCTGAGCCTTGAACGAAGGAAATTCTCTATCCAGTAGAGGAACTTGGTGTTTTTACTGTATTTTTCAAGCGCGCGCATTTTCTCGTACATGGGTGCACCGTCGGAGGCATCACGCCACGTGTCCACAAAGGCAAGGTCAAAGCCTTCGCTAGGCATAACCTTCTCTGCGTATTCAAATGCGTCCTGGTTTACTATTTTTATCTTGTGGCCGTTTTCCATCTGGGGCAGGATGTAGGTCTCAAAGAGCCTTATTACGTCAGAGGAAAGCTCCACAACGGTAACCGACTCAACCTCATCCTTCTGTGCCGCCATATATGCGTAGTAGCCAAGGCCGAGGCCAAAGGTCACAACCTTGCCGTGCGCCGCCTCAATGGCCTCCTCGCAGGTGTCCAGGTCTACGGGAGTAAGGGTCATCCACTCGTTTCCGCCCTCCAAAATGGCAGGGAAGGAAAAGCTCTCGGTAAAGAAGCCAAGGGGAGGCACCTCGGAAAAGTCATCCCTGATAATCATATCGTCGTAGATAACCGCCTGATAGGGCTTGTATTCCTCAATTTTTATCTCCCAGCTGCCGTCCTTGATATTTTCGAGCTTGATGTTTTTATAGTAGGGGTTGTTTTCATATTTTTGCTTGTCGAGAATTCTCACCGAAGGGGTAAGATAGTCGATAATAATGCGTCTGTCCTCTCCCTTTTCAAACTCAAGGCCGAAAATTTCGGAGAGCAGACCGACAATAGCCTCCTCTCTTGTGAGTGAGCCGTCGGCGGTGAGTGTATCAACCATCTCGCTTGTAATTATCTCGGGGTATCTCTCAAGCAACTGTGCATACAGCCTTGTCACCCTGAAATTATTTTCAAAGGTGGTATAGATTCTCTCAAGCTTAATTTTGTCTAAATCCTTCATTTTTACCTTAAAATCTATCTAAATGTAAATTAGGGTTTACAAGTTCCGCAGAGGGAGTAGCCTTCGTTGATTAAATCCTCTCTCGTTCCTGTGTATTCCTTATAGTTTTTAGAGTCGCTTTTGGGTGCGCAGGACTTGCCTACGTAGTGGAATTTCTTGGTATTGGTGTTGAGGATATAATCGCACACCTCACCCTCGGTAGAGCCACCAACCTCGGTTCTGTTGTCGTTCTCATCATTGATTTCGGGCAGGGTCTCACCGCTTTTTACGTTCACACCTGTGAAGTAATCTATGGTAACTCCGGGCTGAACGTTGTAGGCATAAACGCAGAAGCAGATGCCTCTGCCGTTATCCTCTACCGAGTATGCCTCCATAAGCACGCCTCTTGCCACGTAGTCAAGACCCGAGAAGATAGGTGTCACGCGATACATTACGTGATTGCCTGTTTTTTCTACGTAGTCCGCCACCATATTTTCAAAGGGAAGCATACCCTCGATATTAAGGTATCTTGTGCCTGTGATAAGGTTTCTCTCGTTGTCGTTTTCACCTGCAAGCTGGAAGCCTATCAGATGACAGCGGTTGTAGATATATCCGTTTTCCACGAAATCGTATGTATTGTTGTTCGATATTCCGCCGTATTCCCAGCCTGAGGGAGTAACAGAGGCAATATCCCCTCTTTCCTCGGTGGGCATTATCTCAATACCGATGCAGGCAAAGGCAACTCCGCATCTGCCAAGAGCATCCAGGGGAGAATAGCTCTCAAAGGCATCGTCGGTTATCTCCTGCTCCTCAAAGAAGGGGTCACCGCCATTAATCTCTACGGTGGCAGAGCGCTTGTATTCGGGTATCTCGTCAAGGCTGATTACAGGCCCACATCCGCAGAGTATGGATAAGAGCAGACTAATGGTAATCAGCAGAGCGCTGAGTCTTGAAATTATGCTGTATTTCATCGGGTATCTCCCCATAAAAATATTTATCTATAATATTATATCAAAAGTAATAGCATTTTGCAATAAATGTAAAAAAATAAATTAAAAAAGAAAAATATGAGCTCCTTTTACCCTTGACAATAGCCACTGAAATTTGATAAAATTATATTACTAAGGTGAAAGGAGCAGAGTGATGCAGAAAAAGGAAATAAAAATCGACTTTGACAAAAAATGCGGAAAGATAAAGCCTCTGCATTGCTTTAACGGTGGACCCCGCTCTCTGGGATACAATTCCTCTATTGATTTCACCGACGAGTTTATGGAGATGGGTGTGCCTATGGTCCGCACCTGCTCTGCGGCCGGAGAATACGGACGCAATCAGTTTATCAATATTCATTGCATTTTCCCAGACTTCAGCGCCGATGAACAGCTTGAGGAGTCCTACAACTTCCTGCCCACCGACCTTTATATCAGCTCTATCCGTAATAGCGGCTCGGATATTATGTTTTGCCTTGGTGAGTCCAGAGAGCCATATTCAAGAAAGCTTTATGCCAAGCCTCCCGAGGATATGGAAAAATGGGCAAGAATCTGCGAGCACATCATTATGCACTACAACGAGGGCTGGGCAAACGGCTTTAAGCTGAATATCAAGTGCTGGGAAATATGGTCATCTCCCGACTCACCCGAGTGCTTTGCAGGTGATAGAGAGGAGTATTTCGCACTTTATCGCATTACGGCAAATCATCTGCGTGAGAGATTCCCCAAGATCAAGATAGGTGCTTACGGTGCAGGCGGATTTTACTCGCTTAACCGTCTCGGTGCTACCGATGAGATGAAGGGTTATGTCCCCTATATGCAGCAGTTTTTTGCTTATATTACTAATAAGGAGACTCTGGCCCCCCTTGATTTCTTCACCTGGTGCTGCTACACCTCCTCTCCCGAGGAGATTTCTATGCACGCAAAGTATGCCAGAAACTATCTTGACCTGGCAGGTCTAAAGCGTACAAAGAGCATTATCTGTGAGTACAACGGTCAGCCTAGAGAGGGTACACCTGCCGCGTTGAGAGAGGATACTCCCTCCGAGCTTTGTGCCGCGCTTGTTATGGCACAGCAGAGCTATGCGGATATGATGATGTACTCCACCTCCGACCCCTATTCCTCGGCAAACACACTTTTCTCGGTGGACGATTTTGTTACTCATCACCACTACGCATCCTACGGAGTTATGTGTAGCTTCGGTAATCTTTATAGACTTGGCACAGCTGTTGACTCGGGTGACAATCACCGCAAGGAGCTTTATAAGCTTTGTGCCAGCAATGGCAAGGAGGCGTCTCTCCTCCTTACTACAAGAGCATTTGAGGGCAAGCTTGAGATTCTTCTTTTAAACTGTCCCTACACCTATTGCACTATGTTAAAGACCGTTCCCGGTGGCACACGCGGAGCAGGTAAGTCCTATCGCTCTAAGGAAATTGATATATCCTCGGGTAAGCTTATCCTGTCTGTGGGCAAGGGTGAAATATATTCGGTATCTTTCTTTAATAAATAATTTTTATGAGAAAACCGCCACGGTAATCCGTGGCGGCCTTTTTTTATTTCTTTTTGTTTTTCTTTTTGTTTTTCTTTTCGGGCTTCTCTTCGGTCTTTTCTTCAGCATTTTCGCTTTGCTCATTGCCGTCGACGTCCTTCTTTGCCGCTTTTTTCTTTACGGCAAGAATTATAACCACCACAGCAATTACACCGAGGACAGTAGCCGAAATTGCAATAACGGGAACAAGCTTAATAGTGTGCTCAACGATTGCAAGCTCAACGTTTTCTCCCGATACGTCAAAGAGAAGATAGCTACCAAACTCCTTGGTCTCAACCTCTGTCCACACTCCGTCAAGCTTAACGAATATCTTACAGTGCTCGTTTCTTGCAAGGAAGTGAATTGTGTTGACCTCCATATTGTCGGCAGGAATCTGAAGCACCCAACCCTCGATGAGAGTGTCCTTGGTAAAGAACTTGTCGGCAAGCTCAAGACCCTTGATGCTCTGAGTATGTGTAACTGTAAGAGCACAGTCAGCGGTGAATTCACCCTCAACAATGAATATATTTCTGCCGTCATCGCGCTTTTCCTCGCTTACGATGGTGGTGCTGTAGGGGGTGTAAATTACGCTTACCGTAGTGTCAAACACAAGCTTTGTAAGGTCGGTTCTGTCCCAGAGGCCGTAGTGTCCATCCTTCTTGGGAATCTCGGGGAACACGCTCTCGTCAAAGGACTCACCGTACTGGAACTGAGTGGTGGAGATAACTACACCGTCTGCTAGGAACTTTAATGTAAAGCTGTAGAAGCCCTGAGGCAAACTTCTTCTCTTAATAAGATCCTCGTAGGAGATAGGCTCTGCCTTACCCTCGTAGCTTGCTCTGTCAATACCCTGGAGAGTATCCGAAACAAAGAGGTTTTCGCTGTACTGACCGATGCCTGCACCTGCGATGGCACCTGCATACTGGGTGAATTTCACGATCTCGACCATGGTGTAGCAGTTTCTTACCATACTGCTGTCACCCGAGTAGGTCTCGTCAACTCCGCTACCAACTACACCGCCGATGTACTTTCCACCGGAAAGAGTAGATTTAACGAAGCACTGGGAAATAAGGCCTGCGCTGATACCTGCAACACCGCCTACGTAGTTACCGGCCTCACTGGTTACGCTGCAATAGCTTTCGCTGCCGTAGATGAGACCCAAATCCATCTTACCTGTGATACCGCCTACAGCATCCTTCTTGGAGGTAACGTCGCCGTAGTTCTGGCACGCGTGGATAACCGCCTTTAAGAGATACTGCTTTTTCTGTGTAACCGAAAGCTCGTCGGATGCATCGTCCTCGGGGTCGAGAGCATATTCAAGACCCATAGCACCTGCAATACCGCCCACGTTTCTGTCGGCATATACGCTTCCGTAGTTAACGCAGGAGAATAGCTTGCCGTTTGTAACCGAGTCGATTTCCTCCTCGGTAACCTTGTTGTTTATGATGTCATAATCGCCGAGTCCGTAGATAAGATCGATGATATTTTCCGAGATGCTTTCAAACTTGTTGCTGATTTTACCGATGATAGTAACAATCTCGTTTTCAAGATCGGTCATATCGGCATTAACCTGCTTAAGCTCGTTTTCAATCTGGGAGATAGATGCAAAGAGCTGATTTGCCGTTGCGGTAATGCTCTCGGGGGGAGTGGGGAACTGTATCTTATCCACGCTCTTGAGATAGCCCAGGAGAGTAACCACACCGTTTGACATCTCTGTAATAATGTCGGTTGCCTCTGCAATAGAGGACATACCGTCGGAGAAGTCCTCTGCTACCTTATCCATAGCACCGATTGCGCCCTGCACGTCGGCAAAGGCATCGGAAAGGTGGAGGAGAGTATCCTTGATATTTTCAGTTGCAAGTCCCAGATCCTTAAATCCGTCGCGGATGAGAGAGAGACCCTCCTCACAAAGAGTGAGGTCGAGAGAAATATTTGCTCTCAACGAGTCAATACCGCCCTGTACCTTGGTAAGTGCAGCTGTAATATCGGTGAATGCATTAGTAACACCGACAAAAGCATCGGAAAGACGGTCGCTCCAGAGCTTTGCCTCCTCCAGAACGTCTGCCACCTCGGTCATAACCTCTGCAAAGATGCCAACCGAGTCGATGATTACACCCATAGATGTGTATGCCTTGTCAAAGGCCTCTGCAAGAGCAGCCTCGTCCTTGACTGTAATGGCATTTTTGATGAGATGAATAGACTCGCTTAAGGAGGTCATACCATCGCTGAGGTGGGAAACAGCAGATCTCATTTCAGCAAGAGAGTCACCGAGATTATTAAATCCCGAGAGAATAAGCGCGCCGCCCTCCTCCATAGCATCGGGGTCGATTTCAATATTCTGGAGCAGGGTAGTCATACCCTCCGAAATCTCTGTGATAGCTGTACTAAGGCTCTCGCTCTGATCTGCAATAGTGCCAAGCGCCTCACCAATCTTCTGGAAGGACTCGGTCATATTGGACATTTCAAAATTCTGCATTGCATCAGCAAGGTCGGAGAGAGCCTTAGAGCTTCCCTCGGTTGCCTCCACAAGCTTTTTAAATCCGTCTGTAATCTGCTGGATAGCTCCGTTAATAGCATCCTGATCCTGAGACATCAATGCATTGTAAAGAATTTCTATACCGCTTGAGATATCATTGATTGCAAGCTCGGCATAGTAAAGAGACTCGTTGAGAGAGCCGAGTGCCAGAGTCATGGAATCGAAGGAAGCGAGAAGCTTGTCGCCACCCTCCTTAATATCCTGCCAGTTGACGTCAACGTTATCCTTGATTACTGTGGTGGCATCGTAAATATCCTTGATAGCCAAAGACATATAGTTAAAGGCATCTGCCGCCTTGTCAAACATAGGAATAAGCTTATCTGCCCAGGCTGTATCGGTAATAACCTCTGCAACCCTGTCGATTGCGGTTGCCATACTGTCGGAGGCTGTTACAAGCTGACTGAGACCGTCCAGAATATCGTTAAGTGCAGTCTCTGCCGCTGCCTTATCCTCGATTTCAATTGCATCCTCGAGGGCAGAAACACCGCGGTCAATCTTGTCGATCATGCTGCTGATATTGCCAAATGCCTCGGCCGCATCCTGAGTCATAAGGTCAAGATCGTAAATTGCCTCGTCGGTAAAGCTGAATACCTCCTTAAGTCCCTCGATAGCACTTTCGAAGGATTTGATCGCATCACCGAGTGTGCTGCTGAGAGTGGGTGCATCAGCGCTGATGTCGTAAAGCTGAGAGAGAACCTCGGTTAGAATGTCGCTGATTCTGTTGACCTCACCTATCATATCGTCACCGTAGTCGGTAACGTCGTTCATAAGATTGTTGAGAGAATCTGTAGCATCATCGAGACTGGTGAGAATGTTATCAAGTCTTGCAGACAGACCGTTAAAGCTGCCGTCTGCCTTTGCTACCGCCTCGTTTACAAGAGCACTCAGCTCATCGAGCTCTGCCTTGAGAGACGCGAGAAGATCCTCGGAGAGTGTGTAGTTGATATAGGGCTCCATCTGTCCAACGATACCGCCCACGTCCTTGCGTCCGTAAATCTCTGCATTGTTGCGGTTGCCTGTAAGATGGCCGGAGCTTCTACCTGCGATACCGCCTGCGTTATATCCAATGTGAGGATATCCAACGCGACCGTTGTTGGTGCATCCCATGATGATACCTGTGGAATATCCTGCGATACCGCCGGTATCTGTCATTGTGCTGTTGTTAAGAGAGGGAAGCTTTGATATATCAAGAGTAAGAGAAATATTGATTTCATCAAGAGAAAGCTTGGGGGTCACGCTTATGGTGTTTACCTTTGCGGAGTTTACGGAGGAGGAGATAAGTCCTGCGTTGCTGCCTGCAAGACCGCCTGTGCGACTCTCGCCGATAACCTCGCCGCTTGCACTACAGCCCTTGATTGTTCCGCTGATTCTGTTTATACCTGCGATTCCACCTACGTCGGTCTTACCCATAATAGTACCGATAAAGGAGCAATTTTCAATAAGACCGTAGTTGTCACCAACGATACCGCCCACAAGCTGCTTGTCACCGTTAGGAGTAACGCTTCCTTGTACGGTAAGATTTTTGATAACACCGTCCTTACCAAGCACAGAGAAGAGACCCGAGGGGGAGTATGTGCCGTCAATGTTTAATCCGCTGATGGTATGTCCCTCGCCGTCAAAGCTGCCGTTGAAGATAGCAATGCTTTCAAAATCGGTGTTCAAGAGGGAAATATCGTTTTTAAGAATAATCTGCTTATTCTTTGACCAAGCGTCATAGGAGCACTTTTTGGCAAAATCGAGAAATTCTTCGGTAGTATAGATGTATATTGCACCCTCAGATGCAAAGCTTACGATAGGGCTCAGCACAGGTATGCAGAGCGTGATCATCATTGTTATGGCAATGATACCGCTTATGATCTTATTCTTCACAGCTATCTACCTCCTTTTCTTGATTAATATTGCCTGAAAGTAATTTTAAGTTTACATTTCCGTCGATAACCGCGTCGATAACACCGTCGATGCTACCGCTTATCTCACCGCTTACATGGCCGCAAACACGCACCTTGCCGTCTGCCTCAGCGGTCTTTTCCTCCTCCTTCTTCTTGAAGAGGGTGAAGGATGTCTTATCCACAAGCTTGTCGCTGATGAGCAGCAGCTGAGGAAGGACGAAGAGCACGAGGATTATCGAGATAACAGTACCTCTACCAAGGTTACCGCCAAGGCTGGCGATAGTCTGCTCGGAGGACATATTACCGATAAGAATACCTGTAACCGCCATAATTGCACCCGAGGTGATGACGGTGGGGAATGCAAAGTTCATGGTTTCGATGATAGCATCGCGCTTGCTCATCTTACCCTTAACCTCGTTGTATCTTGTTGCAATAACTATAGCGTAGTCGATATTTGCACCCATCTGTATTGCGGAAATAATGATATATCCGAGGAAGAAGAGGGGAGTGTTGAGGAGGGAGGGGATAGAGAAGCTTATCCAGATTGCACCCTGAATTACCGCGATGAGAATTACGGGCATCGCAACCGACTTAAAGGAGAGGAGAAGCACGAGCAGGACTGTCACGATGGATACCGCAGAAACGACAACGTTATCTACAACGAAGGATTCCTTAAAGTCCTTTGCCGTTGTTGCGTTTCCTACCGCGTAAACTGTAGCACCGTCGTAATAGCTACTTGCTATCGACTTCATTTCATCAATAAATGCAAAGGTCTTTTCGTCATCCTCGGGCATATCGAGGTAAACGATCATACGGCTGTAGTTTTCACCTACAAGCATATCCTTTGCGCTTGCCATCTGGTCCTTTGCACCGTCAAGCATTGCCGCCTGCTCACCTTCAAGCTCTATGTCGAGGGTCTCAAGGTTGTCAAGCAGGAAGAGGAATATATCAATAAGAGGAACCTTGTATATGCTGATATCCAGTATGCTGCCAACGTCACCGTTTGTGCCTGCGTAATAGAGATAAACCATCTCTGCAAGCTCAATATCCACGTCGGCAAGCTCGGAGAACTGTCTGGGAGTGAGTCCGTCTGCAAGGGTGTAGCCGTCCATAGCCTCTACGTTGGCAAGACCCATTGTGCTGGAAACCTCGTCTCTTGACTCAAGCTCCTTAAGGAGCTCTGCCTCCTTCTCGTAATCTCCTGAGGGAACCAGGAGGGCTATCATATTAACCGAGCCAAAGCTGTCGGTAATCATCTTCTTTGCCAGCGACTGCTCGTTAAGCTTTGCAGCCTCAAGGTTGTTGTAGCCGTATGCAAAGGGACATGCACCCGAGATGAAGATGGCCGCGATAACGATTATAAGGAAAATAGGAGGTACTATCTTTCTGGTCTTGTATGCAAACTTACCGATAAAGGACATATCGGGAATAAGGCTCTTGTGCTCGGTTTTCTTGAGTGCAGGGCCAAAGATCATAAGCAGGCCGGGCATTACAACGAATACCGAGAGCATTGCGAGAAGGATTGCCTTGATAAGACAGATAGCCATATCAGGACCAAGCTTGAACTGCATGCAGGCCATTGCCGCCATACCGCCTACCGTGGTAAGCGAGCTGCCGAATACCTCAGGCACTGCGTGACTGAGTGCCTCAACCACCGACTCGCGAAGGGGGAGACGGGAGCTCTCATCTCTGTATCTGTTGATGAGAATTACCGCGTAGTCGAGCGAGAGCGCAAGCTGAAGCAGGCTTGTTACAGAGTTGGAAACGAAGGATATCTTGCCGAATATGAAGTTTGTACCCATATTGACAATCATAGCGATTACGAAGGTAATCATGATTACAGGCACCTCAACAACCGACTTGGAGGTGAGGAAGAGCATTGCCAGAATGATTATAGATGCCACAACGATGATAACACCGATTTCTGCATCAAGAATTGCACCCATAGGGTTGCCGATGTCAGAGCTTATGTAGGCATCATAGCCTGCGAGGGCGGATTTGATCTCCTTAAGTGTTTCCTCGCATCTTACGTCATTCTGCGCGTAAGCCATATTGACTGTAAAGCAGGCAGATGCGTTGTTGTAATGGGCCTTGTCCTCGGCAAAGTCTATGAGGGTCACACCCTCCAGATCACCCAGCATATCACAAATATCCCATGCGGTGTCCACCGAGACGTTTGCCACCATTATCTGCGCGCTGCCGTATAATGTGAATTCATTAAACATTACGTCAACGCCGGCCTTAGAGTCGGATTTGTCGGGAAGGAAGGATGTAAGGTCGTTTTCAACCTCTACCCAGCCTATCGAAAAGATAGAGAATACAACCAAGGCTGCAACGACTAAAAAGATGACTGTTCGCCTGTCAACTATTATCTCTGCCAGCCTGTGCATAGAGAATCCCGATTTAGTTTTTCCTGTTTTCACGATTAACCTCCTGAAATTACTTGACATTTTTGCTAGTATATAATATAATATCATCAAAGTAAATGCAACGACTGAAATTGTCTAAAAAAACAATTTTGGACTCATAGTACAAAAATGTCCAACCAATCAAGGTAAATATTATGAAAAAAGAGTACAGAAACTCCACCAGAACCAAAAAAATGATAAGAAGCGCCTTCGTTGATCTTATCAGCGAGAAGAAGCTTATCTCAAATATCACCGTTGCCGAGCTTGCGGAGAGGGCGGATATTGCGAAGAGCACCTTTTACAATCATTATGACGACGTATACGGTATAGCCGACGAGATTCTTCGCGAGCTTATCTCTGAGCTTGAAAACATCATTGACGAGATGGATGCCAACAAGACGGTCGATTACCGCGTGTATATCAAGCGTATTTTTACCTTCATTCGTGAGAATGAGGATATTTATACCAAGGTTGCAGGCTCACCCGACGCCATCTTCTTCATCGATCAGATTAAGCATATAGTTATCGACAGGGTTTTCTCGAATATCAATTCGCCTCTGCTTTCAAAGAACAAGGCCGAGAGATACGTGCAGATCAGCTTCCTTGCCAATGCCTGCGTTGATATTATGGTTAACTACTTTAAGGGTGATATCAAGATGTCCTTTGACGATCTGGAAAAGACGGTTATGCAGATATTAAATAAGTTTATGTAAAAAAAAGACCTGCGATTTTTCGCAGGTCTTTTTTTATCTCTTGCAGCCTTGAGAAAGGTTGTTAAATTGCATTTTGTAAACTATAGTGTTAATTATAGCGCTTTTTTGACCGTTCCAAGCAGGAGCTACAAGCAAATCTCTTGGGCAATCTCCCGTCAATCTGTGCACCACGGTATCGGGTGAAATATGTGTTAAAATATAAATCACAGAGTCGATATACTCCTCCATTGAAGGGGGTGTGTACTCACCCCTTTCGTACATCTCCGCAAGTCTTGTGCCCTGCATAACGTAAATTGAGTGTATCTTGACACCAAAGGGAGCAAAGCTGTTTACGTATTCTACTGTTTCCTTGATAGACTCCATATTCTCGCCGGGGAGTCCTACGATAAGATGTATAACCACGGGAATATCATAGCTTTTAAGTATTTCCATAGCTTTTTCAAACGTCTCTCTATGGTATCCGCGATTAATTATATCTGCGGTCTTGTCGCTTGCTGTCTGTAAGCCAAGCTCCACCCACACGTCGCATCTGTCCTTGTACGAGGCTATCAGCTCCGCCTTTTCCTTGTCAATGCAGTCGGGACGTGTGCCTATTGCCAAGACTCTTATTCTCCCGTCGATAAGTGCCGCGTCATATCTTTCCTTTAAAACCTCTGTGTCTGCGTAGGTGTTGGTGAAATTCTGAAAATAGGCTACGAAAAGGTCATCCTCCTCTGCCTCAGCGAGTGCCGTCAAGACCTGTTCTTTTATTGATGCCTTGGGGTCGATGTGCTCACCTGCACCTCGTTCACCGCAGTAAATGCAGCCACCCTGACCGCAGGTTCCGTCTCTGTTGGGGCAGGAGAATCCACCGTCGATGCAAATTTTGCCGAGTCTCTTGCCGTACTTGTCTCTGAAATATCCGCTTAAATTTCTATATAGCATGGTTGTTATCCTTTGGTTAGTTATGCTTTATTTTACCACAGAGTAGATGAAAAATCAAGTGTAAGTAATAAACACAAAGAACTTTGGGCAAAATACAGATACAGCTTAAGAAAGGAGCTATGAATATGGAAAACAAAAAGCCCTCGCGCCCACCTAAAACCGATAACATTGCATACCGCAAGGATGCCCCTGGTGCTATCTCGGGAATTAATACCCCGGGCATTGAGCTTCCGACTCTCAATCCCACCGTACCTAACCGTGCCTGGACGGCTATGAAAATGGGTATGGACATCTCCGAGCTTACCGAGGAGGAGAAGCGTGATCTTTACTACGGTCACGACGGTATTATTTGATCAAGGATAAAAAAAGCTGTCTTGATTTTATTGAGACAGCCTTTTTCTTGACTTTTTTCTTCCTATAGGTTATAATATAGAAAAAAGGAGGGAAGCAATATGGAAATGTCAACGAGAGTTCAGCCGAGCAATAATTATGCGCGTCTGATTTTTTCCATCTTCACCTCGGGCGGTATTTGTATTGCTCTGGTGTCCACGCTTGTTCCTATGTACAGGGGCATCGTTGCACTTTTGGGTGCAGCCCTGCTTGTTGTGGGCATCACCGTTTACTCTAAACATCTTGCCTCGGTGTATTACTACGATATCACCAAGGACAGTAACGGCACACCCATATTTGTTGTCCGTCAGGTAATGGGCAAGCGGGAGAGCACCCTTTGTCGCATAGATATTGCGGACATTGTTTCGGTGGAGCACGAGACCAAAAAGGAGCGCAGAGGGCACAAGACTCCTGCAGGCTATGTGAAGTATGTATATACCCCCACTCTAGCACCGAAGGAGACCTCAAGACTTACCCTTAACGGTAAGTATGAAAACGCGGAGATTATTATCGAAAACCGCCTTTACGCAGAGCATCTTTTTGAGCTTTCTAGAGCTATCAGGGGAGAAAAATAATCGCAAGAAAAAGGGCCGATAGGCCCTTTTTTCTATAACAAAACAAACATTTATTCGGTAATTAACCTATTAAAACCGAAGAAAATGTTTAAAAGAGCAATCGCAGGGGGAATGAGCAAAAGCACGCGTACAGCAGGCATCTCGAAGAAAATATATGCCAGTAATCCGATACCCAACGCGGTGATAATTGGCCCTATCATACCCCCGATTTTAAACAGTCTTAAAAGCTTTGTTTTCCGTATCACGTAAAGGCCCGAAAGGGTGGTTGTCAGCTGGGATACAAGCATGGAGATTCCTGCGCCGAGGTAGCCGATTTTCCTGATTAGCATAAAATTTAATACTAGCCCCACAGCTGTGCTTATCAGGGATATCATAACCGTCTCCCTGCCTCGTCCCTCATTAACAAGGCAGACGGAGATTACCGATGATATCAGCGAGAGCGGTGTGGTGAGAGCAATAGGCAACAGGGCAGGATAGGCCTCAAGATACTCCCTCGGTGCGAGTATTTTCATTGCCTCGGGTGCGAGAGCCATAAGGACTATAGAGAGCGAGGAAAGCGCAGATACAAGAATACCGACGGGGAGCGAAATTGCCTCCTCCTCGTCAGCACGAAGCTTGCGTATTAGCCAGGGGGAGAGAGCAAATCCCACCGCACTCACAATGAAGTTAAGTCCCACACCAAGCGAGTGTATCACCGAGTATTTTGCAAGAGCAAATGACCCCATAACGTTGGTGATAAAAAGCTTGTCCGCCTGCCCCGACAGAGCACCCGATATGCTGCTTGGCAGTAGTGGGGACGCGGTTTTTATCAGCGACATTCCAGACCTGTTGATTCTGCCGCTATGCTTTAGAATTTTTATGACCGAGTAGACAGATATGATTATGGAAATAAGGAGCAGGGAATATACCCTCACCCTAAATCTGCCGTTCACCGCCTTTAATAGTAGGAGTGTAAGAAGGGCAGGTATCACAGAGGTGCAAAGGCTGATGAATGCCACCTCCTTGTATCTGTATTCGTATTTTCCGAGGCTAGTTGCCACGGCAACTATTCCGTCGCAGAGTATCTGGAGTCCTAAAGGTAGAAAAAGACCCGAGGGCAGAGGAATAAAAGGTCTTAAAATCAGTAAAATCAGGCAGAAGGCTATCGAAAACATCATAGAAACAAGCAAGGCGGATTTAAGAAATCCCCCCTTGTTATCCTCGTGATTCCTCATTTCTTTATAGAATGCACTTCCCGTATTCACCGCAGAGCAGCAGACCGACCCGATGCCAACAAGAGTGAGATAAAGGGTCAGCTCTCCGTATGCCACACCGTCGATTGCTCTTGTGAAAAAGGGAGTTATCAAAAATCCCACGCCCTTTGATATTACCGCCACACCAAGATACCATATAGAGGCTCTGGCAGGGAGCTTTATTTTTAAATTTTTGATACTTACCAAGCAGGCCTCCTTGTAAAAAAAGGATTATTTATGCACAAATCTATTGATTTTTGTATTATTTTGTGGTATATTTATGTAAAAACATTTTTAGGAGAAGCATTATGTTTAAATCAGCATACCTCAACGAGGTAATGGATACAGTTATAAAGAGAAATGCCGGTGAGAGCGAATTTCACCAGGCAGTACGCGAGGTGCTTGAGTCTATCGAGCCCGTTCTCGAGCAGCGTCCCGAGTATATCACCAGCGGTGTTATTGAGAGAATGGTAGAGCCCGAGAGAATTATCAAGTTCCGCGTTCCGTGGACTACCGATGACGGCAAGGTTATGGTTAACCGCGGCTTCCGTATTCAGTTCAACAGCGCGATCGGTCCTTACAAGGGCGGCCTCCGTTTCCATCCTACAGTAAACGAGAGCATTATCAAGTTCCTCGGCTTTGAGCAGACCTTCAAGAATTCTCTTACCAGCCTTCCTATGGGTGGCGGTAAGGGTGGCTCTGACTTTGACCCCAAGGGCAAGAGCGATGCAGAGGTTATGCGCTTCTGCCAGAGCTTTATGACCGAGCTTCAGAAGTACATAGGCGCAGATACCGACGTGCCTGCAGGTGATATCGGTGTTGGTGCGAGAGAGATCGGTTATCTCTTCGGTCAGTACAAGCGACTTCGCAACGAGTTTACAGGCGTTCTTACAGGTAAGGGTATTCCCTACGGTGGCTCTCTCATTCGTCCTGAGGCAACCGGCTACGGCGCTACCTATTATACTGTTGAAATGCTTAAGCATTTTGGTGACTCCATCGAGGGCAAGACCTTTGCTATTTCGGGCTTCGGTAACGTTGCGTGGGGTAGTGTAAAGAAGATCACCGAGCTTGGCGGTAAGGTTGTTACACTTTCCGGTCCCGACGGCTATATTTATGATGCTGACGGTATTAACACCGAGGAAAAGATCAACTACCTTCTTGAGATGCGTGCCTCCTGCCGTAACAGAGTAGAGGACTATGCAGATAAGTTTGGCGTTCCCTTCTTCAAGGGTGAGAAGCCTTGGGGTGTTAAGGTTGATATCGTTATGCCCTGTGCTACACAGAACGAGGTTTGCCTTGAGGATGCAAAGGCTATCGTTGCCAACGGAGTTAAGTACTACGTTGAGGTTTCCAATATGCCTACCACCAACGATGCTGTTGCATATCTTAGCGCAAACGGTGTTATCGTTGCTCCCTCCAAGGCGGTTAACGCAGGCGGTGTATCTGTTTCCGGTCTTGAGATGAGCCAGAATTCCATGAGATACAGCTGGAGTGCCGATGAGGTTGACGAGAAGCTTAAGGTTATTATGAAGAATATCTTCGACGCTTCTGTTGAGGCTGCCGCAAAGTACGGTATGCCTGATGACCTTGTTGCAGGTGCAAATATCGCAGGCTTTATCAAGGTTGCTGATGCAATGCTCGCACAGGGAGTTGTATAAATTTAATATTCCTGATTTCTTAAAAAGCCTCACTTTTGTGGGGCTTTTGTAATATCTTGTTGACATTTGCCCCGATTTATACTATAATGTAGGTGACAATTTTTAGCACGAGGTATGAAATGAAAAGCTATGACGTTATTGCCTTCGACCTTGACGGCACTCTTACCGACCCCGAGCACGGACTTATCGAGGGCTTTATATATGCATTCAAGAAAATGGGTGTGACCGACTACGGTGACCGCGACTCACTCAGGAGATTTATCGGCCCCTCGCTTTACGTGGTGTGGCAGGATGAGTTTGGATTTAACGAGACCACCGTTGTTGAGGCTATTGAAAAATTCCGTGAGTACTACAACGTTTACGGCTGGTGGGATAACAAGGTCTATGACGGTATCGTTGAGATGCTCTCCTATCTTAAGTCCCGGGGCAAGACCATTATTCTTGCCACCTCAAAGCCTGAGGACACCGCTATTAAAATAATGAAGCTTTTTGGTCTTGATAAGTATTTTGATTTCCTCGGTGGAGCAAAGGGGGATAACCGCGACCATAAGTGGCAGGTGCTTGACTACAGCCTTAATGCAGTTAATGCCGACCGCAGCAGAGCAATCCTCGTTGGTGACAGAATGTACGATGCCGAGGGTGCACGTATCTGCGGTATTGACAGCCTCGCTGTCAGCTGGGGACACGGTAGCAAAGAGGAGCTTGAGACCTCCGGCTTTACCTCCATCGCAAACACTCCCGAGGAGGTTGTAAATTACCTCTGCAGACCGTAATTTGACAAAAAGTATAAAAATGTAAATCTGCCTACCTTTCTAATGTACAAAAAGGTAGGCACTTTTTTGTGCACAAATGACAAAAAAACATTGTTTTTGAAAATCATATTGTAAATATTTTCACACTGTGCTATAATTACTAAGGCGTGAAAAATATTTAAATAAAAGAAAGGAAATTATTATGAAAAACACACGCAAAATTTTAATCGCTCTTTTCATCGTGGTTACACTTTTGGTGAGCGTATTTGCAATTAACGTAAGTGCCGCGACCGGTGCTAATACAATTATTTACCTCAAGCCTAATTCCAACTGGGTGCAGAGTGACGCATGGTTTGCGCTTTATACCTGGGACGTTTCTCCCAACTGGTATACCATGAGTGACAGCGATAAGGACGGCATCTATGAATGCACTCTTCCCGCAGGAGTTACTAACGTTATCTTCTGTAGAATGAATCCCGCTTCCTCCACTCTTGATTGGAGCAACAAGTGGGATCAGACCGTTGACCTTCAGTACACCGGTAACAACTGCTTTACCGTAAAAGACGGTGATTGGAACAATGCTTCAGGTTCTTGGTCTAACCACACCCCCACTCACACTCATAATTTCGTAAAGGTTGATGAAAAGGCTCCTACCTGTACCGAGGCAGGCGCTATCAACTACAAGTGCGAATGTACAGCAACTAACAGCGAGTCCATTCCCGCACTCCACGCAACTTTGAGTGGTGTTTGCTCGGTATGTGGATTCGATACCTCCAAGACATCTGTTATTTATCTTAAGAACACTGCGGGCTGGTCGCTCGTTCAGTGCTATTCTTGGGATGGTAACGGTTCTGATAACACATGGCCCGGTGTTGCTATGACTCAGGTTGACGGTGACGTTTATAAGATCGAGATCGCTAAGGGCTTTAAGAACGTTATTTTCCATAACAAGACAGACGCAGGCGAGGGTATGTACGAGGGTATTCAGACCGCTGACCTCCTCGTTCCCGGCAACGGATGCTACATCTTCGATAACAGCACTAACACCTGGGCAGAGTATCACAATCCCGAGACTGTTCCCGGCTTAGCTCCTACCTGTAAGGATAAGGGCTATACCGATAGCACCAAGTGCTCTGACTGTGGCAAGGTTCTTACCGAGGCTACCGAGCTTCCTGCATCCGGTGAGCATTCCTATAAGCCTGATACTCAGGCTCCCACCTGCAACGATGACGGTCTTACTACCTACACCTGCTCCGCGTGTGGTGACAGCTACACCGAGACTATTCCTGCTTTGGGTCACTCCTACGACCAGTCCGCTTGGGGATACAAGGGTGCTGACGGTCACGCTCACACCTGCTCCTGCGGTGCAAAGGATACCGTTGTTTCTCACAATCCCAATGTAGCTGCTCCCACCGAGCAGAGTGCAAAGTACTGTCTTGACTGTGGCTACGTAATCGAGGCTGCTCTCGGTCACGTGTGCGACATCAGCGTTCTTGTGTATGATGCAGAGGGACATTGGTATAAGTGTACCGGCTGTGAAAATACTAGTGAAAAGGCTGCCCACGAGGGTGGCGAAGCTACCTGTACTGCACCCAAGACCTGTACCGTATGTAACCAGTCCTACGGCAGCGCACTTGGTCATAGCATGGCAGATGCTACCTGTACCTCTCCCAAGACCTGCTCCACCTGCGGTGCTACCGAGGGCGAGGCTAACGGTCACAGCTGGACTGAGGCTACCTGTACCTCTCCTAAGACCTGCTCTACCTGTGGTGCTACCGAGGGCAAGGCTAACGGTCACAGCTGGACTGAGGCTACCTGTACCTCTCCTAAGACCTGCTCTACCTGCGGTGCTACCGAGGGTAATGCAAAGGGGCATAGCTTCAACGAGGGTAAGTGCTCCTGCGGTGCTACCGATCCCAACTATGTTCCCGAGGTTGAGACTCCCGATAACGGTGAGACCGATGAGGGCGACGTTGATGAGAATCCCGTAGAGCCTGAGCTCAGCTTCTTCGAGAAGATCTGGCAGGCAATCCTTGCATTCCTTGACAAGATCCTTGCTTTCTTTAAGTAATAATTAAAGCATTTCAGGCTGCCCCATATCGGGGCAGCCTTTTTTGTACAATATCATCAATTAATTTGTGTATTATTTACAAAAATATTTTTTTATTTAAAAGCATATTGTTTTATTTTTCAATGCGTGATATAATAGATAAGAGTATTTTAAAATATAAGAAAGGAATATATTATGAAGAACAATACTCGTAAAATTATTCTTGCTCTTATCCTTGTATTTACAATGATGATGAGCTTTGCTACGGTTTCTGTTTTCGCTGCAGACGATTCTGCAAGCGGCAGCACCGTTTATCTTAAGCCCGACTCCAACTGGCTTACCGACTCTCCCCGTTTTGCTATCTATGCATGGGGTACAGGTCTTGATGCTGTTTGGGTTAATATGGCTGCATCTACAGAGAGCGGTGTATATGAGGGCGTTGTGCCTGCAGGCTACACCAATATGATCTTCTGCAGAATGAATCCTAATGTTACAGAGAACAGATGGAATACCGATGCAGATACCGATGAGACCAAGGCTGTATGGAATCAGACCGTTGATCTCACTGTTACTCCTAACGGCACATTTACTATTGAGAATCCTTGGAACTCTACATCTGAGGGTAAGGCAACCGGTTCTTGGAACGGCTCTTCCTCCGGCACTACTACTCCCGACGTTGGTGGCAACACAGGTACCACCCAGGGCGAGCTTGCAGTAGGCGACTACTATCTTGCAGGCTACATCGAGGGCAGAGACTACGGCATTGAGGCAGATTCTGCTAATCTTGGTAGCTACAAGTTTATAAACGGTAAGCTCAGCGTTAGTCTTTCTATGGCTGCTTACGTTGTAGTTAAGGATGCTCAGAACAACATTTACTGGTCTCCTACATACGTAGATAAGGCTACCACCGCAGAGTTCTTTAAGGGTGATAAGGCTGATAAGCTTTACGTTCCCGGCGGTCAGGTTAACTTTACTCTTTATCACGGTACAAACGGCTCTCTCGTTCTTTCCTACGAGATAGAGGCAGGCAGTGAGATTGAGACTCCTACTATTGATGAGAACGATACTATCAGAGTTTACGCAAGCAACACCATGGGCTGGGATACCGTTTTCTACTACTGTTGGGTAAGCGGTGGCTCCGCATACGTTGAGTGGCCCGGTCTTGAGATGGAGCTTGATGCAGACGGATACTGGTACGCAGACGTGCCCAAGGCATGCGATAACATCATCTTCAACAACGGTCAGGGTGACGTTGGTAACCAGACTCTTGACCTTAAGACTCCTACAGGTGACAAGATTGTTTGTGACATCAAGGCGGCTATCAAGGATGGCGTTAACTCCAACATCAACGCTTGGTACACCAAGGCTGAGTGCAAGCCCTTCATTCCTACTCCCAAGGTAGATACCGACAGAGAGGTAACTCTTGTACTTAAGAATGATGCAAACTGGGCAAACGTTTATGTTTACTACTGGTCTTCCGAGAACGTTGCAGGTTCTATTTGGCCCGGCGTTAAGGTTGAGGCAAGCCAGGACGGACTTTACTACGTAGTAATTCCCGAGGGCAACTACCACGTAATCTTCAACAACGGTGAAGAGGGCGAGGCTCTTCAGCAGACCGCTGACCTTGTAATCCCCACCGATGATAACGTACTCTTCAACAACTCCACCCACACCTGGAGCGAGATGCGTCTGGAGGCAAATCATCCCTCTACCGACAACAACGGCGGTAGCGGCAATAGCGGCAACGCAACCGAGGGTATGTCCTTCCTCCAGCAGATTGCAAAGGCATTCCTTCTCTTCCTCAGAAGCATTGAGGACTTCTTCAAGGGACTCTTTGGCGGTTAATTTATTAATATGAATAAAAATGGCAACGCAAATGCGTTGCCATTTTTTTATCTTACTTTACGTATACCTTCTTCATTCTCATAGCGATCTTGGGTCTGTCGCTATAATCGGTGGGAATGGATGCGATTTCGTCCACAACCTCCATACCGCTAATAACCTTGCCGAATGCTGCGTACTGACCGTCAAGGTGGGGTGCATTTGCGTGCATAATGAAGAACTGAGAGGAGGCAGAGTTGGGATTGTATGCTCTTGCCATAGAGATTACACCGCGTGTGTGCTTGATGGGGTTGTTAAAGCCGTTTGCCTTAAACTCACCAACAATATTCTCCTTTGAACCGCCCATACCGTTGCCCTGGGGGTCACCGCCCTGAATCATAAATCCGGGGATAACTCTGTGGAAGATAAGACCGTCGTAGAAGCCCTGACCTACAAGCTTAAGGAAGTTTGCTACAGTCTTGGGAGCTGCCTCGGGATAGAGCTCAAGCTCGATCTTGCCACCGTTTTCCATTTCGATTACAACCATTTTAGTTTCTCCTTTTATGGTAATTATTTTTATTTATTTTGTCTATAATTAAGTAAAATGCTATTATTAAGAGGGATAAATGAAAGAAAAGTTAAGTGAATATGCTCTTATTCTGCTTGGAATATTGGCACTTATTGTGCTGCTATATATTTCGGTAAGCTATCTGTTGCCTATATTTTTACCCTTTGTCATCGCTTGGCTTATAGCCTCGCTGACCCTTGGACCGTCGCGAAGGATAGCAAAGGAAACGGGAATAGGCGAAAATGCTCTGAGGCTTATCCTGTCTCTTCTTTTGACTATATCCATTACAGCCGTAATCGGAATACTGCTCTGGCAGGTTGTGAATGCTATATGGCGCTTTATTGCCGACCTTGGGGAAGGGGATAGGATATATGACCTTTTAAACACTATTTTTTCAGAGGACTTTCTCCTGCTTGGTGACAAAATCCCCGGGGAGCTGAGCCTCAAGATACGCGAGATGCTTGAAAATTTCATCTCCACTCTCTTTTCCGCCCTTGCAGGTGTGGCAACAAGCCTTGTCGGTGCGTTGCCTCAGGTCTTTTTCGTTATGCTGGTGACGCTTATCTCACTTGTGTATTTTGCCCTCGATTACGATAGGATAAGCGGCTTTGTAAAGTCCATATTGCCCACCGAGTGGGTTAAAAGAATAGTGAGGCTGCGTGATGGAATTTTCTCTACGCTCAAAAAATATCTTATATCATATTTAATGATACTTTTGATTACCTTTGCTGTGATTTTGAGCGGTCTGCTTCTGCTACGCGTTGAGCACGCGCTTCTTATAGCTATGCTGGTAGCATTTCTTGACGTTCTGCCCATCATCGGCGTGGGCACAGTCCTTGTGCCTTGGAGCATACTGGAGCTTTCCTTTGGCAATCGTGGGGTAGGAATAGGCCTGCTTGTGCTATTTGTGGTCAATGCCGTAATCCGTCAGCTTGCCGAGCCGAAGATCGTAGGCAAAAGCCTTTCTCTTCATCCTATAGTAACCTTGATTCTTCTTTACCTTGGATACTCGCTCTTTGGTGCGCTGGGGCTTGTAATTCTGCCTGTAGCTGCCGTAAGCATCGGCGTGCTGTTAAAGGGCGATAATTCCTCCGAGGTCGCATAAGGGCTCATCCGAGAGGGAAACAGGGGTATAGCCTGCCTCTAAAATTCTGTTGCAAATAAGTCTACCGTCGGGGTGGGATAAAATGTTACCGAAGAAATACACCCTTTTGCCGACAACACCGCTTGCCCCGCCGATAAATCCGTATTCGTGAGGGGGCAGGGAAATCCCCGCGTTGCCTATCAGGGTCACGTCGATGCCCTTCTGCTCAAGCACTTTTGCAAGCCCTCTGTCTGCCGTTATGGCATTGTTGCCGAAGGCAAGCACGGTGCAGGCAGGGTAACCCTGATTGGTGTGACATATCTCATATTCGAGACGGTCTGCCATCTCCTTTATTTTAGATGATATGCTATCACTCTTGCAGAATATATATTTCCCGATAACCAACGCGTTAAATATACAGTCATAGGGGTACACGGGACGTCTTACGTCGGAGGTGAAGTGTATTTTCACCTCGGGGCACATCTCTCTAAGGTCAGAAAAAACGTATGACGCACAGTCGCAATAATCGGCCGTGGTCACTATCTCATTATTAAGGTAAAATAAAACCGAGTCGGGATGAGAGCATATTGCCACGCCAAGATCTCTGTCGGGCGGAAGCTTCAGCAGGGTAAATCCCTCCTTAACCAGTCCTCTCTCGCAGCCGAGGCTTATCCTTGAATCTACAATTAATAATTTCATAGTCCGTATAATTAAAAAACTCTGCCTTTGAAAGCAGAGTTTTTTAAACCTTTAGGCGCGCTCAATCTTTCCGGAGCGAAGGCAACGAGAGCAAACGTAAACAGTAGTGTTTGTTCCGTTAACTACAGCCTTAACTCTACGGATGTTAGGCTTCCAGGTTCTGTTGGTCTTACGGTTAGAGTGAGACACGTTGTGTCCGAAAGCAACGCCCTTACCGCAGATACTGCACTTAGCCATTTTGACACCTCCAAAAATCCCGCTCTTGCGAGCGTAATTTTATATAAATTTATTTGATTACATAAATCAGCGAGGTTAATTATATCATATAATTTTATAAAATGCAAGTGCTTTTTTGAATTTTTTTAATATTTTTATAAAATAATTCTCATACATTTAATTATAATGTAGTTTTAATGTTACGAGGTGGCAGGAATATGGCTAGCAGGTTTATAAAAAGTGGTATTTTACTGACTCTTGTGGGGCTTACTATGAGGAGTGCCGCAATGATATTCGGTGCATTTATCTCAAGATTAGTTGGTGCAGAGGGGGTAGGGCTATATACCCTAATAATGACGGTCTATTCTTTTGCCGTCACCCTTGCCACCTCGGGCATCAGCCTTACTGTTACCAGACTTGTGGCCTCTGCCATTGGCGAGGGGGGAGAGCATCGGGTAGGCAGTGTGCTGCGAGCCTCCTTTACGTATGCCTTCTCCTTCGGTCTGCTTGCCACTCTTGGCCTTTTCTTCGGTGCAGATATGCTGGGAAATATGATACTCTCCGACCCACGCACCGTTTCATCGCTGAAGCTTCTCTCGTTATCCCTTCTGCCTATATCCTTAAGTGCTGTGCTCTCGGGTTATTTTATTGGAGTAAAGCGAGTGGCCTTTAATGCCGTAGCCTCGGTGGCCTGCCAGATGATAAAAATTCTGCTTACCGTCTTTCTGGTGTCTTATCTTTCAAAATACGGCACGGTGACTGCGGTTATTGGAATCTGTGGATGTGTAACTATCACAGAAATCCTCGGTTTTTTAGTAATTTTGTTTGAATTCTTATATGATAGGTCAAAAAACGGTGTAAAATCAAGGGTCAAAACAAACGAAACATATTCGGTCTGTGCCACCGCCTTACCCCTTGCCTTTTCGGCATACGTGCGCTCGCTCCTTCTCAACGTGGAGCATATCCTTATACCCAAAAAGCTGCGTGAGAGGGGAGAGAGCGAGGGGGAGGCCTATGCCCATTACGGCACTCTTCATGGAATGGCTCTGCCTCTGGTGACCTATCCTATGTCTCCTCTATCCTCCTTTGCCGGTCTGCTTGTACCCGAATTTGCCGAGGATATGTCGGCGGGCCGAAAGGAGAGGATAAGTCTTGTTGCCTCAAGGGCGATGAATGCGACTCTTACATATTCTATTATATCTGCGGTTTTCCTTGCCAAGTTTTCGGAGGAGCTTGGATACATTCTCTACAAATCCTATGATGCAGGCTATTACATCTCCACTCTTGCAGTCGTTGTGCCGATAATGTATCTTGACCACGTTACAGACTCTATTTTAAAGGGTATCGGAGAGCAGGTGTTTTCCATGTGGATAAACATCACCGACTCGCTTCTCTCGGTTTTCCTCGTGTGGATTTTGATTCCAAAGCTCGGTATAATGGGTTATGCCGTTGTTATAATGCTTATGGAGGCCTACAACTTCGCACTCTCGTTTTATAGATTAAAGAAGAGAATAAGCTTTTCAGTAGGCTATCTGTCTGCAGGCCTTGTTCCGCTTGCACTATCGATTTTTGCAGGAATGATTACTCACACTCTATTTAAATTCAGCGGTAGCACCGCCCAGCCGTTATGGCTGATAATCAAGATGCTGTTTGCTTTATGCACAGTAGTATTTTTACTCGCCCTCGGTGACTTTATAAAGGAAAAAGCAAAGCAAAAAGCAAGTGTGATATAATACAAAAAAGTGGCAACCAATAGCGGTTGCCACTTAAAAATGTAAACTATATATTACAAATCTAGGGAAAATCAAGCCTTTACAAAGCCTTAATCATCCTTTTCGTCATCAGACTTTTTGTCCTCTTCCTCGTCATTTGCACGCATATCGATAACGTGCACAGACTCAACTCGTCTACCGTCCATTTCTGTAACCTCAACAGAGAGACCGTGCTCCTCAAAGCTGTCACCAACCTCGGGAATCTTACCGAGAGCCTCCATAGCCCAACCGCCAACGGTAACCGATTCGATTTCCTGATCGATGTCAAGCTCGGAGAAGAAGTTTTCGATATTTGCGCGGCCGGAAACGATATATTCGTTTTCCTCCACCTTTTTGATCTCCTCGATAATCTCGTCGTGCTCATCCCAGATTTCACCAACAATCTCCTCGAGAATGTCCTCAAGGGTTACGATACCTGCGGTGGATCCGAACTCGTCGGTAACTACCGCCATGTGGAGCTGCTTTTCCTGAAGTTCCTTCATCAGCTCGTTTACGGGCTGTGCCTTTGCTACGTAGATAACAGGCTTAATGATTTCCTTGAGAGGAACACTGGTCTTGTATGCTACGGTGTAGAAGTCCTTGTAGTAAAGAATACCGACTACGTTGTCAAGATCCTTGTCGTAAACAGGGAGTCTCGAGTAACCGGATTCGGAGAATGTCTTTGCAACAACCTCCTTGGATGCACCGACGGGAAGTGCGGTGATGTCGATACGGGGGGTGTAAATGTCACCTACCTCAAGGTCACCAAACTCAATGGCACTCTTGATAAGGTCGCCCTCGTCCTTGTCAATGTCTCCGTCCTCCTCAGCCTCCTCGATGATGGAGATAAGCTCCTCTTCGGTCATACCCTGATCCTCGGGTGCCTTGAATATTCTGGCAAGAAGCTTCTGCCAAGCGTTGAATATTACAATAAGAGGGAAGAGAACTATTCTCACCACGTTGATAATAGGTGCAGAGAAGAGCGCAAAAGCCTCAGGGTGATTTTTTGCAATACTCTTGGGAGAGATTTCACCGAAAATGAGTATAGCCACAGTAAGAACGGCTGTGTTTACCGCGGATGCCAGCTCATCGTTATTCTGAATGAGGCTTGCAAACACCAGCGCACCCATAGTAGATGCAAGGATATTTACGATATTGTTACCGATAAGTATTGCGGAGATAAGAGAGTCGTAGTTGTCTGACAGGGTAAGCACCAGATCAGCTCTTTTGTTACCCTTTTCCGCCATATTCTTTACTCGGATGCGGTTAAATGTGGAAAATGCGGTTTCCGTAGCCGAGAAGTAAGCCGATAAAAATACACAAACAACTATGATTATTATGTGAATTTCCATGATAAGTTTTCTTTTAAACTCTACCTTTCAAAATTGATTTTTTTCTTAATTTCTTCCTTGGAAAAACAGCAAAAAAAGGCATAACCGTACTCCCAAAAAAGCGCGGCTAAGCCTGGTATGTCAATATTCTACAGAACGCTTGTGGCAAGTGTTCCCGACGCCGTCGTCCATACTTCCTCCAAAAAAGAATTGCCCTGTGGGCATTATATATAGGTTATGATAACATATTTTATGCAAAAAGTCAATACCTTTTGACAAAATCCCGCTTTTCATCTGATTTTCCCTTGATTATATTGACTTTTTCTTCCTCGCGTGGTACAATAATTTATCATTTGAAAGGGGGATTTTGTATGACTACCTGTGCCTTTACGGGTCATAGAAATATTAAGGATAGCCATAAGCAAGCTCTCCCAGGTCTTCTTTCCAGAGCGATAGCCTATGCATACGAGCAGGGCTGCCGCAGATTCATCACGGGTGGTGCGCTGGGATTTGATACCTATGCCGCCAAGGAGGTGCTCCGCTTCCGTATGAGTCACCCTGACGTCTCGCTGATTCTTTTTCTCCCTTGCCTTGACCAGGACGCAGGGTGGAGCATAAGGCAGAAGGATTCCTACGAGTACGTGCTTCAAAATGCCGATGAGGTCAAGTATATTTCCGAGAGCTACACCAAGACCTGTATGAAGCGTCGTAATCAGGCTATGGCAGAGGAGTGCGACCTTATGATTGCCTATGTGTCAAGAGATTACAGCGGTGCGGCACAGACCATGAGAATGGCTCTTTCGCTGGGAAAAGAAAGCTATAATTTGTATCCAAGACTTGAAAAGGACTCGATTTGAGTCCTTTTTTCTTTTTATTTGTAAACTCTTATTAAATCTCTAATATACATATTGACAATTCGCCCATTTTATAGTAAAATATTTTATAACAAAAATTAGGAGTGCGTTATGGATAAAACCAAGATTCGCGAGTTATCTCGTATAGCAAACAATTTGCGTATCAGCATTATTGAAGAGGTTTACAATGCAGGATGCGGTCATCCCGGTGGATCTCTTTCTATTGCCGATCTTCTCACCTATATGTATTTTGAGGAGCTTAACGTTGATCCCACAAACCCCCGCGACCCCAAGAGAGACAGATTCGTTCTTTCCAAGGGACATACTGCACCCGCGCTTTACGCGGCTCTTGCAGAGAGGGGCTTTATTCCCAAGGAGGATCTTAAGACACTCAGAAAGACAGCGTCCTATCTTCAGGGTCACCCCGATATGAAGGGTATTCCCGGCGTTGATATGAGCACAGGCTCTCTCGGGCAGGGCATTTCTACCGCCTGCGGTATGGCTCTTTCGGCAAAGACATCTGGTGATGATTATCGCGTGTACACCGTTCTCGGTGACGGTGAGAGCCAGGAGGGCCAGGTTTGGGAGGCAGCTATGTTTGCTTCGCACTACAAGCTTGATAACCTTGTTGCTATACTCGACCTTAACGGTCTGCAGATTGACGGTAGCATTACCGAGGTAATGAATCCCACTCCCCACGATGAGAAGTTCCTTGCATTCGGCTGGAACGTTATCACCATTGATGCCCATAATTTCGAGGAGATCGAGGCTGCCTTCAAGCAGGCGAGAGAAACCAAGGGCAAGCCCACCGCCATTATTGCCAAGTCGGTGAAGGGCAAGGGTGTTTCCTATATGGAGGACAAGTGCGAGTGGCACGGTCAGGCACCTAAAGAGGATCTTTACAAGGTTGCTATTGCCGACCTTGAGGCTATTGCTAAAACACTGGAATAAGGAGAAGGATATGGCAGATAAGAAGGCAACCAGAGAAGGCTTTGGCGCGGCACTTGCCGAGCTTGGCGAAAAGTATGATTTCCTTGTTCTTGACGCAGATTTGGCTGCGGCTACCAAGACAGGTATGTTTAAAAAGAAATTCCCCGACAGATTTTTTGACTGCGGTATTGCCGAGGGCAATATGATAGGTGTTGCGGCAGGTATTGCCGCTACAGGCAAGAAGGTGTTTGCCGCCAGCTTTGCTATGTTTGCAGCGGGCAGAGCCTATGAGCAGATCAGAAACTCTATCGGTTATCCCCACCTTAATGTTAATATTGTAGGTACACACGCCAGCATCACCGTTGGTGAGGACGGTGCTACCCACCAGTGTAACGAGGACCTTGCGCTTATGCGTAATATCCCCGGTATGACCGTCATCTGTCCTGCAGATGCGACAGAGGCATACGCAGCGGTGGAGGCTTCTATCAATCACGAGGGCCCCTGCTACCTGAGATTCGGCAGATATGCCGTTCCCGACCTTACTCCCGAGCTCTTCTCTGACTATAAGTTTGAGATTGGCAAGGGCATTGTGTACAGAGAGGGAAGCGACGTCAGCATTTTTGCTAACGGATATATGGTTCACCTTGCACTTGAGGCGGCAGATATGCTTGCATCCGAGGGCATCTCGGCTGAGGTTATCAATATCCATACCGTAAAGCCTCTTGATACCGAGCTTGTTCTTAAGTCGGTTGGCAAGACAGGTGCGGCAGTTACTGCCGAGGAGCATAGCATTATCGGCGGTCTTGGCTCTGCCGTTTGCGAGAGCCTTTGTGCTAGCCGTCCCGTTCCTGTGCTTCGCGTTGGCGTAGAGGATAGCTTTGGCAGAAGCGGTCAGGTTCCCGAGCTTCTTAAGCTCTACGGTCTTACCGCTGAGAATATCGCTACCAAGGCAAAGCAGGCTATTGAAATGAAAAACGGCAAGTAATTGCTACGAAAGGAAGTATAAATTTATGAAGAGAGTATTGCTTAAGCTGTCGGGTGAGGCACTTGCCAATGGCAGCGGAGAGATTTATGACGTAGCTTTTGTTGACAAGGTTGCTGCCGTGCTTAAGGAGTGCAGAGACCAGGGTCACGAGATTGCCGTTGTTATCGGTGCAGGTAATATCTGGCGAGGCAGAGCAGGCGGTGATATGGACCGCACCAATGCTGACAGAATGGGTATGCTTGCCACCGTTATCAACTGTATCTGTATGAAGGACGCGCTTGTTCGCGCAGGTGCGGAGGCGGTTGTTATGACCGCGGTGCCTATGTCTCCCTTTGCAGACAGCTATTCCTCTGATGCTGCGAAGGAGGCTCTTTCCTCCGGCAAGATTGTTGTGCTCGGTGCAGGTATGGGCGTGCCCTTCCTCTCCACAGACACAGCCGCTGCTGTAAGAGCTGCCGAGATTGGCGCAGATGCCATTCTTATGGCAAAGAATATCGACTATCTTTACACCGATGACCCCAGAAAGAATCCTGATGCTACCCCCATTAAGAATATCAAGGCATCCGAGGTTCTTGCTATGAATCTTAAGGCTATGGATGCTACTGCCACCGCATTCTGCCTCTCTGCAGGTATGCCTATCAAGATGTTCGGCCTTAATACACCCGAGGATATTCTTCGCGCGGTAAAGGGTGAAATTGTGGGAACTGTCATCAGCGCAGAATAATTTTGATTATTAAATAAATATAATATTTTGAAAGGTGCATAAAACTATGAAGCTTGACACTAAAATTTACGAAGAAAAGATGAAGAAGACCATCAGCTCCCTGTCTGAGAATCTTTCTACTATCAGAGCGGGCAGAGCAAATGCCGACGTTCTTAAGAAGGTATCCGTAGATTACTACGGCTCTCCCACACCTATCTCCTCTATCGCAGAGATCAAGGTTACCGACGCGCGTACTCTTACCATCACCGCTTGGGATAAGTCTATTATGAAGGGTATTGAGAAGGCTATTCTCACATCCGACATTGGCATCAACCCCCAGAATGACGGTACCTGCATCCGTCTCAGCTTCCCCCCCACAACCGAGGAGCGCAGAAAGGAGCTTGCTAAGCAGATTTCCAAGCTTGGCGAGGATGCTAAGGTTGCTATCCGTAACATCCGTCGTGATGCAAACGATAAGGTAAAGGCAGATAAGAAGAATTCTGTTATGACCGAGGATGAGGCAAAGCAGTCTGATAAGCTTGTTCAGGACCTTACCGATAAGTACATCAAGGAGATTGACACAGTTACAGCAACCAAGACAAAGGAAATTATGGAGATCTAATCTCGCAAAGGAAGGTTACCGTATGGGTAAAATTAAAGACTCGGAGGAGAAGATGAACAAGGTCGACTCTGTTGCCATCATTATGGACGGCAACGGCAGATGGGCCAAGAAGAGAGGTCTTCCCAGAACCGAGGGCCATAAGGCAGGAGCAAAGGCAACTGCCGGGGTTATTAAGCTTTTCCGTGAATACGACGTTCATCATTTGACCCTTTACGCTTTTTCTACTGAAAACTGGAAAAGGCCTAAGGAGGAGGTAGACGCACTCATGGATCTTATCTATTATTATGTTGACAGCGTGGTAATACCTGCAATTAAAAAAGAAAATGATCTGTGTATCCGCTTTATAGGTGACAAGTCTGCTCTCTCGGAGAAGCTTAGAAATAAGTGCATTGAGGCGGAGGAGCTGGCGAAGAACAGACCCTACGTGTGCAATGTTGCCCTTAACTACGGTGGCCGTGACGATATTGTTCACGCAGTTAATTCTGCTATTGCAGACGGATATACAGAGGTTAACGAGGAGATGCTTTCCCGTTATATGTACACCTACGGCTCTCCCGATCCCGATATGATTATCAGGACGGGTGGAGATTGCCGTATATCCAATTTCCTGCTTTGGCAGAGCGCATATTCGGAAATCATTGTTATTGATACACTTTGGCCCGATTTTGGCAGGGCCGATATAGATCGATGTCTCGAGGAGTATAACAGAAGAACACGCAGATTCGGCGGTCTCGATCCCGAGGATCAGAAAGAGGGGTAAGGCTTTTAAAAAATGAAAAACAGAACGATTAGCTCTATCGTTATCCTTGCGATAGCCTTAGCATTGGTTATTTTCTCAAAGTATATAGCTTACCCCATCGGTGTATCACTGCTGGCGGTTATTTCTGTCTTTGAGGTGATCAGAGTAATCGGAGCGCATAAAAATCCTGCTATTACAATTCCTGCCTATATTATGGCAGCCGCATTCCCTATTTTGTCCTATTTTGTTGACAAGGGAAATGCCCTGTATCTGCTGCTTTCTCTTGCGGCAGCTATGTTCGTATATCTTTTCTGGCTTTTGGGAATTAGCATTTTCTCAAGAGGCAAGATCTCGTTCCCCTGTGTGACAGAGGCGTTTGTAGCCGTTCTTTACGTTGTAGTTTCGGTTACCTCTCTTTCGCTTATAAGATATCTTGAGCGCGGCATCGGAGTATTCTTCGTTGTGCTCGTCTTTGTTATCGCCTGGGTATGTGACACAAGTGCATTTGCTGTGGGAGTGCTTTTTGGTAAGCATAAGCTTATTCCTGAAATCAGCCCCAAGAAGACCGTGGAGGGTGCTATAGGCGGTATTGTGTTTACCCTTATCCTCTCCTTGCTTTACGGCCTTGGTCTTGATCTTGTTTTGAAGGATATATCGGTAAATTATCTTGTTCTCGGACTTTGCGGTCTTATTCTTCCCGTTGTTTCTCAGCTTGGAGATCTTGTCGCATCTCTTATCAAGAGGGAGCACGGAGTGAAGGATTACGGCAATATTTTGCCCGGTCACGGTGGACTTATGGATAGATTTGACTCTGTTATGTCGGTTTCTCCCATACTTATGATAATTTGCCTTATCTTCCCCCCGTTCTCAATTTAAAAAATACCGCCTCTTTTCGAGGCGGATTTTAATCATGGAGTTTTTATGATGAAAAATATCGCCATCCTCGGTGCTACAGGCTCTGTTGGTATGCAGGCTCTTGACGTGGCACGCGCAGGAGGATATAAAATAGATTTTATCAGTGCAGGGCACAACTCTGCTCTTGCCGAGCGCATTGTCAGGGAATTCAGACCCTCTGCCGTTGCTATGGCAGACGTGCGTGCTGCAAACGAGCTTAAATTCCGTCTTCGCGACGTTCCAGTACGCATCCTCTCGGGTGAAAACGGTATCTGTGAGGGCGTGCTCAGTAGCAAGGCGGAGACGGTTGTCAATGCTATACTCGGTAAGGCAGGTCTTATGCCCACTCTTGCCACCATTCAGGCAGGCAAGCGCCTTGCCCTCGCAAACAAGGAGTCGCTTGTTATTGCGGGTAATATTGTTATGGATTATGCTAAGAAAAAGGGTGTGGAGATTCTACCTGTTGACAGCGAGCATTCTGCCATATTCCAGTCGCTTAAGTCGGGCAATCACTCGGAGATAAAACGTCTTATTCTCACCGCCTCGGGCGGACCGTTTTACGGTAAGAGCAGAGCAGAGCTTGAGCGCATCACCCTTGCAGATACCCTTGCGCATCCCACCTGGAAAATGGGCAAGAAGATTACCGTCGATTCTGCCACCCTTATGAACAAGGGCTTTGAGATTATCGAGGCGGCTCATCTCTTCTCGGTTAGCCCTGATAGAATAGAGGTTGTTATTCACCGTGAGAGCATACTTCACTCTGCGGTTGAGTATATTGATAACAGCATTATCGGTGAGTTTTCTGTACCCGATATGCGTATGTGTGTGCAGTATGCGGTGGATTATCCCGAGAGACGTGAGGGCGTTGGTGCTCCTCTTGATCTTTTCAGCCTTGGAAGGATGACCTTCGCAAGACCCGATACAGATGCCTTCCCCCTTCTTGCTATGGCAAAGAGAGCCTTCTTTGAGGGAGGTGCCTGTCCCGCAGTTCTTAATGCGGCGGACGAGGTGGCGGTTGACGCATTCCTTAACGGCAAAATATCCTTTACCGATATATCCAAGGTGGTTATCGGCACATATGAGATGATTGGCGGTGCCAGATATGCAAGAAGCCATGATGACATTCTTGCCGCTGATAAAGAGGCACGTGCCATTGCCGCAGAATATACTAAATAATTAGGAGAAAAATTCTTGAACGTTTTTACTACAGTTATCCTATCAATTTTAGTTTTTGGCTTTTTGATACTTATTCACGAGTTCGGTCATTATATTTTTGCCAGAATCTTTAAGGTAACTATTACCGAGTTTTCTATTGGTATGGGTCCCAAGCTTGTTTGGTACGATTCCAAGAAGACAGGCATCCGTTATTGCCTTTCTGCCATTCCTATTGGTGGCTACGTAGCCATGGTCGGTGAGGACGGTGAGAGCGAAGATCCCAACGCCTTTGGCAAAAAGCCTGCTTGGCAGAGACTTATCATAACCGTTGCAGGTGCGACGGTTAATATTGTGGCAGGATTCATTGCTATTATTATATATGCATCTCTCGTTAACATTGGAAATACCAGCGTTAACGTCTTTTATAAGGATGTTTACGGTGAGATTTCTTCCTCCGATTACGGTCTTATGACAGGTGATGAAATTGTGGCTATTGGCGGTGTGGAGGTTGCTACCTTTGAGGAGCTGGAGGCCGCGGTAAACAAGGCACTTGAGCCTGTCAGCGTTACCGTTATTCGTGAGGGCAATCATATTACTCTTGAAAACGTTGAGTTCCCCGAGTGGGAGAATGCAAACGGCAAATATGCACTTATCGACTTTGAGACTCTTAGAGAGGGAAGAACGGTGGGTCAGTTCTACAAGAACGTTTATGCTGTATCCTCAAATTCTGCTCTTAAGACCGGCGACCGCATTATCCGTATCGGTGGCACACGCGTGTATATGGCGGACCAGGTTTCCTACGAGATTATGCGTAAGGGACATAAGCCTGTTGACATCGTTGTTATCCGCGACGGTGAGGAGATTCCTCTTGATGACGTAGTTTTCCCCACAGCCGAGGAGCAGGGACAGATTTTTGGTCTTATGGACTTTAAGGTGGATAGAATAGAGAAAAATCTCTTCACCGTTATCGGCTATTCCTTCTCAAAGGCAGGCCTCACCATCAAAATGTGCGGTGAGTCAATTATAGACCTTATTACAGGCAGATACACTCTTGCTGCGGTTTCCGGACCTGTCGGTATTTCTCAGGTTATCGGTCAGGCGGCAAATCAGGGCTTCATCTCTCTTCTCAGCATCACCTCTCTCATCAGCATCAATCTTGGTGCAATGAATCTTCTTCCCATTCCCGCACTTGACGGTGGAAGAACGGTTATGATTCTTGTGGAGATGATTACCAAGAAGAAGCTTCCTCCTAAGATTGAGGGAACAATCAACGCGGTTGGTCTTATCGTTCTTCTTGGCCTTTCGGTTATTATTATGATAAAGGACGTTATCGGACTCTTTATATAAAGGGGATTTTGCTTTGAAATATAACGAATACAGAAGGCTGACCTCCGAGATTAAGGTTGGCGGCGTCACTATTGGTGGCAATGCTCCCATCTCGGTCCAGTCTATGACAAATACCGACACTCACGACATTGAGGCCACCTACATTCAGGCACTCAGACTCCGTGAGGCAGGCTGTGATATTCTTCGTATTACAGCCCCCGATATCGAGGCGACCGAGACCTTCAGCGAGCTGAAGAGACGCGGCATTGATATGCCCCTGGTTGCTGACATTCATTTTGACTACAAGATAGCCCTTGCTGCTGCGAAGGCAGGGGTTGATAAAATACGCATTAACCCCGGCAACATCGGTAGCAAGGATAAGCTTCGTGAGGTTGTTTTGGCCTGCAAGGAGAGGGATATTCCTATCAGAATAGGCGTAAACTCGGGCTCTCTTGAAAAGAGCATTTTGGAGAAATACGGCTCTCCCACCGCAGAGGCACTTGCCGAGTCGGCTCTTTATCACGCATCTCTTCTGGAGGAGCTTGATTTTCATAGCATTGCTATATCTGTAAAGTCCTCCGACGTGCAGAATATGATTCGTGCCAACCGTATCCTTGCCGAGAGGACAAGCTATCCTCTCCACCTTGGTGTAACCGAGGCAGGTGCAAGAAGTCGCGCTCTTATCAAGAGCAGCATCGGTGTGGGCACTCTTCTTGCCGAGGGTATCGGTGACACCCTTCGTGTGTCTCTTACCGATGATCCTGTAGAGGAGATTTATGCCGCAAGAGAAATTCTCGCGGCACTTTCCATAAGCGAAAACAAGGGGATGGACATCGTTTCCTGTCCCACCTGTGGAAGAACAAAGATAGACCTTATCTCCCTGCTTTCCGAGTTTGAGGGCAGAGTGAAGAGCGAGGGTCTTGACAAGAAAAATATTAAGGTTGCCCTTATGGGCTGCGTGGTAAACGGCCCCGGTGAAGCAAGAGAGGCTGATATCGGAATCGCAGGCGGTAAGGGTGAGGCTCTCCTTTTCAAAAAGGGTGAGATTATCAGAAAGATTAAGGAAGAAAGCCTTATTGACGAGCTTATCTCGGAGATAAAGCTAATGTAAACGAAAGGACAATGGGCGTGGAAAAGAGATTCTTTGACATATTTGGCAAATATAAGCCCCAGCAGGATAAGAGAGAACTGCTTTTGCGCTCTCATTCCTTTAAATTCAAATATACCAAGGATCCTATGGTCGTGGAGGTGGATCTTTCCTTCGACTCCCACGAGGATGCTGAGCTTATTTATGAGATTGAGGACGAGTGTCGCGAGCTTTATTCGGCACAGGTCTTTAAGATATTGCCCCACTTTGCACCCGAGTGCTTCGATATATCCTATTTTGATGAGATAGTACGCGAGGCGGCTCTTTGCGGTGCTGTTACCAACGGATTTTTCACAGGGGCAAAATACTATGATGACGGTGAGAGGATTACCATCGCCATCCCCTTCTGTGACAGCGGAGTTGATTTTGTAAAGCGCTCCAACACAGAGGCTATTCTTTCCAACATCCTTCGCAACAGATATAATATCAACCGTAGCATATCTGTTGTTTGTGGCGACGGTAATGCCGACCGCCATCAGATGTGGGAGGAGAAGCGTCAGCAGAAAATTATTGATGCCGAGAGGGAGAGCAGAGAGCGTTTTATTGCCGAGCGCGATAGAATTGCCAAGGAGAGAGAGGAGCAGGCTCGTGCGGCCGACCCTACGTACGATTTTGAGGCGAAATCGGGTATTTCCTCTGCCACAGGCACAGTAGAGGCTATCAGCGACACCGAGTATAGAATGGGTGCTACGGTATATAGCTTTGAGGGATCCTCCCCCATTTTCGGTGACGATTTCGTTATCACCGAGCCTACACCCTTGTCGGATGCGGCAAAGTGTAAGGGTAGAGCCATCTTCCTCGGTACCGCCTTCGACGTGGCTATGAAGGAGACCAGAGCAGGTGACAAGACCAACTGTACAATCGGCATTTCTGACGGTGCTTCGGCTATTTATGTAAAGAAAACTTTACCTAACGAGGAGCTTGACTGGGTAAAGGGCCTTAAAAAGGGCACTCATCTTGCTATCCTTGGTAGAGTAATGACCGATAAATTTGATAGCGAGCCCTTCCTTTCTCCTGTAGCAATACGCAAGATTTCCACAGTTCTGCGTACCGACAATGCTCCAGAGAAGCGCGTGGAGCTTCACCTCCATACCAATATGTCGCAGATGGATGCTATCATCACCCCTGCCGAGCTTGTGGAAACCGCGCTTCGTTGGGGACATAAGGCTATTGCCGTTACCGACCATGGCAACGTTCAGGCATTCCCCGAGGTTATGCTTGCACTAGAAAAATCCAAGTCCGACCTTAAAATTCTCTACGGTACAGAGGCTTACTTTGTAAACGATACTGCAAAGTGTATTTTCGGCCGTAATTATCCTGCCTTCAGCGATGAGATGGTGGTGTTTGATATTGAGACCACAGGTCTCTCCAACCGTACCTGCAAGATCATCGAGATTGGTGCGGTTAAGATTAAGAAGGGTGAGATTATTGATAAATTCAACATTTTCGTTGACCCCGAGACTCATATTCCCGAGGAGATTACACGTCTTACCTCTATCACCGATGCAGATGTAAAGGGTGCACCCAAGGAGCGCGAGGCTCTTGAGCAGTTCCTTGCCTTCGCAGGGGAGAGCCTTCTTATCGCACATAACGCAAACTTTGATATCGGCTTTATCCGTGTTGCCGCAGAGCGACAGGAGATGCCCTTCAATAATTCCTACCTTGATACGGTAGGTCTTTCAAGATACGTAAACCCCGAGCTTAAAAATCATAAGCTGGATACCCTTGTTGAGCATTATCAGATCGGTGATTTCCATCACCACAGAGCATCGGATGACGCCGAGGTGCTTGCCAAGATCTTTATCGAGATGCTAAGGAGACTCGAAAAAGAGGGTATACGTGACTTTGACAGCGTAATCAACGCAATGAGCGAAACGGTTGACCCCGTAAAGCTCAGTCCCTATCATATGGTTATCTTTGCCAAGAATAAAGAGGGACTTAAAAATCTTTATAAGCTTATTTCCTTCAGCTATCTTAACTATTACGGTGGCTTTGGCAGACAGAGAAAGTCACCCAGAATCCCCAAGACCGTTCTTGAGCAGCACAGAGATGGACTTATCATCGGCTCTGCCTGTGTTTCTGGTGAGCTTTACAGTGCTATCCTTGACGGTAAGAAGGCTGAGGAAATCGAGGAAATCGCAGAGTTTTACGATTATCTTGAGATTCAGCCCATTTGCAACAACCACTTCCTCGTTGATGAGGGTAAGGTGGCAGATGACGAGGCACTCAGGGATATTAACCGCAGAATTTATGAGCTTGGTAAAAAGCTTGGCAAGCCCGTCTGTGCTACCTGCGATGCCCACTTTGTAAACAAAGAGGATGAGATTTACCGTCGCATTCTCCTTGCAGGTATGAAGTTTAAGGATGCGGATAAGGACGAGCCTATTTATCTTCGTACCACCGATGAGATGCTTGAGGAATTCTCCTATCTTGGCGAGGATGCGGCATACGAGGTCGTAATCAAGAATCCCAATGCTATTGCCGATCTCTTTGAGATGATTCGTCCCATTCCCGAGGGCAGATATGAGCCCGACCTTCCTGGCGCAAAGGAGGAGCTTGTAAGCTCCTGTTGGAACCGTGCCCACGATTGGTATGGTGACGAGCTTCCCGACGTGGTTAAAAACCGTCTTGACAAGGAGCTGAATTCTATTATCAACAACGGCTTTGCCGTGCTTTATATGATTGCGGTTAAGCTTGTTGCTTATTCCGAGAGTCTGGGTTATCAGGTTGGCTCGCGTGGCTCGGTTGGATCATCCTTCGTTGCTACCATGTCGGGTATTTCGGAGGTTAACCCCCTTCCGCCTCATTACAGATGTCCCAAGTGTCGATATTCCAAGTTCTTTACCGACGGCTCTGTAGGCTCGGGCTTTGACCTTCCCGATGCTAAGTGTCCTGTTTGCGGTGAGATGCTTTATCAGGACGGACACGATATCCCCTTCGAGACCTTCCTTGGCTTCTACGGTGATAAGTCTCCTGATATTGACCTTAACTTCTCGGGTGACGTGCAGGGCAGGGTACATAAGTACACCGAGGAGCTCTTCGGTCAGGGTCACGTGTTCCGTGCAGGAACTATCACAGGCCTTGCAGACAAGACCGCCTGGGGTTATATTGCCAAGTACCTTGAGGACAAGCGTATTAAGATTCCCAAGGCACAGATTGGCTATATGGCAACACGTATTATGGGTATCAAGAAGACCACAGGTCAGCATCCCGGCGGTATTATCGTTGTACCCAACGAGTATGATATTTACGATTTCACTCCTGTACAGCATCCTGCCGATGATCCTACGGCAGATACCGTTACAACCCACTTCCAGTTCTCATACCTTCACGATACTATCTTGAAGCTTGACGAGCTTGGACACGATATTCCCACCAAGTACAAGATGCTTGAGAAGTACACCAACACCAGCGTGCTTGACGTAAAGATGAATGATAAGACTATCTATGAGCTCTTCTCATCTACAAAGCCCCTCGGCATCTCCCCTGATGATATTGGCGGCAGCCAGCTTGCCACCTTCGGTATTCCTGAGTTTGGTACCAGATTCCTGCAGCAGGTTCTTCTTGAGGCAAAGCCTAAGAACTTTAACGACCTTGTGCAGATTTCAGGACTTACCCACGGTACTGACGTATGGCTCGGCAACGCACAGGAGCTTATTAAGAACGGCACCTGCGATATTTCCGAGGTTGTTGGTACGCGTGACAGTATTATGCTTTACCTTATCGCTCACGGTATGGAGAGTAAGCTTTCCTTCGATATTATGGAGTCGGTAAGAAAGGGTAAGGGCCTCAGACCCGAGTGGGAGGCAGATATGCTTGCCCATGACGTGCCCGAGTGGTACATCTGGTCCTGTAAGAAGATTAAGTACATGTTCCCCAAGGCACACGCGGCGGCCTACGTTATGTCGGCTATCCGTCTTGCTTGGTACAAGATTTACTATCCGATGGAGTTCTATGCCGCCTTCCTTACGGTTGCACCCGGTGGCTTTGATGCCGAGATTGTCGGTGGTGGTTACGATAACGTAAACAGAGCTATCACCGAGATTGAAAACAAGGGCAACGAGGCTACCGCCAAGGAGCACCAGACCTGCCAGACCCTCTATCTTGTAAGAGAGGCTCTTGCCAGAGGTGTAAAGTTCCTTAACGTTGACCTTAAGAAGTCGGACGGTACTGCGTTCCTTCCTGAGAACGGTAAGATAAGAATGCCCTTCAACTCGCTTCCTGGACTTGGTGACACCGCCGCCGAGAAGATTCTCGAGGCGAGAGCAAAGTATGACATTTATTCTATCGAGGATCTTCGTGAGCACACAGGTATTTCCAAGACGGTTATCGAGCTTTTACGCCGTAACCACGTGCTTGACGGACTTTCCGAGACTAATCAGTTCTCGTTGTTCTAATAAAAGCAAAATCGGGTGCTAAACACCCGATTTTGTAACTTAAGATTGACATTTTAGCTAATAAACAGTAATAAAAGCAGGATAATCGCACATTCCTTGTCTCCGTCCTTGGAGAAAAAGAGAAAGGCTGCTGTGGCAATAATGAGTATTTCCTCTATGCCTATATTTTCAAGCCTTGGGCCACCGTCCGAGCCGAAAAGTGAGGAAAGTATAGGGATGCCTGAAAAGATGCTGCTTGGCTTCTCCTCTCGGGGGAAACCGCTTACCACAGTGTCCTCGGGAGGGTATGCGCTCTCCTGTGGCTCGGGTGGAGCTTCTATGAAGGCGGTGCCGTTGTAGTTGTCGGGAGGCGCAGGCTTGCTTATTTCATCAGAGTAATAATTTCTTGAGTACATATACTACCTCCCCTTCATCATACCGAGAACCTCGGATATGGATATCATAGAGTCGATGGCCTTTGCTCGCTCCTCGGATAAATAGGGCTTTAATGCTCCCAGTAGCTGAGCCCGGTTGCTTTTTTGAGAGCTGACGGGTGAGTATGTAGGCGTGACCCTTTCCTCGACCGCCTCGTTTCTCGGGAGCTTTTCTTCTGCCGTATCGACTGCACTCGGCTCTTTGCTATCGGCCGTTGATTGCTTTGCCAAATTGGATATCTGTTCAACTAGGGCAGGGTTTTCCATAATAAGTCCGATCACCCTGCCGAGATCTAAATTCTCCTGTCCACTCATAGTAAATCATCCCTTTTTGTATTTGTTTACAAGCTTCAGCGCCTCACTTACGTTGATGCGTTGGCTTTTTGCCGCGTTACGCATCTTTTCAAGCTCGGTGTGTGGCGGTGTCTCCTTTGGCAGAGCATAACCGAAGCTGTCTGCTATCCTGACTACCTCCTCCCACAGCTTATCGTCGGGCATGGCCACCAGGGCCTCCAGCTTTGCTTTATCAAATCGCATAAATTATCTCCTTGTATTTAATGAAAGGTTAACCTTATGAAATGCCTTTGCTTCTCGGATTCTCATGGATCTTCCTATAATATTCGTCTGGCACTCAGCAAGCATCCTGATGCCGAGGTGATTTTCTTCCTCGGTGACGGGCTTCGTGATTTGGAATACTTTATCACCGACCGCAGCCGTGCTTGGCTTGCGGTGCAGGGCAACTGTGACTATAGTCCGCTCCTCGGTGATTATAACGTAAAGAAAACCGATAGCATCACCCTTATGGGCAAGCGTATTGTATTTACCCACGGTGACCTTTACGGTGTAAAGTATGGCATAGACGGTGTAAAGAAGCTTGCCTCAGACCTCTCTGCCGACCTTGTGCTTTTTGGACATACTCACGAGGCACTTGAGAAATACATTCCCACCGATGAGGGGGGCTTTTATCTCTTTAATCCTGGTAGTATAGGTGCAGGTTACGGTGGTGCAAGCTACGGTGTTATCAATATAACCGATAAGGGAATTCTCTTATCTATAGGACGTCTTTAATTCATCAAGACGTCCTTTTATTTTTGCTTCAATATTCTTGCATATCCCCTCTGCCTCGCTTACGGTGGCCGCCTCCACGCTTATTCTTATCAGCGGCTCGGTGCCTGAGGGTCTTACAACTATTCTGCCGCTATCTCTAAGCTTATCTTCGGCATCATTTATTATTTCTTTAATGACTCCGTCACTCCTTAGCCACTCCTTGTCTTTACAGTCTGCATCTATATTGATGCTTATCTGTGGGTATTTTTTCATTACCTCGGCAAGGGTGCTCAGCCTCTTTCCGCTCCTTTTCATAGCTGCCAACAGGGCAAGTGCGGTCAGTTGTCCGTCACCTGTGGTTGCAATATCGGGGAAAATTATATGTCCCGACTGCTCTCCACCAAGCGAGTAGCCACCCTCACTTAGCATTTCAAGCACGTATCTGTCACCTACAGCCGAGCATTTAAAATCTATTTTGTTCTCGGCACAGAATTTTCTCAGTCCAAGATTTGACATCACAGTGCCCACAACGGTGTTACCCTTTAGTCTGCCTTCGGCTTTAAGCATCAGGGAGATTATTGCTATAATATAGTCTCCGTCTATCACCTGACCCTTTTCGTCAATGGCTATACATCTGTCTGCATCACCGTCAAAGGCAAAGCCTATGTCAAGCCCATTGCCTACCACAAGCGCCTTGATTGCCTCAAGATGAGTAGAGCCACACCTGTCGTTAATATTTTTGCCGTTTGGTGTGTGGTTTATCATATAACACTCTGCACCCAAGGAGGAAAAAAGCTCCTCTGCGGTATAGGATGCCGAGCCGTTTGCACAGTCTATTCCTATTTTTATTCCATTAAGCGAGGTGTTAAAACTTGCCCTTAGATACTCGACGTATTCCCCTTGTGCAGCCTTTTCGGACGGCTCGTATATCAGCTCTTCTATTTTATCCTCCATACTGTCGGAAAGCTTATATCCGCCCCTGCCGAAGATTTTTATACCGTTAAACTCATAGGGATTATGAGAGGCGGAAATCATAACCCCCGCATCATAGCCACCCCTTGTCAGTAGATATGCTATCGCAGGAGTAGAGCAGACCCCGATGCTACGGGCTACACCGCCCCCCTCCATAATGCCTTCCATTATAGCAGAGGATAGCCCCTTTGAGGATTCCCTTGTGTCCATACCAACAAGCACGTGGGGGGTGTCAGACTCCTCTTTCAGTATCCTTGAGAGAGCCTTTCCCACCCTTTTAGTCAGGGCAGAGGTCAGCTCCTTATCGACCACACCTCTTATACCGTCTGTTCCAAAAAGCCTTCCCATTTAATCCCCCTTATATATCTCTTTCTCTTTTACAATACCTCGCACCACACTAAGTGGGTAAATCATAGCACCTTTGCCTATCATCGTACCGGGGCAGAGCACGGTATTGCATCCCACCTCGGCAAAGTCACCGATAAATGCCCCCACCTTTCGCAACTTGGTGTTTATGCCGTTTATTCCCACCGACCCTTTATCCAGTCTAAGATTGGATGCGATAGACCCTGCACCCATATGTGCACAAAATCCAATAATACTGTCACCGAGATAGTTATAATGGGGCAGCTTTGCACCGTTAAAGATGATGGAATTCTTCACCTCGCTTGAGTTTCCTACAAGAGCACCGTCACCGATTATCACGTTTTCTCTGATGAATGCACCCGGCCTGAGTTCCGCACCCCGACCGATTATAGCAGGGCCGATTATCGTCACCCTTGGCCATATTTTTGCCTCGTGGGAAACGTACACTCCGCTTGAAATTTCTCTGTAGCTGTCATCAAGCAGGGGGACAGCATCCTTTATGTATTCCTTAATTTTGCTAAGTGCCTCGTGGGGATAGTGGCATTCGTCCAGCATTTTTCCGACCAACGAATTTGTTGTGTCAAAAAGCTCCTTTACAGTAGGAATATCCTTCATTCTTCACCCTTCCTTATGAAAAAAGTAGATGCATTTGGCCTGTTACCTTGCTTTACCATACTATTCGATTTTCAAAACTTCGTTACAAAACAAAAAGGGCAACCGAAAAATCGGTTGCCCTTAAAAAACTTAATATTACTTGCCGAGACCTGCAGCACCAACGATACCTGCGTTGTTGCCGAGAGAAGCTACCTTGATCTGAGTCTTCTTCTCGTTGTTTCTGGTGTACTGCTCGCTTGCAACGGTGATAGAAAGGGGATCGATGAGCTTTTCCTTCTCACCCGAAACGCCACCGCCGATACAGATGATCTCAGGCTGGAAGGTGTTTACAAGGTTGGTAACGCCGATAGCAAGGTTGTTTATGTTCTCGCTAACAATCTCCTCACCGAAGCGGTCGCCACGGTACTTTGCGTTGAAGGCGGTTCTTGCAGAAACCTTGCCCTCGCGGTCAGCACAGTCAAAGAGGAG